>JBCCOP010000037.1:0-19874 GCA_039025315.1 Planctomycetota bacterium | reverse complement strand
GGACAAGCTCTGGCTCAGCAGCTTCCGCAAGCTCGCCATGCTCAAGGAGCTCGGCTTCTTCGGCGACATCCTGTCGGTCAAGGGCGACTTCGGCTACTGGGTCTTCTCGGGTATGGACGTCGATCAGCCGATGCAGCGGCCGAGCTGGAACTACCGGGCCGAGGACGGCGGCGGGATCATGATCGACATGTTCTGCCACTGGGAGTACGTCATCACGAACCTGTTCGGTCCGATCAAGTCGCTGGTCGCCCACGGCGCGATCGACCTCGACGAGCGCCGGGCCGAGGACAGCACGCCGTTCAAGTGCACCGCCGACGACTCGGCCTACGCGATGTTCCTGCTGGAAGACGGGACGATGTGCCAGTTCAACTCGTCGTGGGCGACGCGGGTCCGGCGGGACGACCTGCTGACGGTCCACGTCGACGGGACCAAGGGCTCGGCCGTCGCGGGGCTGCGGGAGGTCTACACCCAGTCGGCGGCGAACACGCCGAAGCCGGTGTGGAACCCCGACGTGCCGCAGCCGATCGACTTCTACGACGGCTGGGAGCTGGTGCCGAACAACATCGCGTACGACAACGCGTTCAAGATCCAGTGGGAGCTGTTCCTGCGTCACGTCGCGCTCGACGAGCCGTTCCGCTACGACCTGCGGGCCGGGGCGCGGGGCGTGCAGCTGGCGGAGCTGGGGATGACCAGCTGGCGGGAGCGGCGTTGGGTCGACGTGCCGGGGTTGTGAGACTGGAGTGATCCGGACCTTCGCTGCCCTCAGGTCCGGCTTGGTGAGAAGAAGAGTGGAAGCCGGACCTGAGCGCAGCGAAGGTCCGGATCAAGCGTCGAACCGCCACACCCAGGCTCCTTCATTCTCGTGTTTCAAGATGTACCGGAAGACCCGCAACTGATGCTCACGGTCACGGATCGGGATCGGCTTGCCGCCGTCGGCCCAGATGCGGCCGGGCAGGTCACTGCGCACCGCGTGCGACGCGGCCTGCTTCAATCGGCCGACGATTTTCCTGGTTTCGTCAAAGTCTGCCGGCCCGCGGAGCAGCATATGGGCGTGGGACGGCCCGACGGCGAGGCAGAGGCACTGAAGCTTGAGGGCTTTGGTTTTGGTCTGCAAGGCCCTGCCGAGCAGTTCGCGGACCGGGACCGGGAACGTGACCGGCGGGGCGGCGTGCCGTTTGTGGTAACGGAACAGGTCCTGGTGTTCGTCGGCTGGGGGGTGGTGTTTGTAGTCGCCGCTGCTGTGGATTCGGTGTCGGCGGGAGCGGAAGCCGCGTGGGTCGCCGGGCAGCCATTGGCCCCGGGCGGTGAGGATGAGGTGCCACCAGCGGGTGTCGGGCGGGGGCATGGGTCAAGGGTAGTGGGGGATCCGGACCTTCGCTGCGCTCAGGTCCGGCTTGCGCCGTTTTTTATCCAAGCCGGACCTGAGCGCAGCGAAGGTCCGGATCGGTTTCGGAGTTGAAGAACATGAGTCTGGACCTTTCACGTTGTGCGATTCACACGATGACGAACAAGCCCTGGTCGTTGGCCGAGTGTTGTGAGCACTACGCCGCGGCGGGCGTCGGCGGCGTCGCGGTCTGGCGGAACACGGTGGCCCCGGAAGAAGGCGGCGTCGGGCTCGATGAAGCGGTAAACATCGTGAAGGGTTCGGGCCTGGCGGTACCTGCGTACGTGCGCGGCGGCTTCTTCCCCGCCCCCGGAAGTGAGGAACGGCAAGCGGTGGTTGACCACAACAAGGTGATGCTCGATGAAGCCGCGGCGCTGGGCGCGGACCAGGTGGTGTTGGTGGTCGGCGCGGTGCCGGGGATGCCGTTGGTTGAAGCGCGGAAACAGGTCGCGGACGGGATCGCGGCTTGCGTGGACCACGCGAAAGCGGTCGGCGTGCGGCTGAGCATCGAGCCGCTGCACCCGATGTATGCGGCGGACAAGTCGTGCGTGAACCGCATGGCCGAGGCGCGGGCGATCTGCGACACGATCGGAGGCGTCGGCCGGGGCGTGGTGGGGATCGCCTGCGACGTGTACCACGTCTGGTGGGACCCGGACCTGGAGCGGGAGATCGCGTTGGCGGGTGAGCGGGGGACGCTGTTTGGGTTTCATGTCTGCGACTGGCGGCCAAACACCCGGCACCTGCTGACCGACCGCGGGCTGATGGGCGACGGGTGCATCGACGTCCGCGGCATCCGCCGGATGGTCGAGGCGGCGGGCTTCGACGGGTTCTGCGAGGTGGAGGTGTTTTCGGAGGAGTACTGGGCGCGGGATCAGGCCGAGTATCTGGAACTCATCACGCGCCGGTTTGTCGAGCGGGTTTGATGCGCTAAGCCGCAAGCGGCTTACTGGTGTCGGTTGATCTTGATATCACTCGCCGAAGAACGCGCGGCGCAGGTCGGCGATGGCGTCGTCGCCCATCGGGCTCACTTCGCCGAGCGGTCGGCTGTTGATCACGGCCTCGGCGGTGGATTCCAACACCTCGAGGCAGTCGAACGCGGCGAGGACCGTGCTGCCGCAGGCGACGACGCCGTCGTTTTCGATCAGGGCGACGGGTGACGCGGGCCCGAGCTTCGCGGCGACGGCGGCGGGGTCGTGGGTCGCGTCGCGGTAGCTGACGTGGCCGACCTCGCGGAGGAAGACGTAGCTCTCGGGGATGATGCGGGAGTCGAGGTGCCGTCCGCAGACGCTGAACGCGGTGGCGTTGATGCAGTAGGCGTTGACCACGGCGTTCACCTCGGGGTGGGCGGCGTAGACGGCGGCGTGGAGGCGGGTCGCGCGGCTGGGGGTCTTGCCCGCCTCGGCCCGGCCGGCGTCGATGAGCACGGGGTCGTGGACCGACATCGAGAGGCGGTCGACGTTGCTGGGGGTGATGACAAAGCGGTCGGGTCCGAGCCGGGCGGAGAAGCTGCCCTCGGTGCTGATGAGCAGACGCTGCTCGTAGCCGCGGCGGCAGAAGTCGACGATCTGCCGGCGGGCCTCCTTCTCGGCGACGGTGGCGGGCGGCGGGTCGAAGTCGGGCAGCGGCGGGGGCGGGGTGTTGCGCTGCGCGATCTGCTGGTCGGTGAGGGGGGTAGCGCCGCCGAGGTGGCCGGCCTTGACGAGGGTCTTGGCGGTGAACTCGAGGGTCTCGAAACGTTGGAAGGCGTCGGCGAGGTCGGTGCCGCCGACGACGACGCCGTGGTTCTCGAGGATCACGGCGTTGTGTCCCTTCGCGAAGGTTTGGGCGATGACGTCGCCGAGGGCGGCGCTGCCGGGCAGGGCGTAGTCGGCGAAGCCGGGCTCGCCGCAGGTGTGTCGGCTCTTGGCGAACAGGCGGGTGTCGGGGACTTGCTTGGAGATGCTGAAGGCGACGAGGGCGACGGGGTGGGCGTGGACGATCGCGCCGAGGTCGGGGCGGGCGTCGTAGATGGCGCGGTGGAAGGGGTGTTCGGAGGAGGGCGGGTGGGGGCCGTGGGCGTGGCCGTCGGCGTCGAGGCGGATCATGTCTTCGGGTCGGAGGTTGCCCTTGTCGACGCGGGCGGGGGTGATCCAGAGGTCGCCGTCGGCGTCGCGGAGCGAGAGGTTGCCGCCGCTGGTGGTGGTCATGCGGTAGCGGTAGATGCGCTGCATGGTCTGCATCAGCGCGTCGCGGGGGTGGACGAGTTCGCGGGGCGGGGCGGGTTTTTGGGTGGTGGTCATGCCCGCAAGATAGGGCGGTGCGGTGGCGACGCAACCGGGCGGGCGGTGCCCGTTAAATCGCGAAAAACCGCACGAAAACAGGGCTTTTTCGTGCGGTCGAGGGTAGGTGATCGGTGGCTTGAGGTTTACTCGGCCGGGGCGTCGTCGCCGCGGCTCCGGCGTCGCTCGCCGTCGCCCCCGGAAGCTTGGCCCCCGGAAGCTTGGCGTTCGGCCCGGCGCTGCTCACGCTGCTCGCGGGCCGTGTTGAGATTGGCGTCGTATTGCGTCTGCTGCTCGGGGGTCAGCTCGGCCCGGACGGCCTCGGCGGCCTGGTCCATCGTGTCGCGCAGCTGCTGGCCGAGGGCCTGCATCGCTTCTTCGTCGCCCGACTCGCGGGCGGTCCGGAGTTGCTCCTGAAGGTCGCGGACCGCTTCGCGGCTCGACCGCATGGCGTCGCCGATGGCCTGCTCCTGCGCTTCGGTGAGGTCGAGGTCCGCCAGCGGGCCGCGGCGTTGGCCGCGTCCCTGCCGCTCGCCCTCGCCCCGCTCGCCGCGCTGCTCCCGCATCGCGCGGGCCCGGGTCTGCATCTGCTCGACCTGGGCGTCGAACGTGGTCAGCTGTTCGGGGGTCAGCTCGGCGCGGATCGATTTGCGGGTCTGGTCCATCAGGGCCCGCATCTGCTCGCCGAGCTCGACGAAGGCCTCGCGGTCTTCGGACCGGCGGGCTTCACGCATCTGCTCGCGGAGGGCCCGCATCTCGTCACGTTGGCCCTCGACGATCCCGCTCACGGTGGTCCGCTGGGTCTCGGTGAGCCCGAGCTCGTCGATGAGCTGACCCATGCCGGCCCGGCGGCCTTCACGCCGCTCACCGCCCCCGGAAGCATCCTTGGCGGCGCCGCGTTCGGCCCGTTCGCCCCCGGAAGTAGCCCCGGAAGCGCTCGGTGCGGCGAGCGAGGTGGTGGACAGGCCAAAGCACAGGAGGACGGCCAGCAGGGCCAGCAGCGAGGTTCGCAGGGCGCCGGGCGCGGCGGGACGGGTTGAGGTCGTGGCGGGTTTCATAGAGTGGTTCCTGGTTTGAGGTGCGGTATCTTCAGCCGTTAGAACGGGCGGTTTGGCGATTTATTGCGTGCGGTTGTTATGCGGCCGACAGCGGGACAAGTCCCGCCGCTACCCGGGGGTGCGGGGCTTCTATCATTTGGTCTATGGCCGCAACGAAAGACCAAGTGGTGGACGTGCTGCGGGGGGTGCAGGACCCGGAGCTGAAGCGGGACATCGTCACGCTCAACATGGTGCAGCACGTCGAGATCGGGTCGGACGGGCGGGCGTTGGTAGAGGTGAAGCTGCCGGCTCGGGCGCGGCAATTCAAGGAGCGGTTCCGGGCCGAGGCGTCGGCGGGAATCGAAGGGCTCGGGCTGACACCGGACGTGCGGTTCAGTTTCGAGCTGACCGGGTCCGCGCCCAGCAAGCCGCAGCAAGCTCCCGACAGCGGCGCGGAAGCTTCCGGGGGGGGCAACCCACTTCCGGGGGTGAAGCACATCGTGGCGGTGGGGGCGGGGAAGGGGGGCGTGGGCAAGTCGACGGTGGCGGTGAATCTGGCGGTGGGGCTGGCGCGGACGGGGTCGAAGGTGGGGCTGATGGACGGGGATATCTACGGGCCGTCGCTGCCGACGATGCTGGGGACGGACCGGTTCGAGCCGCGGACGGTGGGGAAGATGATCGTGCCGTTCGAGGTGCACGGGGTGAAGTCGATGACGATCGGGGCGTTGGTCGAGGACGACAAGCCGCTGATCTGGCGGGGCCCGATGGCGCACGGGGCGTTCCAGCAGCTGGCGACGCAGACAGACTGGGGGGAGTTGGACTACTTGATCATCGACCTGCCGCCCGGGACGGGGGACGTGCCGCTCACGATGTCGCAGCTCTTGCCGCTGACGGGGGCGGTGGTGGTGTGTACGCCGCAGAAGGTGGCGCAGGACGACGCGCGGCGGGCGATCTCGATGTTCCGGCAGCTGCGGATCGAGGTGCTGGGGCTGGTGGAGAACATGAGCTACTTCATCGGCGACGATGGGAAGGAGTACGACCTGTTCGGGCGGGGGGGAGCGGAGATGCTGGCGCAGTCGGCGGGGGTGCCGTTTCTGGGGGCGGTGCCGATCAACACCAACCTGCGGCGGAACGCGGACGCGGGGGACCCGACGGCGAACTTTACGGGCGACGACACGCTGGCGGCGGAACTGGAGGCGGTGACGCGGGCGTTGGTGCGTCAGGTGGGGGTCCACGTGATGAGCGGAGCGGCGGCGGGGCCGACGCTGACGGTGTCGTAGACGTACGGATTGCACGGCAGCGGCGGGTGGGGCCGATAAAACAGGATGCGGATTTTCTCGCTCCTGGCGGTGGTTGCGTCCGTGGTCGCCGCGTCGTCGGCCGTGGGCCAGCCCGCGGCAACGACGCCGAAGCGGCTGGTGCAGCTGTTCGACTTCGAGGAGACGAACGACCGGGGCGTGAAACTGGGGCGGGGGTTGACGATGCCGCCGGGCTGGCACCCGATGGGGCGGGACCCGCAGGCGCGGGACCCGAACTTCGGGCGGCTGCCGCTGCACGACCGGCTGTCGCGTCGGCCGGGGTTCCCGGGTCACAACGTGGTGCGGTACGCGGCGCGGGGTGACGCGGCGTCGGGCGAGTACAGCCTGCACCTCGGGATCGACGGGGGCAGCAGCGGGGCGTTCCTGGAGGTGGGCCGGCTGCCGGCGGTGCCGGGCAGCGACTACCGGGTGACGGCGAAGGTGCGGACCGCGGGGCTGGAGCGGTCGGCGGCGCGGCTGCGGGCGTACCTGGTGGACGCCGGGGGCAAGCGGATCGAGGGCAGCGTCCGCGTCAGCGAGCGGCTGCGGAGCGAGAAGGGCTGGGCCGAGGTCGCGTTGACGCTGCCGGGCGAGTTCGGCAAGGCGGCGTACCTCGGGATCGAGGCCGAGCTGGTCCAGCCCAGCCCGGACCCGCGGAACGTGCTGGGCAACCAACAGGTGGTGCTGAGCGACGTGCGCGGCGACGCGTGGTTCGATGACGTCACGGTGTGGCAGCTGCCGCACGTACAGATCGCCACGGGCAGCGCGGTCAACATCACGCGCGGGGGGCGGGGCCCGGCGTGGGACGTGTCGGTCCGGGACCTGGTGGGCGGGCGGCTGGAGGCGCGGCTGACGCTGTACGACCACGCCCGGCGGCGGGTCGCGCAGGAGGTCCGGCCGATGGGCTGGGGCGCGCCGAGCCGGTGGCGGTGGGAGCCGGACCTGCCGGCGTACGGCTGGTACCTCGCGGAGCTGGCGGTGGTCGAGCGGCCGGGCGGGCGGCGGACGCTGGCCCGCGGGGGCGATACATCAAGAGAGCCGGGTCGCGCGTTGACGCTGGGTCAATCGACGCCGCGGCTCACGATCGGCGGGGCGGGGGAAGACCCCGGGCAGAACCAAGGTCTCACGACGCGTGAGGCCGCGGCCCTTGACGATTCGACAGCCGACCCCGACCGCGTGATCGCGCGGACGTACAACGCGGCGTTGTGGCTGCCGCCGGGCACGGGCCCGGTCGGCCCGGACGCCGAGCGGTTCGCGCTCTCGGCCGAGGGCATGGGGCCGCGTCACTTGGCTTTGCTGCCCGAGCTGTCGCGCATCGCTGGGCTCGGCGCGGTGATCGTCTCGGCCTGGGACCGCGAGACGACGCTCGGGGCGTTGGACCTTCGGCTGGACACGCTGCAGTCGGTGATCGCGCCGCTGAAGAACGGCGGGCGGCGGGTCGAGGTGTCGTTCGCGCCGCTGCCCGAGGAGCTGGAGCACACCCGCGGGGTGAACAGCCGGCGGCCGGTCCGAGCGTTCGCGGCGTCGCCGGAGGTGTGGATGCCGTACGTCCAGCCGATCCTCGTGCGGCAGGGCCAGCGGGTGAACACTTGGCAGCTCGGCGGCACCGACCGGCCCGCGGCGGCGTACCTGCCCGGGCTCGGCGGGCTGGCGGCGACGGCCTACGAAGAGTTCCGCCACTGGACCCCGGCCCCGGTGATCACCCTGCCGTGGCGGCTCGACCAGCCCGTGCGGGAGGACATGCCGACCGGCGGCGTGGGCTACGCCGTCCACTGGCCCGCCGGCGTGCTGCCCGAGCGTCTGGTCGATCACCTGCAAGGCTCGGGGTGGGCGACCGGCGACACCCCGCGTCGGCTGCACCTGCGGCCGGCGTCGGCGGACGCGGTGCCGCACCCGGCCCGGGTGGCGGACCTGGCGCTGCGGATGGTGCACGCCTGGGAGCAGGACGCGACGGGCGTCGCGCTGCCCGACCTCTGGACGCCCGCGCTCGAGCGGCGGGACGCGCTGCTGCCCGACCCGCTGCTGGGCGTGATGGCGAACGTGGCGACGCGGCTGGCGGGGCAGCGCGCGGCGGGCCGGCTTAACCTCGGCGACGACCGCGCGGCCGTCATCTTCCGCCGCCACCGACCGCTCACGGAAACGGCCGAAGCCGGCGGGGCCGGTCCGCCAGGACCGACGCAGACCACCCCCGGGACCCCGGACACCCCCGGGATGCTCGTCGCCTGGAACGTCAACGCCGGCGCGGCCCGCTCCGAGCTGCGGATGTTCCTCGGCCGCGCCCCGGTGCTCCACGACGTCTGGGGCAACGCCACGCCGCTGCAACCCGACGCCGACGGCAAGCACGTCGTGCCCCTGACCGACACCCCGGTGTTCGTCACCGGCGTCGACCCGCAGCTCGCGCTGTTCCGCGCCGGCTTCGTACTCGACGAGCCGTTCGTCCTCTCGACGCAGACCCCGCACCTGCGGACGCTGCGGCTGCAAAACCCCTGGCCGGTGACGATCAGCGGGCGGTTCACGATCGTCGGGCCCGAGAGCTGGTCGATCCGGCCGTTCCGCCACGCGTTTTCGATCGGGCCGGGCCGGTCGCTCGAGCTGCCGATCGTGCTGCGGTTCCCGGTGCAGGAGGTGGCGGGCGACAAGCGGCTGACGGTGGACATGGAGTTCACGGCCGACCGGCGGTACGAGGTCGAGCTGGCGGCGCCGATGCGGCTGGGGCTGGAGGGCGTGCGGCTCGAGGCGTCGCTGGCGGTCGAGCCGGGCCGCGCCGCGGGCACGACCGACGCGGCGGTGACCTGCATCCTGACCAACACGGGCGACGCGCCGATCTCGCTGAACCTCGCCGCCAAGCTCGCCGGCCACCCACGCCGCGAACGCCTGATCCCCCGGCTCGAGCCGGGCCAGTCAGTGATCCGCCAGTTCCGCTTCGCCGACGCCGCCGCGGCACTGCGGGCCGGGGACATCCGCCTGAACGTGCGGGAGACCAACGGCCCGGCGGTGCTGAACAAAACCGTCGGGCTGTACGACGTGGAGTGACAGATAGCCATGACGCAACGCGTCGCCGACGCGATGCCTCACTGGTGCCGCAGCAGGATCGCCTCGTACAGCTCCTGCTTGCCGCTGGTCTGCGCCGGCTCGCCGCCCGCCGCGCCCAGTTCGGCCAGTTGTTCCAGCGTCAGCCCGCCCGCCTCGTACGCCGCGCCGTCGCCGGCGTCGAACGAGGCGTACCGCGTCCGCCGCAGCTCCCGGTAGTCCGAGTTTTCGAGGATGTCCTCGGCGATCAGCGCGGCGCGGGCGAAGGCGTCGATGCCCGCGACGTGGGCGATGAACAGGTCCTCGAGGTCGGTCGAGTTCCGCCGCGTCTTGGCGTCGAAGTTGATCCCGCCGCCGGTCAGCCCGCCGGCCTCGAGCAGCACGAGCATGCACTCGGTCAGCTCGTACAGGTCGACCGGGAACTGGTCGGTGTCCCAGCCGTTTTGATAATCGCCGCGGTTAGCGTCGAGGCTGCCGAGGAGGTGCCCCCCGGAAGCATTTTTTGTTCCCGCGGCGACGGCCATCTCGTGCTGCATCGTGTGGCCAGCCAGGGTGGCGTGGTTGAATTCGAGGTTGAGCTTGAAGTCTTCGAGCAGGCCGAACTCACGCAGGAAGCCGATCACCGTCGCCGAATCGAAGTCGTACTGGTGCTTGGTCGGTTCGCAGGGCTTGGGCTCGATGAAGAAGTTGCCGGTGAAGCCCTTGGCGCGGGCGTAGTCGCGGGCCATCGTGAGGAACCGGCCGAGGTGCTCGCGCTCGCGGGGCAGGTCGGTGTTGAGCAGCGACAGGTAGCCCTCGCGCCCGCCCCAGAACACGTAGTTCTCGCCGCCGAGCGCGATGGTCGCGTCGAGCGCGCCCTTGAGCTGCGCCCCGGCGTGGGCGACGACGCCGAAGTCGGGGTTGGTCGACGCCCCGTTCATGTAGCGCGGGTGGCTGAACAGGTTGGCCGTGCCCCAGAGCAGCTTCACGCCGGACTTGGTCTGTTTCTCTTTGAGGTACTCGACGATCGCCTTGAGCCGGCTCTGCGACTCGTCGAACGTGTCGGCCTCGGCGACGAGGTCGAAGTCGTGGAAGCAGTAGTAGCCTACGCCGAGCTTGGTGATGAACTCGAAGGCGGCGTCGGCCTTGGCCCGCGCGGCCTCGACGGGGTCGGCCGGGGCGTCCCACGGGAACGTCTTCGTGCCCGGTCCGAACGGGTCCGCCCCCACGCCGCAGAAGCTGTGCCAATACGCCACCGCGAACTTGAACAGGTCGCGCATCGGCTTACCCATCACCGTCCGCTCGGGGTCGTACCAGCGGAAGGCGAGCGGGTCGCGCGAGGCGGGGCCGCCGAACGAGATCTCGCCGACGGTGGGAAAGTATTCGGTGGGGCCGAGGGTCACGGGCATGGCGGGGTCCTGCGGGTGAACGGTCGAGAAAAATCAGTCGGAGTCGTACGCGGCGAGCTGCCGGTCGAGGGCTTCGGTCCAGCGGGCGCAGGCGTCTTCCAACGCGGCCTCGTCGCCGGGGTCGGGCTCGATCGTTTCGAGGCACGTGAGCGAGGCGAACGCCTCGGCCGGCGTGGCGTAGACGCCGGCCCCGATCCCCGCGCCGCGGGCCGCGCCGGCCGAGCCGTCGGTGTCGTAGAGCTCGATCCGCGCGCCGGTCAGCGTCGCCAGCGTCCGCCGGAACAGCGGGCTCAAGAACAGGTTGGCCCGCCCGGCCCGGATCACGCTCAGGTCCACGCCCGTCTCCCGCAGAACGTCCATGCCGTACGCCAACGCGAAGGCGATGCCCTCCTGCGTGGCCCGCGCGACGTGGGCCCGGCCATGGCGGTTGAAGTCCGCACCGGCCAGGTGCGCGCCGATGTCGGCGTTGCCGAGCATGCGTTCCGCGCCGTTACCAAACGGCAGCACGCACAGCCCGTCGCTGCCGGGGGGTGCCTGCTCGGCGAGGTCGTTGAGGGCCGGGTAGTCAAGGTCGCCGCCGAGGGTGCGTCGCGCCCAGGCGTTGGCGATGCCGGTGCCGTTGACGCAGAGCAGCAGGCCCAGCCGCGGGTCGTCGGCCGTGTGGTTCACGTGGGCGAAGCTGTTGATGCGGGACCGCGGGTCGTAGGCGACGCCGCCCGACACGCCGTAGACCACGCCGGAGGTGCCCGCCGTCGCCGCGACCTCGCCGGGGTTCAGCACGTTGAGCGACAGCGCGTTGTTGGGCTGGTCGCCGGCCCGGTAGGTCACGGGCGTTCCGGGGCGGAGGCCGAGCATCGCCGCGCCTTGCTCCGACAGCTCACCTTGCGCTCCGAACGTCGGCACGACCGGCGGCAGCATCGCCCGCGGGATCCCGTAGTGATCGAGCACCAGGTCGGCCGGTCCGTCGTCGCGGAAGTCCCAGAGGATGCCCTCGGACAGCCCGCTTGCCGTCGTGACCAGCTCGCCCGTGAGGCGGGCGGCCAGGTAGTCGCCCGGCAAGCCGATCTTGTCGATCTCGGCGAACACCTCGGGTTCGTTTTGTTTCACCCAGGCGAGCTTGCTCGCGGTGAAGTTCCCCGGCGCGTTGAGCGTCCGCCCGAGGCAGGCGTCGTGACCGATCGCGTCGAAGGCCGACCGGCCGATCTCCACCGCTCGGCTGTCGCACCAGATGATCGACGGCCGCAGGACGCGCCGGTCCGCGTCCAGGCACACCAGCCCGTGCATCTGGTAGCCGATCCCCACCGCCCCAACGTCGCCCGCGTCCCGGCCGGCCTGCCGCAGCGCCGCGGCGACGGCCCGGGCCATCGCGTCTTCCCAGGCCGCCGGGTCCTGCTCGGCCCAGCCCGGCTGCGGCGCGTCGATCGCCATCTCCGTCTTGGGGTACTGCCCCGAGCCGATCACGTCGCCGCCCGCCGCGTCCAGCAGCGACGCCTTGACCGATGAGCTTCCGAGGTCGATGCCGAGAAGAATCATGGGCCAACCACAGTAACGCACCCGCGTCGGCGTTGCCTGCCCCCGGAAAGCTGTCGTGTTACGATCAACCCTCGACCGACCGAGGCGCACGGATGCTCCGCGAACTGCACATCTCGAACCTGGCCGTCATCGAAGACGCGACCGTCGAGTTCGCCGCCGGGCTCAACGTGTTCACCGGGCAGACCGGTGCGGGCAAGTCGCTGGTGCTCGGGGCGTTCGAGGCGCTGTTGGGGCTGCGTAAAGCGAACGACATGATCCGCCCCGGCGCGGACGAGGCCCGCGTGTCCGGGCTCTTCGTCGTCGACCGGCCCGCCCTCGCCGCCGGACTGTCCGAGGCGCTGGACCAGCCCGTCGAGACCGACGACGAGCTGCTGATCACCCGCAAGCTGTTTGCCTCCGGCCGCTCGTCGCTGTCGGTCAACGGCCAGCCTGCGACCGCCGCGATGCTCCGCCGCGCCGCCGACCTCTTGGTCGACATCCACGGCCAGCACGACCACCAGGTCCTGCTCCGCCCGTCGCAGCAGCTCGCGGTGCTCGACGCCTACGCCGGCGGCGGCGAGCTGCGGGATCGCTTCGCCGCCGCCTTCGCCGAGCGCCGCGAGCTGCTCCGGCAGCGCGACGAGCTGAACGCTTCGGCCGAGCTGCGCCGCCAGCAGCTCGAGCTGTACGAGTTCCAGGCCGCCGAGATCGACGCCGGGCAGCTCCAGCCCGACGAGTTCGCCGAGCTGCGGGCCCGCGAGTCGGTGCTGGGCAACGTGCAGAAGCTCAAGGCCGAGGCCGGCGCGGCCCACGCCGCGCTCTACGAGGCCGAGGGCTCGGTGACCGAACGGCTGCAGGCGATCACCCACCTCTTGATCGACCTCGCCGAGCTGGACCCGACGCTGGCCGACGTCACCGAGCAGACCCGGGCCGCCACCCTGTCGCTGCAGGAGGCGAGCTTCGAGCTGGGGCGGTATGTGGACCGGCTCGAACACGACCCCGCCGAGGCGGCCGAGGTCGCCGAGCGGCTGAACGTGATCAGCCGCCTGGTCCAGAAGTACGGCGATGGTCTTCCGGGGGGCGACCCCGCCGCGTCCGTGCTACGCAAGCGCGACGAGCTGGGTGAGCAGATCCAGACGCTACGCGGCCGGGGCGAAGACGCCGGCCGGATCGACGCCCGCCTCGCCGAGCTCGACACTCTGCTGAATGAAGTCGGCGAGAAGCTGACGCTGGCCCGCCGCAAGGCGGCGAAGAAGCTCAGCCCGCTGATTGAGACGCAGCTCGCCGAGCTGGGCATGGCCGAGGCAAAACTCACCGTCGAGCTAGGCCGGGCCGACGACGCGCCGACCGGCTTCGACGCCGCCGAGTTCGTCGTCCAGACCAACCCCGGCCAGGACGCCCGCCCCCTGCGCAAGATCGCCTCCGGCGGCGAGCTGTCCCGCACCATGCTCGCAATCAAGTCCGTGCTGGCCAGCAGCGCCGAGGGCCAGCGCATCAGCGTCCTGGTCTTCGACGAGATCGACGCCAACATCGGCGGCCGGCTGGGCGGCGTCATCGGCTCAAAACTCCGCGCCCTCGCTAAGCCGCAAGCGGCCCCCCGGCAAAATCGCCAAATCACGAAATCGCCAAATCACCAAATCCTCGTCATCACCCACCTCCCGCAGATCGCCGCCTTCGCCGACCGCCACTTCCACATCGTCAAGACCGTCACCGGCAAGGGCAAAGCCAAGCAGACCAAAACCACCGTCGGCACCCTCGAGGGCGACGCCCGCGTCACCGAACTCGCCGAGATGATGGCCGGCAGCAAGGCAACCTCGACCAGCCGCAAGCAGGCCGAAGAGTTGCTCGCGGAAGCGGGTTAGAAGCGATCCGCTTACGCCCCGCCGACCGTCAGCGGCGTGGGCTGGCGGTTGACGGTATGCGTCGGCTCGACGACGAGGTCGAGGGGGCGGCGGAGGCCGTCGGGGCCGGTGGGGGGCAGGCCGTCCTGGTCGATGATGCGTTGGATGGCCATCACGCCCTCGATCAGGGTCTCGGGCCGGGGAGGGCAGCCGGGGACGTAGACATCGACGGGGATGAACTGGTCGACGCCCTGGACGGTGGCGTAGGTGTCGAAGACCCCGCCGGTGCTGGCGCAGGCGCCCATGGAGATGACCCACTTGGGCTCGGCCATCTGCTGGTAGATGCGTTGGAGGACGGGCAGCATCTTCACGCTGACCCGGCCGGCGACGATCATGAGGTCGGCCTGGCGGGGGCTGAAGCGCATGACCTCGGCGCCGAAGCGGGCGAGGTCGAAACGTGACGACGCGGTGGCCATGAGTTCGATGCCGCAGCAGGCGGTGGCGAACGGCATCGGCCAGATCGACGCGCGGCGGGACCAGTTGATGACCTTCTGCAGCTGCGTGGTCAGGACGCCTTCGGCGGGGAACGCGGCTTCGATGCCCATGGTGGCCTCGTGGGTTCGGGAAGAGTAAACGGCGAATATTGACTTGGGGAGTTTAGGCGGTTGTGGCCGGAGTCGTCTCGGCGGCGTCCCGGGCGGGCTGTGTTTCGCCGTTACTTCCGGGGGCGGGGGCGGGGGTGGGGGAGGGGGGGTTGAGCGGGAGGACAAGGCTGAACGTCGCGCCGCGGCCGGGGCGGGAGTCGATCTCGATGCGGCCGCCGAGCATCGTGGTGAGTTCCCGGGCGATGGTGAGCCCGAGGCCGGTGCCGCCGTGGGCCTTGGTGACGCCGGGGTCGAGCTGGGTGAATTTTTCGAAGACGCGGTCCTGGTCGTCGGGGGCGATGCCGGGGCCGGTGTCGGCGACGGCGATGCGGACACCCCCGGAACGTTCGTCGTGCGGCGGACCGGCCGTGGTCGCTTCCGGGGGCGGCAGGAGTTCCGCCCGCAGGGTGACGGTCCCGCCGGGCGGGGTGAACTTCACGGCGTTGGCCAGGAAGTTGAAGACGATCTGCTGGAGCTTGCCGGCGTCGGTGCGGAGCACCGGCAGGCGGGGCGCGACCTCGACGAACAGGCGGACGCGGTTCTTCTCGGCCTGCGGCCGGATGAGCGTGATGAGCCCCTCGAGCGTGTCGGTCACGGACGTGGGCGCGACGCGGAGGGTCATCTTGCCCGCCTCGATCTTCGCGAGGTCCAGCAGGTCGTTGATGAGTTCGAGCAGTCGCCGGCTGCTGAGGATGATGTTGGCGGCGTAGCGTTTGCGTTTGTCGTCGAGCGGGCCGTGGCGGTCGGCGAGGGTTTCCTGGAGCACCTCGGCGAAGCCGATGATCGAGTTGAGCGGGGTGCGGAGTTCGTGGGAGACGTTGGCGAGGAACTCGCCCTTGAGCTGGTTGGCCTCGTAGAGCGCGACGTTGGACTCGGCCATCTCCATGAGCTTGAGGTCGAGGGTCTGGTTGGCGGACTCCAGCTCGTCCTGGTTTTGTTTGAGGTTCTCGAGCATGGTGTTGAACATGTCTGAGAGCTGCTCGAACTCGTCGCCGGTGTTGATGTCGCTGCGGATGAGCAGGTCGCCCTCGGAGACGCGCTGCGCGTAGCCGCGGAGGACGCGCACGGGCGAGAGGATGATGCGGGTGGTGATGTAGTAGAAGACGGCGATGGCGAGGAGCCCGGCGAAGAGCCCGGCGGCGACGATGTAGACGCGGTTGAGGGTCTGCTGCAGCGCGGCCTCCTGGTCGCGGAGCTCGACGAGCAAGACCTGTTGGAGGGGGTCGGCCACGCCGGCGGCATCGACCCCGGCGGCGTAGGTGCCCTCGAGGCGGGCGGCGTCCGAGGCGCGGACGGCGCGGGCGTAGCGGAACGTGAGCGGCCCGTCGCCGTCGCGGGTGGGCTCGAAGTAGTCGGCCCGGGCCGGGGCGCGGTCGAAGGCCGCCACCGCCCGGGCGAGGAACGGGTCGGCGGCCGCGGCGGGCTCCAGCTCGTCTTCGGCGACGCGGCCCAGCACGACGCCGGTGGTGAAGCCCGGGGCGTCCTCGGCGTCGATGCGGCGGGCGGGATCGCCGAGGTCGATCTGCCCGGCGAGCCACATCTCGGCGAGGTCCTGGGCGCGCCGCTGCGGCGACCGCTCGACCAGCGTCTGCATCCGCCAGCCGACGACGGTCAGCGCGGCGGTCATCACCAGCACGACCGCCAGGCCGAACAGCAGTTGGCACTTGTTCGCCAGGCTGATGCGGACGCCCTTGAGCATAACCTAAATTGTATCGGCGACCCGGCCGCCGCCGCCCCACGCCGGCGCGTCAGCCCGGCGGCAGGTCGCCGGCGTCGATCCCCGGGCCGTCGTCCGCCGCCGCGGCCGCGCGGGCCAGCGCGACCCGGCGGAACGCGCTGGCCTGGCCGCGGCGCATCGCGATCACCCCGGTGCGGGCCAGCTCGATCACGCCGTAGGGACCGAGCAGCTCGAGGAACGCGGCGAGCTTCTCCTCGTCGCCCGCCACCTCGATCATCACCTGATCGCTGGCCACGTCCACGATCCGGGCGCGGAACAGGTTCGCCAGCGTGATGATCTCTTCGCGTTTATCCGCGTCGCCCGAGCTGGTTTTGGTCGAGACCTGGACCAGCACGAGGTCGCGCTCGACGTAGGCGACGTCCTGGTAGTCGACGACCTTGACGACGGGCACGAGCTTCTGCAGCTGCTTGCGGACCTGTTCGAGCGTGGCCGAGTCGCCGGTGACGACGATGGTCATGCGCGAGAGCTCGGGGTTCTCGGTGCGGCCGACGACGAGCGAGTCGATGTTGAACCCGCGGGCGGCGAACATGCCGGCGACCTGGGCGAGGACGCCGGGCTCGTTGGTCACCAGCGCGGCGATCACGTGCCGCATCACCAGGTCGGTCGGGGTCGGTTCGCTCATGGGCGGATCATACCGGACCCCGGGGCTGCGCAAAAAAACGCCGACGGCCTCTCAACCGTCGGCGTCCCTCTCTCGCCGCCGGCGTGGCCGGCGGCTCTCTTTCCCCGCCCCTCCGCCCCGTCGGGTGCGTGATCGGGTGAGGCCCGGGTTCCGGGGTTCCGGGGTCAGGGGGCCCAGAAGCGGACTTCCCGGTGGTCGGTGTCGCGGCCTTGGCCGCCCGGTGCGGTCGTCACCGCGGTCACGGGGATCGTCGCCGCGGCGGGGGCCGCGGCCGGTTGCCATGGGACGTTGGGGACGGCGGAGAGCGTGGCGTCTTCGCGGATTTGGCGTAGCTCGTCGGTCAGCGCGGCGAGGCCGGCGTGCAGCTCGTCGAGGCTGCCGGGGGCGAGCGTGGCGGTGACGGTGTCCGGGGTCTTCGGGGGCGGGATCACGAGCCGGGGCTTGACCGTGACGTGGGTCACGTGGTCGCGGACCGGCGTCGGGGCTTCGGGTGGGTCGTGGTCGGCCGTCTCGCGGTCCGCGGCTTCGGCGGGCCCGAAGAGTTTGGCCCAGGCGAGGCCGGCCCCGCCCAGCGGGGTCGGCGGGAGGTAGACCACGTCGCCGGCGGCGAGGGTGACGTTGAGCGTGCTGTCGCCGCGCTGCACGATCGCGTCGAGGTCGACGGTCAGCCGGCGGCGGGTTTCGCCGTCGGGGCTGGGCCGCAGGACCTGGACCCGGCGGGTGTCGGCCCGGACGGTGGGCTCGGCGTAGGCCAGCGTGTCGAGCAGGCGGTTCGTGCCGCGGTAGGGCTGGGCCCCCGGACGCTGCACCTGGCCAAAGACGTAGACGCACTGGCTGGCGTACCGCTGGACCCGCAGCGAGACTTCGAGTGGGTGGTCGGCCCCGGCGGCCGCGGCTTCGAGAGCGGCGGCCGCTTCGGCGGCAGTCCGGCCCGCGGCGGCGACCGGGGCGAGGCCCGCGACGTGGAGCTTTCCGTCGGGGCCGAGGGTCTGCGTCAGCGTGCGGGTGCCGTCGGCGTCGCGGAGCGTGAGCTCGACCGTGTCGGGCACGCCCAGGCGGTAGCCGGCCCCGCTGGGGTCGGGCGCGGGTTCGCGGACGAACGCGGCGTAGTCGTCGTACACCGCGGCCCGCTGGCAGCCGGGCAGCAGCGCGGCGGCCGCGACCGCCGCGGCGGCCGCCCACCACACGACGCGTTGCGTGGGGCAAAGACCCATACGCGGGTCATCGACGCGATGGGGACGCCACTTAACCCGGTCGTGCGGGTCGCGCGTGCTGGGCAAGCGGAGAGTTAGTGATCGACGACCCGCCCGGCGAGGACGGTCCGCACCGCCCGGCCGCGCACCGCCCAGCCGTCGAACGGGCAGTTGCGCCCCTTGCTGGCGAACGCGGACACGTCGATCGTCCATTCGGCGTCGGGGTCGATCAGCGTCACGTCTGCGTCGCGGCCCGGGGCGAGCGTGCCCTTGCCCTCAAGGCCGCACAGCCGCGCGGGGTTGATCGTGAGCAGCTCGATCAGTTTCGGCCAGCCGATGAGCCCCGGCTCGACGAGGGCCTTGACGTAGAGCGGCAACGCGCAGTCGAGCCCGACGATGCCGTAGGGCGCGGCGGTGAACTCGAGGGCTTTTTCCTCGGCCGTGTGCGGGGCGTGGTCGGTCGCGAGCACGGTGATCGTCCCGTCGGCGACGCCGGCCCGCAGCGCATCGACGTCGGCTTGTGTCCGCAGCGGCGGGTTCATCTTGGCGTTCGTGTCGTAGCCGGCGCAGGCGTCTTCGGTCAGCAAGAGGTGGTGGGGCGAGGCCTCGCCGGTGATGGCGTCGGGGTGGCCGGCGTCGGCGGCCTCGGCGCGGGCGCGGCGGAGGATCGCGACGCCCCCGGCCGTGGTCACGTGCTGGGCGTGATACCGGCAGGCGTAGCCCCCGGAGGCGACCAACTGGATATCCCGCTGCATCGTCAACTCCTCGGCGACGGCGGGCCAGCCGGGCAGCCCGAGCCGGCTCGCCAGCGCCCCGGCGTTCATCGCCCCGCCGCCGAGGTCCGGGTCTTCGCAGTGCTGCATGAACGCCCGGCCGGTCATCGCCACGTACCGCAGCGCCTTGTCCATCACGGCCGCCGACGCCACGGCGCAGCCGTCGTCGGAGAACGCCACCGCGCCGGCCCGCGCCATCAGCCCGATCTCGGCGAGCTCCTTGCCTTCGCGGCCCTTGGTCGCCGCGCCGACGACGAAGACGTGGCACCTGCCCGCCTTCTCCGCCTGGCGGTGGACCGCCTCGACCCGCGCGTCGTCGTCGAGGGCCGGCGTCGTGTTGGGCATCACGCAGACGCTGGTGAACCCGCCCGCCGCGGCAGACGCGCAGCCGGTGGCGATCGTTTCCTTGTGCTCGCCGCCGGGCTCACGGAAGTGGACGTGCGGGTCGATCAGCCCGGGGCTGACGATCAGGCCGGAGGCGTCGATGGTTTCTCCACCGCCGGATGCTCCGGCCGAGGTCAGTTCGACGATCTTCCCGTCTTCGATCACCACGTCGGCGGGCCGGTCCACGCCGGCCGCCGGGTCGATCACCCGCCCGTTCTGGATGCAGAGCCGCGCCATCGCCGCAATCTAGCACACGGCGTCACGCGGCTTTGGCGGCCGGTGCCTCGGGCTCGTCCAACACGTCGACGTTGTAAGGCCCGGCGTCGGCCGGCGGGCCGTAGTCGGCGTTGGCGTCGCGGCGGCGCTCGGCGACCGACCGCAGGTAGTCGACCTGCTGCTGCCGGGCCCGGCGGATCAGCTCGTGACGCTGCAGCGCCGAGCCCATCTGGTGCGCCAGGGTGTAGAGCACCAGCGTCACCAGCGTGAACGCGAGGCCGCCGAAGACCAGGATCTGCGCCATGACCGACGTGGACATCACGGTCCCATCGGGCGATCGGCGGTGGGCCGGCCGTCCACCGTCACGGTGCGGGCTTATCGGTCGCGCCAAGCCGGGCCTGAGCGAAGCGAAGGCCCGGATCGGGTCGTCATGTGATCCGGGGCGTGGCGTCGGGGCGGCCCGGCGGGGGGCCGCCGCGAAGCCCCCCCCCGGGCCGGGGGCGGCCGGCCCCCCGCCCCTCGCCCCCGGGGGCCCGGAGGTGCCCGGCGGGGCGGG
>JBCCOP010000036.1:0-20040 GCA_039025315.1 Planctomycetota bacterium | reverse complement strand
TCCCGCGGTAGCGGAGGATGCCGGCCTCGCCGTCGATGTAGGTGATGTCGCTGCGGACGCTGCCGGTGTTGCGGTAGCCCTCGTCGAGGGTGATGTAGCCGGTCTCGGCCCGGAGGCGGGAGATGTCGATGGCGTGCTCGTCTTCGGTGCCGACGACGACGGGCAGGTCGAGCGTGCGGCCGCCGAGGTCGAGGCGGGCGGTCGTGGGGGTGGTGTCCGAGGGGATCGCGGTTTCGGTCGTCATCGCGGCGCTTCCGAGGGGGAGGGACGTCCGGCCGGCCCGGACGGTGTGATGTGTCGAGAACTCTCGAAGAAACAAGTGTAGAGCCATCCGCCGTCGCACGCCAGCGCGAACCGTTTCTACAAAACAGTACCCATACAACGAAAACGGCAAACTAGAAAAACCTTGATCTCAGAATGGTTGAGCGGTTACATTGCGGTATTAGGAAAAGCCGAAAAGTCGGTGATTCATCTAGCCTCTCGCCTTCTGCGTCTTGTCTTGTTTCCGCTGCTTTTTACGGCTTCGTGTCGTTGTCCGGGGTTTGTTGGTTAACCAGTCAATCTCTCTGCCCGGCCCCGAAGGAGTCTCGCGATGCCCAAGGTCTGCACGATCCTGTCCCGCAAGGGCGCGGCGGTGTGGTCCGTCCGCCCCGAGGCAAGCGTCCTCGACGCCGCCCGGCTGATGAACCGTCATCAGGTCGGCGCGTTGCTGGTACTCGACGGCCGCCGTTTGGTCGGCATTTTCACCGAGCGCGACGTGCTGCGGCGTATCGTGGCCGAGCGGCTCGACGCCGCGGCCACGCCCGTCGGCCGGGTGATGACCCGCGACCCGGTGACCTGCCACCCCGAGACCGAGCTCGACGCCGCCCGCGACACGTTCATGCGCCGCCGCGTCCGGCACCTGCCCGTGGTCGGCGACGACGGCGAACTGGCGGGCATGATCTCCATCGGCGACCTCAACGCCTTCGACCTTACGGGCCAGGAGCTCAAGATCGCCGCGCTCGAAGAGGTTATCTACGGCACGGCGTGACGCCCGCGTTCTGCACGCCGCGGGCCGACCGCGGCGGCGGGTGGGGTTTCGTGAACGCCTCACGGGACACGAACCACGGGCCGAGCCGCGGCGCTACAGTCGCGTCGGCCCGCGGCGGCGAGAGACCGCCAAGGTTCGATCCGGAGGCGTTTTTTCGTGCCCTCAACCCCCGACTGGCTCTGGCTCGCCCCACCGCTCGCCGCCGCCGGCCTGGCCGCCGCGGTCTGGGCGTACCTCAACTACGGCGGCTTCGGCCGGTCGCTGCGTTACCGCCTGCCGCAGCCGGACGAAGCGTTGCCCCCGGAAGACCATGGGCCCCTTCCGGGGGTGGCGATCCTTTCACCGGGGCGTGACGAGGCCGAACACCTGCCGACGGTCCTGCCGGCACTCTGCGAGCAGGACCACCCCGGCTACCGCGTGGTCTTCATCGACGACGCCAGCACCGACGCCACCCCCGGAATCGCCGCGGCGCTGGCGGAGCGTTACCCGCACCTGCTCGTGGTCCGCAACGACACCGAGCCGCCGGAAGGTTGGATGGGCAAGTGCTGGGCGATCCACCAGGGCTACGACGCCCTTCGTCAATCCGAAATCCAAAATCCAAAATCCGAAATCGACTGGCTCTGCTTCACCGACGCCGACATCCACTGGCACCCCGCGTTACTCCGCACCGCGCTGCGGCACGCGATCGAGCACGACGCCGACCTGCTCGGCGTCGCCCCGACGCTGCGCTTCGGCTCGGCGTCCGAGGCGATCGTCCAGCTCCAGCTTGTGCTGGCCCTGGGCCTCATGGTCCCGTTCGAGCGGGCGATGGACCCCGCGTCGCCCAAGGCCCTGACCGGCGGGGCGTTCATCCTGGTCAAACGCAAGTTCTACGACGACCTCGGCGGGCACACCGCCGTCCGCGGCGAGATGGTCGAGGATTTAAAACTCGGGATGGCGCTCAAGGCCGCCGGCGCGGAACACCGCGTCGCCGTGGCGGGCGACCTGCAGTGGTGCCGGATGTACGACGGCTGGGCCGACATGTGGGAGGGCCTCACCAAGAACGCCTACGCCGGGCTCGGCCGCCGGTGGTACGCCGCGGCCGGGCTGCTGGTGGCCACGCTGTTGCTTAACGTCCTGCCCGCCCCCGGAAGTGTGGCCGCGGCGGTCTGGTTGGTGGTCGACCCCTCGTGGCCGGTGGCGCTACTCGCCGCCCTTTGGCTCGCAGCCACGCTGCTGCAGGCCCGCGCCCTCAACGCCGTCCGCAAACTGATGCGCCTGCCGTGGCCCTACGCCTGGACCATGCCGCTCGGCAGCGCCGCCTACGCCGCGATCCTGCTCGCCAGCGCGATCCAGCACCACACCACCGGCAACCGCTGGAAGGGCCGACGCTACCCCGCGACGTGACACCGCCCGAGTCGCAAACCCGCGTCTTCCCGCGGTGGTATCCTTGCCTCTCGCTCACAGGGGCCCCTTTCTCATGCAATTCCTGCAACTGCTTCTGGACTGGCAGGACCTCCGCGTACAGGTCGGCGTCGACGCGGTCATCTACGCCGCCCTCGCCCTGGCCGGGACCGCCCTCTTCCTGCTGCGGCTCGGCATCTCGCTGATCTTCGGCGGCGGCGGCGGGGACTTCGACGTCGAGGACCTCGACCACGGCGCCGGCTTCCCGCTCTTCTCGCTGCTGTCACTCACCGCGTTTTTCATGGGCGCGGGGTGGATGGGCCTGATCGCCCGCGTCGATTGGGAGATGTCGCCCACGCCCGCTGCCTTCGCCTCCGGCGGGTTCGGGTTCGCGATGATGATGCTCTCCGCGGTCCTGATGTTCGGCGCCCGCAAGCTCACGCAGGACGTCACGTACGACGTCAAGACCGCCGTCGGCCGGACGGGCCAGTGCTACATGAGCATCCCCGCCCGCGGCGAGGGCGCGGGCCAGGTCCGCGTCAGCGTCTCGGGCCGGTCCATGATCGTGCCCGCCATCTCCGAGGGCCCGGCCGTCGACGCCTTCGCCGACGTCACCGTCGTCGACGCCCGCGACGACGAGACGCTGGTCGTCCGGCCGCTCGACGTCTAGACCGTAACCGCAGAACCGCCACGAAAAGTCACAAAATCCACAAAATCGAAGAAGCCATCCGTTTTATGTTTTTGTGTCTTTTGTGACTTTTTGTGGCCCATCTTTTTCTGGAAAACATGATGACTGACCCCACGCCGACCGCCCTCGCCCAGGTCCTGCCCGAGCTCAACATCGGGCCGCTGATCCTCATCACCGTGGTCGTGTTGGTGGTGTTCGCCGCCTTTGCGTTCGTGGTCAAGCGTTACAAACGCTGCCCGTCGAACCGCATCCTGGTGATCTACGGCAAGGTCGGCGGAGCCCGCGCCGCCAAGGCGCTGCACGGCGGCGGCACGTTCGTCTGGCCCGTCATCCAGGACTGGGCGTTCCTCAGCCTCGAGCCGATGACGATCGACATCGAGCTGACCAGCGCGCTGTCCAAAAAGAACATCCGCGTCGCGGTGCCGTCGACCTTCACCATCGGCATCAGCACCGAGCCGGACATCATGAACAACGCGGCCGAGCGCCTGCTCGGGCTCCGCGAGCAAGAGATCGCCGCGCAGGCCCGCGACATCATCCTGGGTCAGATGCGCCTCGTGATCGCGACGCTCACCATCGAGGAGATCAACCAGGACCGCGAGAAGTTCCTCGACCTGGTCAACAAGAACGTCAACTTCGAGCTGAACAAAATCGGCTTGTACATGATCAACGTCAACATCCGCGACATCACGGATGAGAGCGGCTACATCGAGGCGTTGGGCAAGAAAGCGGCCGCCGAGGCGATCAACCAGGCGAAGATCGACACCGCGCAGGCGGACCGCGAGGGCGCGATCGGTACCGCGAACGCGGACAAGGAGCGGGAGGTCAGCGTCGCCGCCCAGGTCGCCGAGAGCAACATGGGCCAGAAGCAGGCGGAGCGGGACCAGCGGATCCGCGTCGCCGCGCTGGAGGCCGAGGGCATCTCGGGTGAGGCGGACGCACAGCGGGAGCAGGAGATCGCGATCGCGCAGCAGAACGCGTTGGCGATCCAGGGCAAGAAGCAGGCCGAGGCCGACCAGCGGATCAAGGTCGCCGAGCTGGAGGCGACATCCGTCGAGGGCGAGAACAAGTCGAAGGCGTCGATGGCGGCCTACGAGGCGACGCTGGCCGAGGCCCGCGCCGAGGCCCGCCGCCGCGGCGACGTCGCCCTGGCCAACGCCAGCCGCGACGTGCTGGCCGCCGAGAAGGACGAGGAGCTGGCCCGCATGGAGAAGGAGGTCATCGCCCGGGAGATGATCGAACGCCAGCAAGTGGAGATCAACGCCGAGGCCGAGGCCGAGCGCGTCCGCCGTGTGGCGAAGGGTGAAGCGGACGCCGTGCTGGCCAAGTACAACGCCGAGGCCGAGGGCTTGAAGAAGGTGCTCGACGCCAAGGCCGAGGGCTACCACAACCTGATCGAAGCCTGCGCCGCCCGCCCCGACCTCGCCCCGAGCCTGCTGATCATCGAGAAGCTGCCCGAGCTGGTCGCCGAGCAGGTCAAGGCGATCTCGAACCTCAAGATCGACAAGATCACGGTGTGGGACAGTGGCGCGAAGAACGGGGAGCAAACCGGTAGCACCGGCCAGTTCCTCAACGGCCTGATCGGTTCGCTGCCGCCGATCCACGAGCTCGCCGACCAGGCCGGCATCGACCTGCCGGAGGTGCTGGGGAAGGTCAAAAAACCCGAATCCGAAACCCAGACGCCCGGCCCGCGGCCCACGGCTGACTGAATCTCGTCCGTGCTGCGGCCCGTGATCGCGCCGCATTTATGCGAAAGCCCGTTTTTTTCTGTGGATCTCCGGCCCGGGCTGATAATTTCGGTAGCATAAACGTCTTATTTTTTTCGGTCCCCGGCCGCTCGGCCGGGGTAGAGCCGGGTCGGCTTTCTGTTTCGGTTTTTGATTTCGGGAGTGTGAACCATGCGGTATCGATCGGCGGTTCGGATCATGACGATGGCGGCGTTGGTTCTGCTCGGTCTATCGGTTTCGCCGCGGGCACTGGCCGACGCGGAGCCGAAACATCCGGGGGTGTCGGGGCTTGCGGGGGTGGTGTTGGAGCCGCAGGCGCGGTGGCGTCAGGGCTGCGGGGTGGGCAAGTCGACGGACCGCTGGTCGGTCGAGTCGCTGGAGTCCGGGGCGATGCGGTTCACGGTGTTGGAGCCGGGCCGGGCGTCGGTGTGGAACTTCCCGGCCCGCCTGGGCCTGTCGCCGGACCGCACCCCGATCTTGTCGATGACCTACCGGGCCACCGGGCTGCGTGAGGCCGAGGGCGACCGCAGCGTGATCGTTTTCTACGGCGGCAAGCCGTCGAACGTCACCGTCGTCCGGCAGCGGGACCTGGTCGGCGACGGGCGGGAGCACACGCTGCGGGTCGATCTGCGGGAAGAGGGCCGGGCGAACAAGCCGCTGGCCGAGGCGATGGCCTACGTCGATCTGCGGGTCCACGCCGGGGACACGCCCGCCGAGTTCGACCTGATCGACCTGCGTTTTGAAGCCGGGGAAACCTCTGACGCTCCGCCGGCCGAGGCTAAAGCACCCGTGCGGGTCCGCGTCGTCGGCCCGGCGGGCGCGCCGATCGCCGGGGCCACGGTGACGCTGGACCCGCACCTCAAACACGGCAAGGTCCCCGTCTCGACCGACGCCGACGGCCGGGCCGTCCTGACCCCCACCGCCGGCGAGGCGACCCGGCGGGCCCTCACGGCCGCGTACGACGGCATGACGTCGCTGGTGTTCCGCGACCTGTCCGAAGTCTCGGGCGACACGACGCTCACCGCCACGCTCTACCCCACCGCGACCTACGGCGGCGAGCTCGTGAACCCCGAGGGCGAGCCGATCGCCGGGGCCGTGGGTGAGCTGTGGATCGACGGGATCGACCGCCCCGCGGGCCCGGGTCGGCCGCAGATGGACCGCAGCCGGCGACGCGTGGTGACCGACGACGCCGGGCGCTGGGTGTCCCCGCCGCTGCCGGACACCGCCAACGTGACCGTCAAGGTCCGCTGGATGCACGACGACTACCTGGCGGACCGCTGGGGCGGTCAGTTCAGCGGGACGCTGGCGATGGCGGACCTGCGCGACGGCACGGCCCGCAGCGTGATGCCGCGTGGCGTCGCGGTCTCGGGCCGGGTGTACGACAAGGACGGCCGACCGCTGGCGGACGCGCAGGTTGCGCAGGGCGACGACCGTTTTCCGTCCAACGCCCCGCCCGCCACGACGACCGACGCCGAGGGCCGGTTCCACTTCGCCCACACCGAGCCGGGCCGGCTGGTGCTGACCGTCACCGCCGAGGGCCACGCCCCCCAGCTGCACCAGGCCACCGCCGCCGACGGGCTGGAGCCGATCGAGTTCCGCCTCGAAGACTCGGCGGCCTTCCGCTTCCGCGTCGTCGACGCGGAGGGCAGCCCCATCGCCGGGGCGCACGTCTGCCCCGACACGTGGAAAGGCTTCCGCACGATCCCCGGCCGGGTCCGCACCGATGAGCGGGGCGAGGCGACCTGGCACGGCCCGCACGACCCGGTCGAGTTCGACATCTTCGCCCGCGGCCACCGCGACAACCGCGGCATCACCTTCTCGCCGACCGCCGGCGAAGACGACGTGCACGTGGTCACCCTCGGCACGCCGCTGAAGGTCACCGCGACCGTCACCGACGCCGACACCGGCGAGCCGGTGACGGACTTCACCCCCGTCATGGGCATCCTGTGGCAGAACGACGGCCGGCAGTCGCCGCACTACGAGCGCGGCCACAACTTCCCGACGACCCACGCCGGGGGCAAGTGGGAGCAGGCGTTCAGCCACAGCTACCCCTTCCGCGTGGTGCGGATCGAGGCCGACGGCTACGCCCCGGTGACGTCCGAGCCGATCGCCGAGGACGCCGGCCACGTCGAGCTGAACTTCGCCCTGCGGCGCGCGGCGTCGCTGCGGGGCACGGTCGTCGATGCCGCGGGTCGGCCGGTCTCCGGGGCCTCGATCTACCTGACCACCGGCTCGTCCAATCTCTACATCCGTAACGGCCGCGTGGACCGCAACCGGCAACACCCCGGCGACATCACCGACGCCCGCGGCGGCTTCGTGTTCCCGCCGCAGGACGACGGGTTCCTGCTGGTGATCCTCCACGACCGCGGCTACGCCGAGGTGGACGGGACGCGGTGGGCGGAAAGCGGCGGGCAAGTCACGCTGCAACCCTGGTCGCGGATCACCGGCCGGCTCGTCGTCGGCGACCAGCCCGGGGCCGGCGAGCAGGTCGCCATCTCGATGCACCCCCGGCACGACGAGAACCCCCGGCCGCCCTACCACGACATCAAGGCGACCGTCGACGCCGACGGACACTTCACCCTCGACCGCGTCCCGCCGGGCCGGGGCCAGGTCGCCCGCTACCTACAGATCAGCGAGCGGAGTTGGACTTACGCCCGGGCCGAGAACTTCGACCTCGCCCCGGGCGAGAGCCTGGACGTGCAGATCGGCGGCGGCGGCCGACCGGTGACCGGATACTTCGTCTGGCCCGAAGACGCCGCGAACCCAAGTTTTGCCGCGGGGCATCATTCGCTCTCGACCCACGTCGAGGTCGATCCGCAGGCCAAGCAAGCCCTGATCGAAAAGCTCAAGGACGAGTGGCTGCCCGCCGACTTCGACGAGTTGTCGATGGAAGACCGCCAAGCCTTCATGAACAGCGACAAGGGCCGGGCCGCCCAGAAGGGTATCGAAGAAGCGATGGAAGCCTTCCGGGGCGGGCCGCGTCGGCACTATAGCTTCGGGCTTGAAGCCGACGGCACGTTCCGCATCGACAACGTCCCGCCCGGCACCTACAACCTGTCGCTGTCGCTCCGCGAGCCGCCGGTCGGCAACCAGTGCGGCATGGGCGAGCCGATCGGTAGTTTCAGTCAAGTCGTCACCGTGCCGCCGCTGCCCGACGGCGTGGACTACCTCGCCGAGCCGCTGGACCTGGGCGAGCTGACCGTCACGCCGGTGCGGCCCGCGCTGCGGGTCGGCGACGCGGTGCCGGGCTTCACGCTGCCGGTGCTGCCCCCGGCAGTCTCGGAAGACGGCGCGGAAATCGACCTCGCGGCGCTGCCGACGTTCGACAGCGCCGACCTGGCGGGGAAGCTGACGCTGGTGTACTTCGGCGCCTCCTGGTGCGGGCCCTGCCACGCCGAAGCGCCGCACCTGGTGAAGACTCACGAGACGTTCGGCGAATACCCGGGCTTCCGGATGCTCAATATCAGCCTCGACCAGACGCCGGCCGCGGCGGTCCGATACGCCGAGGAAAAAGGCTACGTCTGGCCCCAGCTCTACCCCACCGGCGCGTTCGAGGCCGAGGTGGTTCAGGCGTTCGGCGTCCGCGGTATCCCGTCGATCTGGCTCGTCGGGCCCGACGGCAAGGTGCTGGCCAAGGACCTGCGGGGCGGGGCAATCCTGCCGGCGGTGAAAAACGCTATGCCCACGGCTGCGACGACCGCCGCCCGCTGAGTCGCCGGTACCATTGTGGCCGTGCCACTTCACCAGACCACGCTTGCGGTTCACGCCCGCCGCGGCACGACCGAGATCACCGAGCGCGTCGCCGAGGTCGTCCGCGACACGGGCTTCTCCGCCGGCACGGCCCACGTGTTCTGCCGACACACGTCGTGCTCGCTGGTGCTCATGGAGAACGCGGACCCGTCCGCGCGGCGGGACCTCGAGGCGTATTTCGATCGGCTGGTGCCGGAGGACACGCCGTACTTCACGCACACGGCCGAGGGGCCGGACGACATGCCGTCGCACATCAAGATGGCGCTGACGCGGAGCAGCGAGACGATCCCGTTTGCCGACGGCCGGCTGCTGCTGGGGACGTGGCAGGGGCTGTTCCTGTGGGAGCACCGCGACGCGCCGCACCGGCGGGAGCTGGTCGTGACGGTGACGGGGGCTTAGCTTCCGGGGGGGGTGACGCCGTAGACGGCGAGGTTGGCGGCGTCGGCGGCGGCGAGGATGGCGGGCTTGTCGAGGAGGATGACGCGCCCGGGGTCGACGGCGAGGCAGCCGGCGCCCGCGGCGGCGAGGCGTTCGATGGTGGCGACGCCGACGGTCGGCACGTCGAAGCGCAGGTCTTTGTCCGGCCCAGCGCCTTTGAGCAGGGTCCAGCCGGTGCCGTCGTTCTTGCGGCTTCCGGTCAGCTCGCCGGCACGGGCGATCATCGCGTCGGTGCCCTCGATGGCCTCGACCGCCACGACGTCGCGGTCGCGGACCGCGATCGCCTGGCCGACTTCGAGGCGGTTCATCTCCATGAGCGTCGGCCAGCCGAAATCGATGTCGGCGAGCTGGCCCGGCGTCGGTCGGCGGCGGGTCATCGGTCCCGCATCGGCCAGGTGCTCGGGCAGGTAGGTGGTCGAGTCCATGAGGCGGACCCCGGCGTCGGCGAGGGCGTCGGCGATGGCGGTCATCACCGTCTGGCTGCGGCGGTCGTGCCGCAGCACACGGTACCAGAGCCGGGCGGTCGTCCAGTCGGGGCACATGGTCAGCAGGCGGCGGGCCATCGGCATGTACATCAGCCGCGACTTGTTGACCCCGCCGATCATGACGGCGTCCGACACACCCTGCCTCCGCAGGGCGCGGGCCCACCGCCCGACCCGCAGCACGCCGACGCCCCGGAAGGTGTCGCAGAGCGGGGGCAGGTCGTCGCGGTACTGCCCGGCGAGGCCGACGGCGACGACGCGTCGGCCCGCGTCGCGCATCGCCCGGGCGGTGTAGAGCGGCAGCCGGCCGTTGCCGGCGATCAGTCCGAGCGGCTCGGGCATCGCGGCATGGTAAGGCCGCCCCGCTCAGGCCGCGGGGGCGAGCTTGAACCGGCCGATGAGCTGCTGCAGGCTCTCGGCCTTCTCGGAGAGGCTGGCGACGGCCATCGAGCTCTGGGCTGCGCCGTCGGCGGCCTCGCGGACGGCGGCGGTGGTGGTGTCGACGTTGCGGGTGATCTGTTCGGTGGTGGCGGACTGCTCCTCGGTCGCGGCGGCGATGGCGTGGATCATGGCGGTGACCTCGTCGGCGGCCGAGACGATCAGGTCGAGCGACCGGCCGGCCTCGCGGGCCGACTCGACGCCCTCGCCGACCTGGGCGGAGCCGGCGTTCATGCGCTGCACCGCCTGTTGGGTGTCGCCCTGGATCGCCTGGATGCTCTGGGCGATCTCGTCGGTCGCCTGGGTGGTGCGGTCGGCGAGCTTGCGGACCTCGTCCGCGACGACGGCGAAGCCGCGGCCGTGCTCGCCGGCGCGGGCGGCCTCGATGGCGGCGTTGAGGGCCAAGAGGTTGGTCTGGTCGGCTATGTCGTTGATGACCTCGATGATCTGGCCGATCTGTTCGCTGCGTTTGCCCAGGTCTTCGACGCTGCGGGCCGAATCGGTGACGGCTTGGCTGATGGCGTTCATGCCGTCGACGGTGCGGTGGACGACGCCGCCGCCGGTCTTGGCGGCCTCGCCGGCGGAGGTCGCCGAGGCGCTGGCGTCGGCGGCCTTGCGGGCGACGTCGGTGACGGCGGTGTTCATCTCCTCGACGGCCTGGCTGATCTCGCCGACCTGCTCGGTCTGGTGGGTCATGCTGGCGGCCATTTCTTCGGACGTCGCGCTGATCTCGGTCGCCGCGGAGGCGACCTCCTGCGAGGCCTGTTGCACCTCGTGGATGACGCCGGACATGGTGGCGACCATCTGGTCGATGCCGCGACCCATCTCGCCGATTTCGTCGTTCTGTTTCACGTCGATCCGGCGGGTCAGGTCGCCCTCGCCGATGTGTCCGAGCTCGCGGACGAAGCGGCGGACCGGCCCGACGATCACGCGGGTCACCAGCAGGCAGGCGGCCACGCCGATCAGGACGGCGAGGCCCGACACGACCGCGATGGCCCACTCGGCGGTGACGATCTGCGCCTTGGCGCGCCGGGCAACGTCTTCACCCGTGGCGACCAGCGACGCCTGGATCTCGTGCTGCAGCTCGGCGACGTGCGGGCCGAGCTTGTCGAGTTGTTCGTGTACGACGCGGTTGCGCTCCAGCACCAGCTCATGGACCCGCACGAAGGTCTCGTCGTATTGCCGGGCGTCGGTCAGCGCGGCTTCGAGTCCGGCCCGTGCGTCGGCTTCCGCCACGATCGGCAGCAGGCCTTCGATCTTGTCGATCGCGCCGAGCAGCTCGGCGTGGGCCCGCTCGTAGTCCGGCTCGGCCGAGGTCCGCATGAACTTCATCACGTACAGCCGGCCCTCGAGCAGGTCGTACACCGCCGGGGTCAGCCGACGGGAGAGGTCCGACTGCCCCGACTCGTAGAAGCCGTAGTTGACCGCCTTGAGCCCATCGACCGCCCGCTTGCCGACGACGTCGAGCACGGTCGCCCGCAGCGCGTTGCGTTCCTTGATGATGAGCTCGATTTCTGCGAAGGCCGCGTCGTACATCACCAGGTCGGCCTCGATCTCGTCGAGCAGGGCCAGCCGCCGCGGGTCCTCAAAGTGGGCCCGGCTCTCGGTGATCGCGGCGTCGAGCTTGCCCTTCCACTCGGCGTACTCGGCCAGGTCGCGCTCGTCGTTGCGGATTAGGAAGTCCTTGACGTTCATGCGGGCCATGAGCATCGCGGCGGTGGCGTCGGCCCCGATCGCGGTGTCCTGCGCGATCTCTTTGACTTCGGTGATGCTGTCGGCCGCCCGCAGGTTGCTGTAGAAGCCCACGCCGCCGACGACGACCAATAACAGGATGAGGACGCCGAAGCCGACGCCGAGTTTCTTCCCGACCGTGAAACGCATCAGAGGTTCTCCTAGATAGGCCTGATCGCGGGCGGGTGGACACCCCATCCCGGCGGTGTTGCGTATCGGTCGGCCCCCGCTCGGGATTAACCATAAAACATCCAAAACGTCCGCGCCGCCGCCACGGATGCGGGCTAAGCGAGTTATCTTCCGGGGCCATGTTGACGCGACCAACCATCGAGGACCGCTCGGCCGTGATCGGCGTGATGGCGCTGGGCTACGTCGGCCTGCCGCTGATCCGCACGTTCTTCGACGCCGGCTTCCGCGTCGTCGGCTTCGACGTCGACCCCCGGAAGATCGAGCAACTCCAAGCCGGTGACAATTACCTGAAGCACCTCGGCGAGGATTTCGTGCGGGAGATGTCGGCGTCGGACCGCTTCGCCGCGACGACGGACATGGCCCGGCTGGCCGAGGTCGATGCGGTGCTGGTGTGCGTGCCCACGCCGCTGGGCCGGCACCTCGAGCCGGACCTGTCGTACGTCGAGCAGACCGCGGCCGACATCGCGGCGCATCTGCGCGACGGGCAACTCGTCGTACTCGAGTCGACCACCTACCCGGGCACGACGCGTAAGGTCATGGGCCCGCCGCTCGACGCGACCGGCAAGGCCTACCACCTGGCGTACAGCCCGGAGCGGGAGGACCCGGGGCGGAAGGACCACTCGACGCAGACGATCCCGAAGCTCGTCGGCGGGGTGACCCCGGAAGCGGGCGAGCTGGCGGTCGCGCTGTACGAGAGCGCGGTGAAGCAGGTCGTGCCGGTGCGGACGGCCGAGGTCGCCGAGGCGGCCAAGCTGCTGGAGAACGTCTACCGCGCGGTGAACATCGCGCTGGTCAACGAGATGAAGGTGATCCTCACCGCGATGGGGATCGACGTCTGGGAGGTGATCGACGCGGCGAAGACCAAGCCGTTCGGCTTCCAGGCGTTCTACCCCGGCCCGGGGCTGGGCGGGCACTGCATCCCGATCGACCCGTTCTACCTGACGTGGGCGGCGCGGGAGGTCGGCGAGACGACGCGGTTCATCGAGCTGGCCGGCCAGGTCAACCACGAGATGCCGGGCTACGTCGTGCAGCGGTGCATGCTCGCGCTCAACGAGGCGGGTCTGGCGGTGTCGGGGTCGAGGGTGTTGGTGTTGGGATTGGCGTACAAGCCGGACATCGACGATGTGCGCGAGTCGCCGTCGTTCGAGCTGATCGAGCGGCTGCGGCGGCTCGGGGCCGAGGTGGACTACCACGACCCGCACGTCCCGGCGACCCACGCGATGCGGCACTACCCCGACCTGCCGGCGATGCGGAGCGTCGAGCTGACCGACGCGGCGGTGGCGGGCTACGACCTGGTCGTCGTCGCGACGCACCACTCGGCTTACGACTGGGGCTGGCTGGCGCGGCACGCCCGGCGGGTGGTGGACACCCGCGGGGTGATGCGGGGCGAGGCCGCGTCCGGGGCCGCCGACGTCTCGACGGCGTGAAATTTACGTTTCCCGTTGGCTGGGGGGGGCCGAGCGGGTATGTTTAAGGCCCGTGACTCTGAACATGTGAGCGAGGGATTCATGCCGCTGACGCGATTCGTTCTTCCCGCCCTGGTCCTGTCCGCCGTCGGCCTAGCCCACCCGGCCCACGCGATCGTCGCGGGCGACCCCACCGGCAGTCCGCCCGACAGCCCCGCCAACCGAATCGACGCTAACACCGACGCCTCGCCCTTCTCCGGGGTGGTGAGCTACACCACCGGCTCGGCCATCTGCACCGGCACCCTCATCAGCCCGTTTCACGTCCTGACCGCCGCGCACTGCGTGACCAACGACAGCACTGGTGCCCTCAACACCTCGCCCGGCAGCGTGACGGTCAACTTCAACGGCGACACCCAGGTTCTCCGGGGCGCGACCGCCATCACCGTCAACCCGAGCTACTCGGGTTTCAACAACTCGATCCATGACGACTTGGCGATCATCACCCTCGACGCCGCCGCGCCCGCTTTCGCCGACGTCTACCCGCTCTACGACCAGGACGTCGTCTTCGGCGATGAGCTCACCTTCGTCGGCTACGGCCGGTCCGGCGATGGCGTCGTCGGCTACACCACCAACGCCTCGGCCTCGGTCAAACGCACCGGCGGCAACGAAGTCAACGGCTTCGAACCCGACGACGACGTCGCCGGCGGCCTCGGCGTCGATGAGCTATATCTCTTCGACTTCGACGGCCCCAGCGGCAACGGACTCGGCGGCGGGCCGACGCTGGGCAACGACATCGAAACGACGTTTGGCGGCGGCGATTCGGGCGGACCGGCCTTCATCGACGACGGGACCACGCTTAGCCTCGCCGCGGTCAACTCGTTCGTGTTCAGCCTGCCCGACGCCGAGGTCCCCGGCAATCAAACCGCCGCTCCGCTGTTCGGCTCCGGCGGCGGCGGCGTCCTGGTCGCGCCTTACCTCGGCTTCATCAACGGCGTGATCCCCGAGCCCGCTTCGCTGCTTACCCTCGCCCTCCTGTCCCTCGGCCTCAAGCCCCGCCGCCGCCCAAGCCGGGCCTGAGCGCGGCGAAGGCCCGGATCACCCTACCCCGCCCCCGGCCCCCGCGGCCCCGGTCCGCCGGTTTACACTGCCGGCCATGGCCCACGCCGACCTCCTCGACCTGCTCGACCGCTGGGAGACCCGTCGCGTTGTCGTCGCCGGCGACTTCATGCTCGACCGCTACGCCTACGGCCACGCCGACCGGCTCGCGCCCGACGCGCCCGTGCCCGTGTTGGCCGTGCAACGCACCGAGTCCATGCCCGGCGGGGCCGCCAACGTCTGCCGCGACCTCGCCGCCCTGCGCTGCGACGTCGCGGGCCTCGGCGTCGTCGGCGAGGACGAGCCGGGCGCGGCGCTGGCCACCGCGCTGCAGCGCGACGGCATCGACACGTCGGGGCTCGTCGCCCTGCCCGGTCGGCCGACCACGCTCAAGCACAACCTCGTCGGGCTCGCCCAGCACCGCCATCCGCAGAAGATGTTCCGCCTCGACACCGAGGACCGCGGCCCGCTGCCCGACGCCGCGGCCGACGAGCTGCTCGACCGCGCCGAGGCCCTGCTCGCCGACGCCGACGTGCTCTGCCTCGAGGACTACGGCAAGGGCGTGCTCGGCGAGACGGTCTGCCAACGGCTGATCGGGCTGGCGAAAGCCCGTGGCGTGCCCGTGTTCGTCGACCCCGCGGCGATCGCCGACTACACCAAGTACCGTGGCGCGACCTGCCTCACGCCCAACCGCACCGAAGCCGAGCTCGCCACGGGCCTCGACGCGCCGCGGGACATGGCGGCGAAGCTCAAGGCCGACCTCGGGCTGTCGCAGGTCGTGCTGACGCTCGACAAGGCCGGGGCGCTGCTGCTCGACGCCGACAACGCGTTTCACGAGGTGCCGACGGTCGCGCGGTCGGTGTACGACGTGACCGGCGCGGGCGACATGGTTTTGGCCGTGCTCGCGGCGGCCCGCGCCAACGGCGCGGCCTGGGGCGACGCCGTGGCGTTGGCGAACGTCGCCGCGGGGCTCGAGGTCGAGAAGTCCGGCGTCGTGCCGATCCCGCTGGACGAGATCACGCTCGCCCTGCTCGGGCAGCACCACGACAAGATCGGCAAGGTCCGCGACGCCGGGCCGCTGGTCCGCGAGCTCGGGGCCCACCGCCGGCAGGGCCGGTCGATCGTATTTACCAACGGCTGCTTCGACATCCTGCACGCCGGGCACGTCGCCTACCTCCGCGCCGCGGCCCGGCTGGGCGACCTGCTCGTGGTTGCCCTCAACAGCGACGACTCGATCCGCCGGCTCAAGGGCGACGGCCGGCCGGTCAACCACGCCGCCGACCGCCTGCTCGTGCTCAGCGAGCTGCAGAGCGTCGACTACCTCGTCGTGTTCGACGACGACACGCCGATCGAGCTGATCGAGGCGATTCGGCCCGACGTCCTGGCCAAGGGCGCCGACTACACCCGCGAAACCGTTGTCGGCCACGAAGTCGTCGAGGCCCACGGCGGCCGGGTCGAGCTGATCGACCTCGTCGAGGGCCGCAGCACGACGAACCTCATCCGCAAGATCGCCGCGAACTGAAGCCGCTTGCGGCTTAGCGAGCCCGGAGTCATCGCGAGGTGTCCGGCCTGATCTCCGCCAACCGTGCCCGCATCAACGCGGCTGCCCGCGCGTCGCCGCCACGCTCGTACCACTCGGCCGCTTTCGCCGCGTAGCCCGCGTTCGTCGGCTGGCGGTCCAGCGCCATCTCGTATTGCAACCCCGCCAGCACCGCCTGCCCCTGCCCGTCCAGGTAGCCGGCCAGGTCCGCCAGCACCCCGGGCGAGAACCGCGCCGCCTCCGGCAGGGCGTCGAGCACCGCGACCGCCTCCCGCGGCTCGCCGATCTCGGCGTACAGCGACGCCAGCCGACGGGTGTACGCCACGCGTGAGACCTCGCTGCTCGGCCGGCCCGGAGGCAGCTTCGCGATCGCTTTTTCGAACTGACCGGCCGCCAGCGCCGCGTCGCCCTCGCCGCCCCGCCCGGCGTAGACCTCGCCGAGCAGGAAGTTCGCCTCGTGCATCGTGACCCGGATGCTCAGCGCGCCGAGCAGCACGTCGCGGGCTTCGTCCCACCGCTCCTGCTCGATCAGCAGGTCCGCCAGCGGCAGCCGCAGCGCCGGGTCGTCCGGGGCCTGCCGCACCGCGAGGCGGTGGTGCGTCTCGGCCGCGGTCGCGTCGCCCAGCATCGCCGCGGCCGTGCCCGCCAGGTTCTGGAGCCTCGGCTCTTCGGGGTCGAGCGACAACGCCGCGGCGAACTGCTCGTAGGCCATCGCCGTGTCCCCAACGTGGGCGTAGAGCTGGCCCAGCAGCTTCCGCCCGTCGCGCAGCCCAGGCCGATGATCGACGATGGCCTCGATGGGTTGACGCAGTGGCCCGACGTCCCGGCCGTTCTCGATCGCGGCGCTGAACCGCACCGCGAGGTCCTCGATCTGCGCCTGCGCCTCCTCGGCCGTCGGCAGGCCCGACGCCGGCCGCGTCGCCTGATAAATCCCCGCCATCAGCAGCAGCACCGCCCCGGCCGCGGCGAGGATCGACAGGGGCGTGAAGCGGCGACGCGGCGGCATCCGCTCAGTTTACCGCCCGCCCGTACCGCTACACTCCCGCCATGCTCGACCTGACCCGCACGGTCCGCTTCTGCCTCACGCCCGACCCGGCCGACGACGACACGCCGCGGAGCAACACCTACTCGGCCTGGCCCGCGCCTCGGGGCCTGCCGCGCTACTACGAGCTGCACGTGACCTGCCGCGGCGAGGCCGACCCGCGCACCGGCTACTTCATCAACATCAAGCACATCGACACGGCCGTCCGTGGCCACGCCTTGCCGCTCCTGCGCGCGGCCGTGGCGGACGAGCCGGCCGCCGCCGCGACGCCGATGGGCACGCTGATGCGCGACCTGTTGGCTGTCTTAAATCCCGCCCTCGACCACACCGTGACCCGCCTCGGCTTACAACTGACCCCGAGGATCGAGATCGCCGTCACGCCTGCTCCAGAAAGCAAATTAACCATGGACCGCGTCCAACTCAGCCAGGAATACGAGTTCTCCGCCGCCCACCGCTTGCACGTCCCCGAATACTCCGACGAAGAGAACCGGCAGACCTTCGGCAAGTGCAACAACCCCGCGGGCCACGGCCACAACTACCGGGTCCGCATCGTCGTCGACGCCCCCATCGACCCGGCCGGCCACACCCTCGCCGTCGCCGACCTCGACGCCGCCGTCGACCGACACGTGATCGAGCACCTCGACCACAAACACCTCAACCGCGACGTGCCCGCCTTCGCCGACCGCAACCCCTCGGTCGAGCACATCGCCCAGGTCGTCTGGGGCATGCTCGTCGACGCGCTGCCGCGAGAGTTTCCGGGGGCAGGGGTCACGCTGGCGGAGGTCTCGGTCTGGGAGACCGGAAAGACGGTCTGCACCTACCGCGGCCCCGTGCCCGCCGCGGTTCAGTAAGAAGCCCACGGACACCGTCCGTGGGCCCCGCCGCGACGATTACAATCTCTTTGTGATCGCGTCCCTCCTCGCCGAGTCCCGCTCCTTCACCGACGACCAACTCGGCCGATTGCTCAGCGGCTTCGGCAAGATCGTCTTCATCGCGATCGTCACGATCGTCGGCCTCGGCCTGCTGCTGGTGTTTTCGCTGGCCCGCCGCGCCGCCCGCCGCCGCCGACGCGGGCTCGAAGCCCTGATGCAAGAGCGGACCCCCACCGACACGCCGGACCTCTGGTCAGAGTCCGCCCGCCGCGTCGCGGAAGAAGTCGATGCGGAAGCCGACGAAGACGGCGTCTACGACGACGAAGAAGACGACGACGAGTCCGACCTCTACGGCAAGCCGTGGGAGCCTGGCGACGACGAAGAAGACGAGGACGACGAAGACGATCCCGACGCCCCGCCCCGCGGCTGGTAACCCCGTCGACACGCCACAATCCCGTAACATGCCGGGTCTTTTTCTTGCAAGAGGCCCCACCATGACCCTCAAACTAGCCAGCATCCCCGGCGACGGCATCGGCCCGGAAGTTGTCGACCAAGCCCTCGCCGTACTCGACGCCGCCGCGCAGGCCGTCGGCCTCGACGTCGACACCACCGCCTTCCCCTTCTCCGCCGCCCACTACCTCGAGACCGGCCACGTCCTGTCCGACGACGACATCGACACCCTCCGGGGGTTCGACGCGATCCTCCTCGGGGCCGTCGGCGGACAGCCCAACGACCCCCGCCTCGCCGGCGGCGTCATCGAAAAAGGCATCCTCCTCAAGCTGCGCTTCGAGCTCGACCAGTACGTCAACCTCCGGCCCGTCAAGCTCTACCCCGGCCTCGACACGCCCCTCAAAAACAAGACCGCCGACGACATCGACTTCGTCTGCGTCCGCGAGAACACCGAGGACCTCTACTGCGGCCTCGGCGGCATCATGCGCAAAGGCACCCCCCACGAGGTCGCCAACCAGACCATGGTCGCCACCCGCCACGGCGTCGAACGCTGCGTCCGGTACGCCTTCGACACCGCGATGAGCCGCCCCCGGAAGAAGTTGACCTTGGTCCACAAGACCAACGTTCTGAACTTCGCCGGCGACACCTGGCTCCGCACATTCAACGAGGTCGCCGAGGAATTCCCGGGGGTCGAAACGAACTATCAGCACGTCGACGCCTGCTGCATGTTCATGGTCACCCGCCCCGAGGACTACGACGTGATCGTCGTGCCCAACATGTTCGGCGACATCATCACCGACCTCGGCGCCGCCATCGCCGGCGGCATGGGCATCGCCGCCTCCGGCAACCTCGACCCCTCCGGCACCGCCCCCTCCATGTTCGAGCCCGTCCACGGCAGCGCCCCCGACATCGCCGGCCAGAACCTCGCCAACCCCATCGCCACCATCGACTCCCTCGCCCTCCTGCTCCGCGAGACCGGCCGGATCAAGTCCGACGACAAGATGCAACAAGCCGGCGACCACATCGCCGCGGCCGTCCAACGCGTCACCCCCCGCTTCGCCGGCAAACCCCTCGACCGCTCCGGCCACGGCACCGACGAGGTCGGCCTCATGGTGATCGACGCGTTAACGTGACGCGATGGGTCCCGTCTCAACCTGCGCCGTAAGTCGCCGCCGTCTCACGCTGAACGCGACGGTTTTCGCCGCCGTGAGTACGGCGGCCCAGGAGCCGGTTACTCCGATGAGCCAACCCGAATCACTGGTGTACAAGACGACCCCGCAGGGTGACCTGCGTCTGTACTTCTACGGGCCCGACGGCCAGCGCACCGACGGCCGGACCCCGGCCGTGCTGTTCTTCTTCGGCGGCGGCTGGAACCAGGGCAACCCCGACCAATTCCGTCGGCAGGCGCAGCACCTCGCCGACCGCGGCATCGTCGGGGTCACGGCCGACTACCGCACCCGCAACCGCCACGGCACCACGCCGTTCGACGCCCTCGCCGACGCGATCACCGCCATGCGCACCCTGCGGGCGAACGCCGAGACCCTGGGCCTCGACCCCGACCGCCTCGGCGCGGCCGGCGGCTCGGCCGGCGGGCACCTCGCCGCCGCCCTCGCCACCGTCACCGCCGACGACCTGATCCCCGACGACGACGGGCTGGCCGACTCCCCCTTCCGCCCCGCCGCCCTGGTCCTGTTCAACCCCGTCTACGACAACGGCCCCGACGGCTACGCCCACGACCGCATCGGCGAACGCTACGTCGACTTCTCCCCCGCCCACAACCTC
>JBCCOP010000035.1:0-20087 GCA_039025315.1 Planctomycetota bacterium | reverse complement strand
GTCCAGCATCAGCAGCCCCGCCCCCTCGGCGTCCACCGGCATCGCGAACCGCCCGTCCGCGTCCGTCACCGCCCGGCCCACCCGCCGCGGCCGCAGCCGGTCCGGGTCCAGCCACAGCTCCAGCTCCGCCCCCGGCAGCCCGAAACGCTCCAGCCGCGGGTCACGCCGGTTCACCAGCTCGACCCCCGGTTCGTCGCCCTCGATCACCACGCCGCGGAGCTGGTACGGCGAACAGCCCGCCGCCCCCGACAGCACCAGCAGCAGCGCCGCGACGCCGCACCACCCGCGGCGCGGCGCGGTCAAGCCTTCCCCCCTGACGGGTCGCGCAGCACGTCAGACTCCGGCAGGTCCTTCAACGAGCCGAGCCCGAACACCTCGAGGAACTGCTTCGTCGTGCCGTACAGCATCGGTCGGCCCAGCTCCTCGGCCCGGCCGACGATCTTCACCAGGTGACGCTCCATCAAACTCCGCAGCGTCTCGCCGCACGCCACCCCGCGGATCGACTCCAACTCCGCCCGCAGCACCGGCTGCTTGTACGCCACGATCGCCAGTGTCTCCATCGCCGCCGCGCTGAGCTTGCCCTGCGACTTGCTCCGCCGCAGCTCCGCCAGCACGCCCGCGTGCTCCGGCAGCGTCATCACCCGCCAGCCCCCCGCGACCGCCTCGATCCGGAACGCCCGGCCCGTCGCCTCGTACTGCCGGTTCAGCTCCGCCACCGCCGCGTTCACGGGCTTGCTGTGCTCCAGCCCGACCGCCTCGGCGATCTTGCCCGACGACAACGCCCGCTCGCTGGTCAGTAGTGCCGCCTCGACCTTCGGGCACAGGACGCCCAGGTCGGCCGCGGGCTCCGCTTTTTCGGTTTCGTCTTTGACCGTCTCGGCCGTATCCGACATGCCCGCAATATACCAGCCCGCCGGCCGGTCAGGCCTGCCCGACCAGGCGGTACCGCAGCCCGAGCCGCAGGATTTTCTGCAGCAGCGCGGCGTAGCCGATCCCCGTGTGCTCGGCCGACTCGGCGAAGTCCTCGCCGTACATCAGCTGCGGGTTCGGGTTGGCTTCCAGCAGGTAGACCTTGCCCTCCGGGCTCAGCCGGAAGTCCAGCCGGGCGTAGCCCGAGAGCTGCAGCCCGCGGTAGACCCGCTTGGCGAGCCGGGGCAGCTCCTCGGCGAGGCTGCCGGGTAGCGGCTCGGCCGGGCCGGTCCGCAGCTCGATCTTCTTCTGATAGTCCTCGTCCCACTTGACCTTCGCCGTCGCGATCTTGGGCGCGCCCTCACGCAGACCGGGGAAGAAGACCTCCCAGATCGGCAGGGTCTGCAGCCGGTCGTTGCCCATGACCCCGAGGTAAAGCTCCCGCCCGTCGACGTACCGCTCGACCAGCGCATCCGTGCGCAGCTGGCGGTGCACGAAGCGGACCCGCTCGGCCAGCTTCTCGTCGTCGTGCACGACCGACGCCTGGCTGATGCCGACGCTGCCCTCCTCGGTCAGCGACTTGACGATCAGCGGGTACGCCAACCGCTTGGGCCGACGCAGCCGCACGGTCGATCGCCCCAGCGGGAAGACGTGGAACGCCGGCACCGGGATGCGGTGGTACCGGCAGATCATCTTCGACACCGCCTTGTTGTGCGCCAGCATCAGCCCCCGCGGGTTGCAGCCGGTGTACGGCAGCCGCAGCATCTCCAGCGCCGAGGCGACGTGCGCGTCGAACACCCCGACCCCCGCGAACTCCTCGAGCAGGTTGAACGCGACGTCGGGTTTCAGCGTGTCGATCGCGTTCTTGATCAGCGCGAGGTCCGAGCCGATGCCGATCGGCCAGACCGTGTGCCCCGCGTCCCGCAGCGTCGCGCACACGTCGAACTCGGTCTTGAACGGCGCGACCTCCGCGTCGCCCAGGCCCTCGACCGAGTCCGGCGGGATCAGGTCCTCGTGGCAGAGCAGCAGGATGCGCAGTCGCTTTTTCATGGGCCGTTCGTCTCTACAACGCCACCGGGTGGTGCCCCGAGAGCATGTAGTTCATGGTCTGCACCGTGACCATCATCAGCGTCTCCTGCCGCGCCCGCGGCTCGGGCACCGCGAGGCGGAGTTTCAGCTCCCGGCAGCGGTCGATCATGTCGCGCAGCACCTGGTCGATCGTGTAGGCGTAGGCCCCGGTCCAGTCGGCGACCTGCTCGCGCAGCGCGGGGCGATAGCTGCGCAGAAAACCCGCCGCGGTGCGGCGGCCGGCGAAGCGCGGGGCGTCGGAGAACACGCGGCGCAGGTCCTCGTCGTAGAACTCGGGGAACGCGTCGGCGTAGCGCAGCTTCTTCTGGCGGTAGTGCTCGCGCAGCGTCCGGCGGTCCCGCGTGATCGGCTCGACCTGCCGTCGGCTACGCACCGGGGCGGGCGTGTCAGACCCGGCGATCTCCGCCATCAACTCGTCGACGTATTCCAGCTTCCGTAGCGCCGGCCAGCCGGCGTAGCGGGTCTTCCATCGCGACCGCGGCGTGAGCCAGACCGCGAAGGTCTCGGCGAAGTCTTCGGCCGGGTGCGCCTGGGCGTACCAGCCGTCGAGGTGCGTCACGAACCGCCGCGAGTTGGGCCGGGGCGTGTAGGCGTCGGGGTACGGCTCGGAGAACCGGCCGAACAGCTCGCGCCACCGCTTGCGGCGGTGCAGCCGGTAGGCGGTGTCGACGCAGTGGCCGGCCTCGTGCCGGAGGATGCGTAGGCAGGACGCCTCGGTGCCGCCCTCGACGTCGAGCATCTGCGACTTTTCGAGTTTCGTCAGCCGCGGGTGGGCGAGATAGAACGGCACGGCGATGCCCGGTACGCCGTCGGGGCTGAACCACTCCGACGAAAGCCAGCAGTGCGGCCGGAAGCGGGTCAGCCCGCGGCCGGCCAGTTCGGCGTAGAGCCTCTCGATCCGTGCTTCCAAATGCCCGGCGATCCGCACCGGCAGGTCGCAGAAGCGGGTGTCCAGCAGCGTGTCGTCGTCGAGCCGGCCGAGGGCGGCGGGGGTCTTCGGCGTGATGGTGCGGGCCGACGCGGGCATAAGCCCGAGTCTAACCCACGGCCGCGTCGCGCAGCCGCGCCGCCGCGGCGTCGGTCCCGAGGTCGCCCTTGCCGAAGCCCGGCCGCGCCCCGGCGTCCTCGGCGGCGGCCTGCGCATCTTCGTAATTCGAGATCAGCAGCATCCGCGGCGGGTCGTCGGCCTTCGCCAGGTCTCCGATCAGCTCGACGCCCATCTCGGTCGCAAAACCTCCGTCGAGCACGCGGTTGACCAGCAGCAGCGCCCCGCCGTGCGTCAGGTCGTCGAGCGACTTGCGGTCGTTCACCCGGCTCACCTCGGCATCGGGCAGCGTGCGCTTCACGAAGGCTTTCAGCGGCCCGCTGTCGAAGCCGCAGTGGCCGACGAGGGCGACGTGGGTCGTCTTGGGGGTTGCTTCGCTCATGCCCGAACCATAGCCCCGCGGTTCAGGGCTCGGCCCAGGTCATCGCCGGTTCCGCTCCCGGCCCGCCGTCCCAGGTAAACACCGCCCGGCGGTGCCCGGCGTGGTGCAGGTACAGGAAATCGAACCGTGTCGCGACGCAGCACACCACCGCGAAGTTCGCCCGGCCCGCTTCGCTCTCTTCTTCGTCCGGCACCCGGCCGACGACCGACGCGGGCAGGTTCGGGCTCGGCCCGTCGCAGGCCGACCCCGGCGGCCGCGGCGCGAGGTAGCACCGCCGGCTCGACGGCCGCGACGATGACCACTGCCGGTCCGCTAGCCCGTCGTCGGTGTGCACCGTCGTCGGCCCGGCGACGCGGAGCTGAACCTTCGCCGGCGCGTCGTAGAACACCCACGAGCTCACCGGCCGTTCGGCCAGGTGACCGACCTTGCCGGCCCGCGCATCGGTGTGGCAGATGACTTGCCGGGTGTCGCGGTGGATGCCGCGCAGCACCACCGTCCGCGTCGCGGGGTGCCCCTCGGCATCAACGGTGCCGAGCGTCGGCAGGTGGAACGGCGGCTTCGCCGACCGCGTCGCCACGTCGAGGTGGTGCCAGAGGTGGTCGAGCAGGTCGGGCAGCGAGTCGGTGTCGAAGGACATGGGAATTTTTGATTTTTGCGTGAGGATTTTTGATTTTGAATCAAGCCGGACCTGAGCTTGCGAAGGTTCGGATGACGACGCGTGGACCCATCCGGACCTTCGCAAGCTCAGGTCCGGCTTCCCGGTTACTCAATCAAAAATCCTCAATCCAGAATCACTTTACCGATTCGACCAGCGTGCGCAGCTCGAGCATGGCCGAGAGGTCGTCGGTCCGGCCGCGTTTGTCGTAGGCGGTCACGAGGTTCTGGATCATGCGGATGAGCCAGTTGGGGTGGGTCGCGTGGCGCAGCAGCTTCTCGTCGCGGGCCACCGCCCCGCCGGCGATTTCCTCGATACGGGCGAAGGCCTCGTCGCGGCTCAGCACCCTGCCGGCGGCGAACACGTCGACGATGAGCCCTGGGGTCGGCTGTCCGTCCCCGCGGTACGCGTCGGTGTCGAAGACCTCGGCCAGGAAGTGGCCCGGCGCGTTCACGCCGCGGACGCGCAGCCCCAGGTGCTCGAGCACGGCCTTATACAGCAGCGTCAGCGAGATCGGCAGGCCCCGCTGCGTCGCGAGCACCCGGCCCAGGTCGCTGTTGTCGGGGTGGTAGTAGTCGTCGACGTTGCCGCGGAAGCCCGCCTCCTCGAACAACGCGACGTGGGCGTGCGCCAGAAGGGCGCGGGGCTGGCCGCTCGCGGAGCGCTGGCGGATCGAGTCGGCCAGGGCGGCGATCTGTCTCTCGACGCGGTCGGGGTCGGCGTCGGGCCGGCCGTGCATCGCCACCGCCACGGCCGCGCGGACCAGGCCGCGGGTGGTGTCGATCGCTTCGAGCTCGCGCACCAAGGTCTCGAAGGCTTCGGGCCGGCAGTGCAGCGGGGCGGCGTCGTGCGGGGTCATGGCGCGTGGGGTGGGTGAGGGGGGTCAGGCTTCGGCGGCGGCCTCAGCGCGGGCGGCGGCGGCCTCGGCGTCGCGGGCGGCCGCAACAGCGTCGCGGTCGGCGGCCCGGCGGGTGGACCGGGCGTGCAGGAACGAGCGGACGCCGACGACGAGGTACGCGATGCACGCCGCGCCGGTGCAGAGGAACGAGAACATCTTCAGGACGGTGGTGTCCGGGTTGCCGAGGTCGGCGAGCAGGCCGACGACCTTGTAGACGCAGTACCCGCCGAGCAGCAGGGCCAGGGCGAGGGCGGCGTGGATCGTGTGTTTGCGGAGCTTGGCGGCGAAGGCCATCCCGCCCAGGATGAGGAACACCCCGCCGATGAACGCGGGGATCAGGGCGGTCGCACTTTTGTCGCCCTGCTGCAGGCTGAAGGCGAGCAGCCCGACGGCGTTGAGCGCGACGCCGAGGGCGAGGGTGAGCAGCGGCGGGGCGAGTTTCTGCATGGTCGGAACTCCGTTGATTCTTGTTCGCAGTGTAGTCCGCGATGTGTGGCCGTGAACCGCGGGACGGGCGGTGGCGTAGCGTGGGTTCGACCGCCGGGTTCCGATCGGATTATGCTGTGACGTTCGGGACCCGGGGGGAACAGGCCAAATCCACGCGACACGGAGACGACTCGATGCTGAAACGACTGACCGGAACGGGCCGCGGGCTGACCGCGCTGGGCGTCTTGGGTTTCCTGGCCTGCGGGCCGAGCGCGGCGTGGGCGGACGAAGCAGCGGCCGTGGAGGCCGTCGGGGAGGCCGTCGGGGAGGCCGCGGCCGAGGTCACGGAGCAGGCCGAGGCCGTGGTCGAGGAAGCCGCCGAGGCGGTTGAAGCCGTCGCCGAAGAAGAAGAGGCCCCGGGCGACGGCTTCGCCAACGACGTCGATCGCGTGAGCTACGCCATCGGCCGGGACATCGGCACGAACTTCTCGGCCCAGGATATCGAGGTCAACGTCGACGTCATGGTCGAAGCGCTGCGGGCGTCCTACGCGGGTGAGGAAACCCGGATGACCGACGAGCAGGCGATGGCCGCCATTCAGACGTTCCAGCAGCAGATGCAGATGAAGCAGATGGAGGCCATGATGAAGCAGCAGGAAGAGGCGCTGGCCAAGAACACCGAAGAGGCCGAGCTGTTCCTCGCGGCGAACAAAGACAAAGAGGGGGTTCAGGTCACCGAGTCGGGCCTGCAGTACGTCATCACCGAGGAGGGGGACGGCGAAACGCCCGGGCCGGAGGACCGCGTGACGGTCCACTACAAAGGCACGCTGATCGACGGCACGGTGTTCGACTCGTCGTACGACCGCGGCGAGCCGGCGACGTTCCCCGTCGGCGGCGTGATCCCCGGCTTCGCCGAGGGTCTGCAGCTCATGCCCGTCGGCAGCAAGGGCAAGCTGTTCATCCCCGGCGACATCGCCTACGGCATGCAGGGCGGCCCCGGCGGCCCGAACGCCACGCTGATCTTCGACGTCGAGATCATCGGCGTCGAATCCCCCGAGCCGGCGGCGGCGGACGACGAGCTGCCGGCGCTGGGCGACTGAGCCGCCCGCTAAGCCGCAAGCGGCTTGGCGTATCATCTGGCATGCGTGAACTGACCCTGCCCGCTCCGCTGCTGCTGCTGCCGGGACTCGGCGCGGACGGCAGCCTGTTCACGCCGCAGCGTGACGCCCTAGGCGACGCCGTGCGGACGCCCGACTGGATCGCCCCGGCGTCGCCGAACGAAGACCTGGGCCGTTACGCCGAGCGCTGGGCCGCAACGATCAACGAGACGGCCGCGGCCTTTGACCGGGACCGGCCGTGGTTCCTCGGCGGCATGTCGATGGGCGGGATGATCGCGTTGGAGATGCTGCCGCACCTAACGCGGCCGCCGGCGGCGTTATTTTTGATCTCGTCCTGCCGGGCGACGGTCGCGCTGCCGCGGCTGATCCGGCTCGGGTCGGTCTTCACCGGGCGGATGCCCGCGGGGCTATTGCACAAGGTGATCCGGTGGATGGCGGTACCGTTCGCGGTGCGCGACGGGGCGGACGACGACGTGGCCCGGCGGCTGGTCGAGATGGCCCGCGCGTCGGACCCGGAGCACCTGCGGTGGGCGATCGGCGCGGTCGCCGAGTGGACCTACGCCGGCCCGCCGGCCCGGTCGGGCGAGCGGCCGGCCCCGCCGATCTTCCAGGCCCACGGCCGCCGCGACTGGCTGATCCCGCTGCGGGAGGACGACTGCGAACTGGTGATCGACCGCGGCCGGCACCTGATCAATTCCAGCCACGCCAAGACGGTCAACCGCTGGCTGTACGACCACGTCACCCGGCTCTGCGGCATCGATGAGAGCGGCGAGCCCCGGGTCGAAGACCCCGACGAGACGGTGATGCGCCGCCCTGAGCTTGCAACGCGGTTCTGAAAACGGGTGGAGATTTTTCAATAGCTGCGGACCAACGGCCCGCTGGCCGTGAGCGTGACACACCCGCCAGCGGGCCGTTGGCCCGCAGCTAGGGACGCTGCGTGACCTCGACGTTCTCGCGCAGCGGGTACTCGCGTTCGGCGATCTGCTGTACCGCTTCTTCGTAGCCCTTGGGAAAGCCCCAGATCGGTACGTCGGGCAGCAAGACGAGGCCGCGCTCGGCGGGCTCGAGGTCGTGGGCGAGCATCAGCAGCAGGTCCGACGCGACGCCGGGGTTGTCGGTGTGGTGGGCGTGGCCGAGGCCGACGGTCTTCTGCCCGGTGATGTCGACGAAGGTCACCTCGGGGTGGGCGCGGAGCCAGAGCTTCTGGTTGTCGCTGAGGTAGTCGCCGGTGATGCTGCCGGCCCGGGTGATGCCGTAGAGCAGGCGGGTCGCCCACAGCAGCGCCTGGTCCTCGGGCGAGGTGTAGAGCGTCAGCCGGCGGGCGACGTGGTGAAACCCCTCGCGGAAGTAGCGTTTTTGCAGGACGTCGGCGTCGATGTCGGGGGCGACGAAGACGACGTGGTCGATCTTGAACCGCGTCTGGATCTCGTGGGGGCTCTGCTCGAAGCCCAGCAGCCGCAGCTCGCGCATCGCGTTGGACGTGAGGAAGCAGCCCATCGAGTGGGCGACGAGGTTGATGCGCTGCGCGTCGGTGTGGTCGGCGAGGAAGATCAGCAGCTGGCGGAGGTCGCTGACGGCGAACTGGGCGGACTCGCGGTCCTCGAGGTAGTCGAAGAGGTTGGAGGCCGAGGGCCAGGAGAAGGCGATGACCGCGCCGCGTCGGCCGTTGTAGTGGTGCAGCGAGGCGGTGGTCTCGAGGGCGTCGTCGAAGGAGTTGAAGTAGCCGTGGACGTAGACGTAGAGCTCGGCGTGGCCGGTGGCGGCCATTTCGGCGTTGAGGGCGTCGGCGAAGCGGAAGGCGGCGCGGCCCGGGTCGCGGCGGGGCATGAACTGGACCTGCAGCGCCTCGGGGTCTTGACCGTTCGCGGTCTCGCGGCGGACGACGCGGGGCGGGGCGGTGGTCAGCAGCGGGCCGAACTCGTCGGCGGGGGCGAAGGTCAGCACGGGCCGGGCGGTGCCGCGGGGCCCGACGGTGCGCTGGATCAGCCCGTCCCAGTCGAGGCCGCGGTCGGCGCCGATTTCGATATCCACGCGGCCGAGCATCAGCGCGTCGCCGCGCTCGACGCCGTAGTCCTGGCCGGCCCCGCCGAGGTTGCCGTTGCGGTCGGTGGCGTAGAAGACGGCGGCCCCGGTCTTGCGCTGGTCGGCGGGCAGCTCGGCGAAGGGGTCGGCGGCGGTGCCGTGGAACATCGCCGGCGAGAGCATCAGCCGCCGCGAGCACCCCGCCCCGGCGGCGAGCAGGCCGACCAGCAGCAGCAGCGCGGCCCGGCGGCAGTGGCGGGTGGCGGTTTCGCGTCGCATGGATTCGTGTTGTTTTAATCGAAGCGTTGCAGGCGTGGGTTTGCGTCGCGTTAGCGGGCCGGCTACACCCCCGTCATGAACGACACATCTATCCCCCGCCCCGCCGACCAACTCCGCCCGACGACGATCGAGCCGTTCCCCACGAACGCCGCCGGCAGCGTGGTCATCGCCGCCGGCGACACGCGGGTGCTGTGCACCGCGAGCGTGCAGCCGGATGTGCCGAAGTGGATCAAGCGTGACCCCGAGACGGGGGAGCCGACCCACGGCTGGGTCAGCGCCGAGTACGCGATGCTGCCGGGCTCGACGCCGGACCGCAAGCGGCGCGGCCCCGACGGCCGGGGCACGGAGATCCAGCGGCTCATCGGCCGGGCGCTGCGGGCGGCGGTGGACCTGAACGCGATGCCGGGGCTGGCGGTGACGTGCGACTGCGACGTGCTGTCGGCCGACGGCGGCACGCGGACCGCGGCGATCACCGGGGCCTACGTCGCCTTGGTCAAAGCCCTCCGCTGGGCCGAATCACAAGGACGCCTGGCCGACGCCGAGGCGGCCTTGCTTCCGGGGGCGGTGGGGGCGGTGAGTGTGGGGGTGATCGACGGGACGCCGACGCTGGACCTCGACTACCCGCTGGACGTGCGGGCCGAGGTGGACATGAACGTGGCGATGAACGCGGCCGGGCAATTCATCGAGGTCCAGGGCACGGGCGAGAAGGGCACGTTCGACCGCGGCCAGCTCGACGCGCTGCTGGACCTGTCGGAGAAGGGCATCCGCGAATTGATGGCGATCCAGACGGCGGCGCTGGGTTAAAATCCCGGTCAGCCGATGCCCTGGACGTTGTACCGCTACATCCTGTGGGAGTTGTTGAAGCTGCTGGTGCTGAGCACGGCCGTGCTGGTGGTGCTGTTGAGCTTCGCGGCGGCGATCCAGCCGATCAGCGACGGCAAGCTCTCGCCGGCGCTGCTGCTGAAGTTCGTGGTGTTCACGATGCCGACGGTGCTGGGCTTCGCGTTGCCGTTCGCCGGGGCGTTCGCGGCGACGCTGGTGTTCATCCGCATGGCGGGGGACAACGAGGTGCTGGCCTGCTCGGCGTCGGGGGTCAGCTACGTCCGCCTGCTCGCGCCGGTGCTGGCGCTAGGCCTGGTGCTGACCGGCGGGATGCTGTACCTCGCCAACTACGTCGTGCCGGGCTTCTACCGGATGGCGGAGCGGACGGTCGAGCGGGACGTGGTGAGCCTGCTGGTGTCGCGGCTCAACGCGCAGCGGTTCTTCGAGTTCCCGGGGCAGGACCTGGTGATCTACGCCGACACGGCCAACGAGTTCCCGCCGCCGCCGACGCCGGGGTCGGTGCTGCCGATGACGCAGTACGTCGAGCTCAAAGGCGTGGTGGTCGGCGAGCTGAACGGCGCGGGCGGGATCGGCCACGACACCACGGCCGAGCGGGCGGTGCTGCAGGTCTACGGCGGCGACGCGTCGGCGGACGCCTGGGGCGTGTTCCAGCTCGAGAACGTCACCCGCGGCGCGCCGTCGACCGGCGTCCTGATGTCCAGCGGCTTCACCGAGATCGGGCCGCTGCGGATACCGAGCCTGTTCAGCGACAACCCGAAGTTCCTCTCGGCCCGCGACCTGGACCGCTACGAGCGGAAGCCCGAGCTGGACACCGAGGTCCGCGAGAGGCGGCAGGCCCTGACCTCGGCGATGGCGACCGAGAGCCTCCGCCGCGCGTTCGTGCGGGTCAAGGACCGCGCGGTGCTGCAGGGGGCGTTGGCGGGCGACCGGTTCGTGATCTCCGTGCCCCGGGTCGAGGAGGAGGGCGAGCTGCTGCGGCTGTCGGCCGAGGGCGGTCGGCCGATCCGGCTGGAGCGGTTCACCGACGGCCGGGTCGCGGGCACGCCGGTGCGGACGTACGAGGCCCCGCTGGCGTTCGTGAAGGTGCGGACCAACGCGTTGAGCCCCGAGCCGACGATCGACCTGGAATTGGTGGACGTGACGGTGACGGGCGGGGCGGGCGAGCCGATCGTGGGTAACCGGTCGCTGCAGTTCCGCCGGCTAACGTGGCCGAGGTTCCTGCCGGATGACCTGGACGAGCGGCCGTCGCGGGAGCTGCTGGCCGAGGCGGGCGGGCAGGCCTACGCCGGGTCCGAGGCCGTCGCGGTCGGAGCCGACCGGCTGGGGCAGATGCTGCGGATCCTGAAGCGCAACATCGTTGGGCAGCGTCACGAACGCGCCGCCTCGGCCGTGTCGTGCATGCTGCTGCTGCTGCTGGGGGCGGTGCTGAGTGTCCGGCTGCGGGACCGCCCGCCGCTGGTGGTCTACTTCTGGAGTTTTCTGCTGGCGATCGTGACGCTGATCATCATCAGCAGCGGCGTCAACGTCGCGGGGGTGAGCCCGGCGTCACTCGCCGCGGGGATGGCGATCGTCTGGTCGGGCAACCTGTTGCTGTTGGTGGTGCTGTTGTTGGCGTATCGGGGGTTGGCGCGGCATTGAGATGCAAGACGACGGGCGGACAAGTCCGCCCGCTACACGTTTGATGAAAACGCTGGACCGCTACATCGTGAAGCAGTTTTTGACGAACTTCGTCGTGCTGTTCGCGGTGGTGATGCTGCTGTTCGTGTCGCTGGACCTGATCGTGGACCTCGACGAGTTCGTGCAGGCCGGCGAGGTGCACCAGGACTTCTGGTACGGCGTGCCGCTGCTGGCGACGCTGGCGGCGGTGGTGGACTACTACGTGCCGGTGGTGCTGCTGGTGTACGTGTTCTTCAACGGGCTGATCGTGGTCGGGGCGATGGGGTTCACGATCGTGGGGCTGCAGCGTCACCGGGAGCTGACGGCGGTGATCGCCAGCGGGGTGAGCCTGTACCGGGTGGCGGCGCCGATCCTCGTGACGGGGTTCGTGCTCAGCACGCTGACGCTGCCGGTGCAGGAGTTCCTGCTGCCGCCGCAGGCGCCGAAGCTGGTGCGGGCCAAGTCGGAGTTGAAGCTGCCGAACAAAGGGCTGGAGAGCCGGGAGGTGTTCTACGCCCGGGCGGGGGGGCGGGACCTCTTGAGTGCGGCGCGGTTCGACGCCGAGTCGGGGGTGCTGCACGGGCTGCGGGTGCTGCACCGCGACGCGGCGGGCACGACGCTCGAGAGCATCACCGCCGAGCGGGCGACGTGGGACGACGCGGCGCGGGCGTGGCGGCTCGAGGGCGGCTTCGCCGAGCGGCCCGTCGGCGAGGCGGTGGCCGGCGGGGCGACGACGCAGACGCTCTACCCGGTGTCGGCCTACGAAACCGGGCTGTCGCCGACGGTGCTGCTGGCGCGGCGGGACGCGCTGTTCGCCAGCCTGCTGTCGATCCGCACGCTCGAGGCGTTATCGGACAACGTGGCGGTGAGCCCGGCGCAGCGGGACCGCGTCCGGCAGATCGTCTCGGGGCGGTTCAGCCTGATGGCGCTCAACGTGCTGGTGCTGGTGATGGGGCTGCCGTTCTTCTTGAAACGGCTGCCGGGCAACACGCTGTCCGTGTCGCTGCGGGCCGCGGCGGTGTGTATCGGGGCGTGGGGGTGCGGGCTGCTGCTGCAGCAGCTAGCGCCGGGGGCGCTGCCGTTCGGCGGCCCGGCGTTGGTCGCGTGGCTGCCGGTGGCGTTGTACCTGCCGGTGGCGGCGTACCTGCTGCAGACCGTTGAGTCTTGAGACTTGAGAGCTTCCGGGGGGGTGGCGGCCTGGTCTTGGGGGGTTTAAGCTGCGCGGTCCATGGCCGAGAACCGGATCGACAGTTTGTTCGCGGAGTTGCGGGCCGGGGGGCGTAAGGCGTTGATGCCGTTCGTCACCGCGGGCGACCCGGACCTGGCGACGACGGTGCGGCTGCTGGAGGCGGCGCAGGAGGCGGGGGCGTCGGTCTGCGAGGTGGGGATCCCGTTTAGCGACCCGATCGCGGACGGGCCGGTGATCCAGGCGTCGATGGCGCGGGCGTTGGACGCGGGGCTGAAGGTGTCCGACGTCTTCGCCGCGATCGCCGAGGCCCGGCCGCGGCTGACGCTCGGGCTGGTGGCGATGGTGAGCTATTCGATCGTGCACCGCCTGGGGCTCGACGCGTTCGTCGGGCAGGCGGCCGACGCGGGCTTCGACGGGCTGATCTTTCCGGACCTGCCGCTGGCGGCGTCGGGCCCGGCCCGGGAGGCGGCGGATGCGCACGGCTTGACGCTGAGCCTGCTGGTCGCGCCGACCACGCCGATCGCGCGGGCCGAGCAGATCGCGGCGGCGTGCCGCGGCTTCGTCTACGTCGTGTCCCGGCCCGGGATCACCGGGGCGTCGTCGGCGCTGCCGGACGAGCTGCCGGGGCGGCTGGAGCGGCTGCGGGGCGTGACCGACCTGCCGCTGGCGGTGGGCTTCGGGGTCAGCACGGCCGCGCAGGTGCGGAGCGTCGTGGGCGTGGCCGACGCGGCGATCGTGGGCTCGGCGTTGGTGGATCGGGTCCACCGGCACGCCGAACCCGGCGACGCGGTGGCCGACGCCCGGTCGTTCATCGCCGAGTTGGCGACCGGCCTGACCGCCGAGCCCGCCGCGGCCTGACCCGGGCGACCCGACGCCGCCGCCCGGGCGTACCAACCGCCCCCGAACCCCACCGCTTCAGGACCTCTCATGCGTACGAGTCGATGCCCCGTGTTGCGACCGACCGCCGGCCCGCTGTGGGCCCTCCTGCTGATCCCGGGGCTGTGGGGCCCGGCCGCCGCAGCGCAGGACACCGCCGAGGCCCCGGCCGAAGCCCGGCAGCTGGTGGCGGACATGCTGCTGCGGCTGGCGATCGCGACGCTGCGCGACGAGCGGACCGCCGACGTCGAGCTGCGAGACGACCAGGCGGCGCGGGCCGACGTGCTGCTGGACCTGGCGGTCGAGTTGTCGCCCGACGACGCGGAGCTGTGGGAGCGGAAGGTGAACCTCGCCGAGCAGGCGGGCGACACCGCGGGGGTGATCGCGGCGCTGCGGCGGGTGGTGGCGCTGCGTCCCGACGCGGACGCGCGGCGGCTACGGCTGACGATGGCCGAGCTCTCGGAGATCGATACGCTCGACGGCCGGCTGGCGGTGCTGGAGCAGCGGCTCGCCGAGCTGCCGGGCGACGACGAGGCGGCCGGCCCGCTGCGGTCGCGGCTGGCGTCGGCGGCGGCGACGCTGGCGCGGGAGCTGGGGGATCAGCCCACGTTCCTGAAACACCTCAAGACCGCGGTGCGGTCGGACCCGGCCAACGGCGAGGCGGCGACGCTGACCTGGCAACTCGCCCTGGAGCGAAACGCCGCCCCGCGGAACCGCGCCGCGGCGGCGATCAACCTCGTACGCGCCCGGCCGCTGGACTCCGACGCCCGGCTGCTGCTGGGCCAAGCGTTGGCGGAAGTGGCGGTGTTCGACCGCGCGGCCGAGCAGTTCGACGCCGCGGCCCGCCTTCCGCGGTTCGGCCCGGTGCCGCCGGACTACTGGGCGGCGTGGAGCGGCAGCCTGATCGCCGCGGGCCGGCCCGACGACGCCGCGGCGCTGATCGATCGGATCGAGGCGGACGTGACTCGGCCCGACGAAAACGGCAACGCGACGGGCGAGCTGCCGATCGAGCTGGACCTGCACCGCCGGGTGCTGCACGGCGAGACCGAGGCGGGCGTCGCCGCGTACGGGCGGGTGGCCGAATCGCTGCGGGCCGCGATCGCGGCGGGTCAACCCGGGGCGGAGCTCGATCTCGCTTGGGTGATGGCGATGTTCGGGCCCGACACCGAGGCGGTTACCGAGCTGCTGGCGGGCCAGGACCGCAGCGACCCGCGCTACCTGCGGGCGAGCGGGTTCGTGTACCTGCGTGAGGGGGCCGAGACTTGGGCCCGCCGGTCGTTCGAGACGGTCGCGGACGACGACGACGTGGCGGCCTACGGCCTGGCGCTCTTGCAGGGCCGCGACGACGCGGGGCGGGCCCGCTTCGTGCGGCAGGTCATGCACGAGCGGCCCGGCACGTTCGGGGGCCTGCTCGCGGCGAGCCAGCTCCAGGAGATGGGCCGCGACGTGATGCCGGGCCGCGGCGGCCAAGCGGTCGTCGACGCGATGAACCGGCTGCCCTCGTCCCTGTGGCGGCTCGACACCGACCGCGCGCCGTGGACCAACGTCCGGGCCGAGTTCGAGCTGACGCGGACGCCGTACCTGCTTCCGATCCGCGTGGACCTGGTGATCCAGAACCTGTTGAATCTGCCGATCCCGCTGGACCCGGCGGTGGGCCACGGCACGACGGGGCTGGTGACGGTCTCGCCGTTTGTGGCGGGGCGGCCGGCGGGCGTGGTGCCGCCGCTGGTGGTGGACCTGGGCGGGCGGTTGACGCTGCGGCCGCGGGAGCGGTGGGCCGTGCCCGTGCGTCTGGACCGCTCGCTCTTCGGGCTCTTCGCGGCGACGCGGGCGCCCTCAACGCTGACCTACAACGCGAGCTTCGTGACGGCGCCGAGCTTCCTGGCCAGCGGGGCGTTCATCGCCGGGCCGCTGGGCGGATCGGACAACGTGCGGTCGCTGCAGGCGTTCGCGCCGACCTACAGCCCCGACACGCTGGCCGCGATGGCCGACCGGGCGGGGTCGGACGACGCGCGGGACCGGTTCGTCGCCCTGGCCGAGCTCGCCCGGTTCACGCCCAACCTGGGGGGTGAAGGGATCGACCCGGCGCTGGCGCGGCGGTGCGTCGAGGCGTTGATCTCGGCCTACGAAAACGGCGGCGCGGTGCAGCGCGCATGGGTCGTGTTGATGCTACCGCCCGGCCCGGGCGACGCGTCGCTGCGGACGCTGCTGGACCAGGCGCAGCGCAGCCCCGCGCCGCTGGTGCAGGTGGCGTACCTCCAGTCGCACACGGCCGACGCCGGCGACGCGGCGCTGGCGGCGCTGGCCCGCGACGGCGGGCCGGCCGTACGGCGTTTCGCCGAAGCTCGGGCCGCGTTCTTGCGCCTGCCCCCGCCGTCTGCCTCTGAATGAACGCCCGGGGGCGGCGGAGCCCACGGCCCGTTGCGACCCCGTCCCTCCGCGGAATCTGATGCATGAGTCCAGCGCGGCCGGACGCAGCGGGGGGCAAGTGGAAAGCGTGGTGGGGGCGTTGCGTCGGCGCCGAGGCGGTGCCACGGCGGCTGTGTCACCTCTGGTTCAGCCGCGAGGCGGTGTACCGCGGCCGGGTCGCCCGCTTCGGGGACATCCGGCCCGACCGGCCCGAAGACTTCGCGCTGCACCAGGGCCCGCCGCCGCCGCCCGAGGAGGCGTTCGCCCGCCTGCGGTGGGGCGGTCAGCTGCTGGTGACCCACGGCGACGACGAGACGCTGCTGCGCGCGGCGCGGGCCTACGCCGCGGACGACGGCTTCGAGGTCGAGGCCGGGCCGCGGGCGACCTTCCCCCAGCGGTTCGGCGTCCCGTTTCCGCTGTTCGGCCGGCGGCTGCGCTATCTGCTGGTCCGCAAGGTCGCGCTGCTCCGCCCCGGGCAGGACACCGACCGCTTCACCTTCGACGTCCGGCTCGTGCGCCGGCCCGAGCTGGGCGACCGCTACGTCGTGATGAAGCAGGTCCCCCGCTACCGCCGCGTCGTCGCCCGGCTGCACAGCCGCTTCCCCGAGGCGCCGCAGACCGTGCTGCTCGAGCGGGCCGAGAAGCTGGTCAAGCGGGTGTTCCCCGTGTTCCTCACCCGAGAGGCGGGGTTCCTGCAGCTCTTGAACCGCGACCTTCCGGCCGAGTACCGCGGGCGGGTGCCCGAGGCGCTGGGCTTCGAGCGCGCGGCCGACGGCACGATCAAGCGGCTGTACATGACCTGGCTGCGGCTGGGGGTGGACCCCGTGTCGCACCTGGATTTTTCGAAGCAGGCGGCCGAGCTGCTCAGCGTGCTGCACGACCGCGTGGGGCTGATCCACCTGGACCTGCGGCTGGACAACATGCTGATCTGCGGCGGGCGGGTGTGCTTCATCGACTTCGGCAGCTCGGTCCGCGTCGGCGAAGACATCGCGGCGAGCCCGCTGCTGAGCTCGCTGTTCGAGGAGATGACCAACACCAGCCGGATCCAGCGGACCATGGGCCGGATGCGCGACGCGGGCCGGCTGACGTCCGACGTGCTGATCGCCGCCCACGGCAAGCTCGACAAGGGGGTGGACATGTTTTACCTGTCGCTGCAGATCAGCAAGCCGGTGAGCAACCCGGACCTGCGGCCGCTGATCGGCTTCGAGCCGGGGTCCGAAGTTGCCAAGCGGATCAAGCTGATGACCGGGGCGATCCTGCGGCCCAGCGACCCGAACCGCCCGCACTTCATCTCGGCGGCCGACGTGCTCGGCGGGCTGCGGCGGATCGAGGCGAAGCTCGCCGAGGCGGGCGAGGCGACGGCGTGACCCGCGCCGCGCCGGCGGCCGACCCACGGCACTATGATCCAGCTTATATTCCGACACACGACGGAGACGACCATGCCTCGATTGCCGATGCGTTTTGATGTCTGGCCCCGAACTTTGACGGTGGTTCTCGCCGTTTTGCTGATGATCCCCGTCGCCCGGGCCGACGAGGCGGCGGAAGAAGCGGCCACCCCGCTGGTCGGCTGGATCGAGCTCAGCGGCACGCTGCGTGAGGCCCCGACGCCGTTTGCCTGGGTCACCGAGGCCGACGCCGGCCCGTCGCTGCCGGGGCTGATCGACCAGCTCGAGCTGATCCGCGACGACGCGACGTACCGTGGCGTCGTGTTGTTCCTCGACCAGCCGATGCTCACGCTGACGCAGTGCACCGCGATCGCCGACACGCTCGAAGAGCTGCGGGCCGCGGGCAAGACGGTGATGACCTTCGCCGAGACCTACACGCTGACCGACTACCTGATCGCCAGCGCGGCCGACGAGGTGCTGCTCCAGAAGAAGGGCGAGCTGTATCTGAACGGGCTTGCGATCGAGGAGATGTACCTCGCGGGCATGCTCGAGAAGATCGGCGTCCGCCCTGACCTGCTGCAGGTCGGCAAGTACAAGGGCGCGGACGAGACGCTGATGCGCCGCGGCCCGAGCGAGGCGTGGGACGAGAACATCAAGGGCCTGCTCGACGGGCTGTACGACCAGACCGTCGACCGCATCGCCGCGGCCCGCGGGATGGACCGCGCCGAGCTCGAAAAACTCATGGCCGACGGCTGGACGCTGACCGACGAGCAGCTTGTCGAACGTAACGCCGTCGATCGACTCGTCGACCGCGACCTGCTCTCGGCCACCGAGCCGGCGTTCGGCGACACGTGGGACTGGGACACCGAGCTGGGGCAGAAGACCAGCGACCTGGACATGAGCAACCCGTTCGCGGTCTTCAGCACGCTCTTCGCCGAGCCGACCCGCCAGACCGACAAGCCGACGCTCGCGGTGATCCACGCCGACGGGCCGATCACCTCCGGCGAGTCGTCGATCGGCGACGGGCTGTTCAGCGACGCGAGCATCGGCAGCGCGACCATGATCCGCGCCCTGGAAGACGCATTGCTCGACGAGCAGGTCAAGGGCGTCGTGCTGCGGCTCGACTCGCCGGGCGGCTCGGCCCTCGCGTCCGAGGTGATCTGGCAGTCCCTGCGTGAGCTGGGCAACGACAAGCCGGTGGTCGCCGTGGTCGGTTCGATGGCGGCGTCGGGCGGCTACTACATCGTCAGCGGGGCCGACGAGGTCTACGTCCAGCCGCACTCGATCCTGGGGTCGATCGGCGTGGTGGGCGGCAAGATCACGCTGGGCGGGCTGTACGACTGGGCCGGCATCGACGTGGTCCGCCGCAGCCGCGGCCCGGGCGGCGAGCTGTTCAACTCCGTCGAGCCGTTCACCGAGCCGCAGCGGGCCGAGGTCCGCCGGGCGCTCACCCTGGTCTACGACCAGTTTGTTGAACGCGTCGAGTTGGGCCGGGGCGACCGGCTGCCCGACGTCTCGCAGGTGGCCGAGGGCCGGCTGTTCGTCGGCAGCGCCGCGGTCGAGAACGGCATGGCGGACAAGCTCGGCGGCGTCGACGACGCGCTGGGCGATCTCGCGGACCGGCTCGGGCTGGCCGAGGGGGAGTACGACGTGATCGACCTACCCGGGCCGATGTCGCTGGGCGACTACCTCGACGGGCTCTTCGGCGTCCGCGGCCCGGCCGTGTCGCAAGCGCTCGGCACCGACGCCCCGGCCGTGCTTCAAGCCGCCGAGCGGCTGCTGGGCCCGGTCGCGTGGCAGAGCGTGAGCCGGACGCTGTCGGGCCTGATGCTGCTGCGCGACGAGCCGGTGCTGATGCTGATGCCGTCGGCGATCGTGGTGCGGTGAGCGGGCCGAGGTCGATGCAGGTCGCCGTCATCCTCCCGGCCGCTGGCTTGGGCAGCCGCTTCGCCTCCGGCGGCGTTGCGTCGCGCAGCAAGGTCGAGTTCGAGCTGGCGGGTAAGCCGGTGTTTATGCACACGATCGAGGCGTTCCGCGCCGTGGCCGAGGTGACGCAGATCGTCCTGGCGGTGCCGCCCGACGGGATCGACGAGTTCCGTTTCCGGTGGGGAGACGCGCTTTCGTTCTCGCAGGCCGAGCTCGTGGCCGGGGGGCGGGCCGAGCGTTGGGAGACGGTGCAGCTGGCGTTGGCCGAGGTGGACCCGGCGTGTAGTCATGTCGCCGTCCACGACGCGGCCCGGCCGTTGGTGTCGCCGAAGTTGATCGAGCGGGTGTTCGCGGCGGCCGAGCGTTGGCCTGCGGTGGTGCCGGGGCTGCCGGTGAGCAGCACACTCAAGCGGGTCGGCGACGCCGCCACAGCCTCGGCCGACCCGCTGGACGACCTGCTCGGCGTCGAGACTTCGCCGACCGCGGACGCCCGGCCGATCATCGAGACCGTTCCGCGCGACGGGCTCTACGCGGTCCAGACGCCGCAGGTGTTCGCCGCCGACCTGCTGCGGCGGGCCTACGCGCAAGACCTTTCGGGCTCGGCCCCGACCGACGACGCCGGCGTGGTCGAGGCGCTCGGCGAGACGGTCCACGTCGTCGAGGGCGACCCGGCCAACCTCAAGATCACCCACCCCGCCGATGCCGAGCTGGCCGAGGCGATCCTGGCGCACCGACGACAGGCGGCTGCGGCCAAGAAAGCGATCGACCTCTTCGACGACGAAGACGATTAACGCGTCCGCTGCCGCGCCGCCGCGGCGTCGTCGGCCCGGCCGAGGCGGTCGTAGATCGCGGCGAGGCGGCGGGCGTGGATCGGGCGGTCGGGCTCGAGCAGCTCCAACGCCTCGACCTGGAACGCCGCAGCTTCGAGGTCGCCGGTCTGCAGCGCGAGCGTCGCCGCCAGCTCGCGGAATGACGCGTTGTAG
>JBCCOP010000034.1:0-20133 GCA_039025315.1 Planctomycetota bacterium | reverse complement strand
GGTCCGGCCGTCACCCATCATCCAGGGCCAGTTCACGCGGTCGTAGATCGCGGTCGCCATCTCGGGGATCGTCGGGTGGTCGGCGTAGTACTGCCGGACGGTCAGCACGCCGGCGAGCAGCAGCGCGGTGTCGACGGACGAAAGCTCGCAGTCCCAGACGCGCTGACCGGTGCGCATGTCGACGAAGTGGTAGAAGAAGCCTTCGACGTGCTGGGCGTCTTCGAGCAGGAAGCGGAGGGTGGTCTCGACGCGCTGGCGGGCGGCGTCGGTCTCGACCCAGCCGCGTTCGTCGGCGATGGCGATGCCGGTGAGGCCGAAGCCGACCGAGGCGATGCTGCCGACGGGCAGGTCGTCGCGGTGGACGCGTCGGCTGCCGTCGGCCGGGGCGCGGTCGGCGGTCATGCCGGTGTCCGGGTCGGTCTGCTCCCAGAAGAAGTCGAAGCAGCGTCGCTGCCATTCGTCGAGGAACGCGCGGTCATCGACGAAGGGCGCGGCGGTCGGGGGCGTATCGGCGGGGGGCGTCATCTGGGCCGACACGTTAGCGGACGCGCCGAGCAGGAGGGCGGACAGGCCGCAAGCGACCACGGCCGCGCGGGGGCGGCGGGCGGTGGTGTTTCGGGTTCGGTTCGGTCTTGGGGCCATGGGCTTGCCTCGACGCGGCGGGCCGGGCGTCGGTGCCGCGGCCGGGGGTGATTCCGGGGGTGAGTCGCTCGCCGCCGGAGTTGGCGGTCTCGTGCGGCGAGGCCGTCTACCGGAAACAACCGGCTCGCCGCGGGGGCTATTCCCCCTGGTGACCCATCGGCCGACGGCCGTGATCCGCTTCACTCCCCGGGCAGAAACACCCGGTCGGCCGGGCCGCGACGGGCCGGGCGGGGAGACATGAACGTCCGGCCAATGGTGCCGGCGACGCGACGTATTCTGAGCCATTCCGGGGCGGTTGTCGAGCCCCACGCGAGCCTATCGGACGTTTTGTCCGGGCCCGGTCGCGGTCTCACGCCGCGGCGTCGCGGCCCGCGTCGCCGGGCTCGGCCCAGCACTGGTGGATCGCCTCGATCTCGGCGCGGCGGTCGAAGAACGCGTCGAGCACGGCCGGGTCGAAGTGCCCGCCCCGCCCGTCTTCGAGGATGTCGTAGCACTGCCGCAGCGGGTACGCCGGCTTGTACGTCCGGCGGTTGCTCAGGGCGTCGAACACGTCCGCCACGGCGACGATCCGGCCTTCGAGCGGGATCGCCTCGCCGGCGAGTCCGCGGGGGTAGCCGGTGCCGTCGAACCGCTCGTGGTGGCTCCGGGCGATGCGGGCGGCGACGGCCATGAGCTCGAACTCGGCCTCGCCGACGATCGCCGCGCCGTGGTCGCAGTGGGCCTTGAGCTGGAGCTTCTCGTCGTCGGCGAGCATCTGCACGATCTCGGCGCCGGCCGCGGCGTGGCCCTGGATCAGCGCGAACTCCTCGTCGGTCAGCTTGCCGGGCTTGAGCAGGATCGCGTCGGGCACGCCGATCTTGCCGATGTCGTGCAGCGTCGCGGCGAGGCCGATCGTCTCGCGGCACGTCTGGTTGAGCCCCAGCGCCTCGGCGATGGTTTGGCTGTAGAGGCTCACTCGGCGGATGTGGTGGCCCGTGTCGTCGTCGCGGAACTCGGCCGCGCGGGCGAGGCAGTGCACGACCTCCTCGCGGGTCTTGACCACCTGGGCCGTCCGGCGGGCGACCTCGGCCTCGAGCTCGTCGCGGTGGCGCGTCAGCCGTTGCTGGTACTCGGCCGCGTCGCGGCTGGCCTTGCGCAGGCGGATCTGGTCCATCGCCTGGCTCGCCATCCGCGCCAGCACCCCGGCCTGCGCGGCGGTGAACGTGCCGGGCTTGTCGTCGATCAGGCACAGCGTGCCCAACGCGTTCCCGCCCGGGTCGAGGATCGGGGCCCCGGCGTAGAAGCGGATGTGCGGCGGGTTCGTCACGAACGGGTTGTCGTGAAACCGCTCGTCCTCCGCCGCGTCGGGCACGATCATCACGCCGGGGTCCAGGATCGCGTGGCTGCAGAACGCCTCGTCCCGGCCCGACTGACAAGCGTCGATCCCGATCTTCGCCTTGAACCACTGCCGGTCCTCGTCGACCAGGCTCACCAACGCGATCGGCACGTCGAACACCTCGGCCGCCAACGCCACCAGATCGTCGAACCCCCGCTCCGCCACCGTGTCCAGCACCTCGTAGGACCGCAGCGCCCGCAGCCGCCGGGTCTCGTTAACGGGGAGTTCGGCCTTCCGCATAACCCTGTTTTTCGGCCGCGCCGGCGTGGGGGTTTAAACCACCCGCCCCCGGGGGTCGCCGATAACTCAAACCGAGCCAAGCCGGGCCGCAGCGCAGCGAAGGCCCGGATGTTTTACCCGACACGATCCGGGCCTTCGCTGCGCTCAGGCCCGGCTTGTGGGTCGAGCGGTCAATGGAAAAACAGGAACAGCAGCAGCCCCAGCAGCGGCCCGCCGAAGCCCATCAGGCCCACGACCACCAGCAGCACGATCCACAGGGCGTCGTCCTTGTCGTCGCTGCGCCGGGGGCTGTCGGGCGGTTGATCCATGAGTCACCGTACGGCCGGTTTCACCACCACGCGGCACCGGCCCGCGACTTGACCATGTACACAATGAACATCATCGCCGCGGCGGCGACCACGATGGCCCCGAACAGCAGGCCGATCGCGCCCTTCCAGGATTCACGGTGCGCTCGTGATTCGGGGTCGTCTGCACCCATGTGAAAGTTCACACGTGGTCCGGCCGGATGAATCCGGCCCTACGGTCTGCTCGCTTCCGGGGGTCACACGAAGTCCGGGTGCGGCTCGCCGCGCTGGTACGGGCCGAACACGTTGACGTAGACGTCGGTGTACAGCTCGTCCTTGCCGAGGTCGGGCGAGGACTCGGCGAACTTGATCGCTTCCTTGCTCGCGTCCTTGGCCTTCTTGTCCAGCTCGTCGATCTGTTCCTGCGTCGCGCGGTCGTGCTCGATGAGCCAGTTGACCAGGCGGTTGATGCAGTCGACGTCCTGTTTTTCGCCGACCTCGTCCTTGGTGCGGTACTTCTGGGGGTCGGACATCGAGTGGCCCTGGTAGCGGTACGTCTTTACGTTGACGTAGGCGGGGCCGGGCGTGCGTCCGTCTTTGTCGTAGGTCGGGATCGACTCGCGTTTGTTGGCTTTTTCGTTGTAGTTGATCGGGCGGGCGTCGCGGGCGCCGTCGACGGCCTGTTTGAAAGTTTGGTAGGTGTCGAGGACGTCCTGGCCGTCGCACTCGAAGTAGCGCAGGCCGTACATCTCGGCCCGCTGCTTCTGGTCGTGGGCCATGGCGGTGCCGCGGGCGATGTCGGTGCCCATGGAGTAGCCGTTGTTTTCGAGGACGAAGACCAGCGGGAGGTTGTAGACCGCCGCGAGGTTCATCGCCTCGTGGGTCGCGCCCTGGTTCAGCGCGCCGTCGCCCATGTAGCACAGGGCGACCTTGGACTCGGCGTTGTACTGGATCGCCCAGCCGAGGCCGGCGCCGAGGGGGACCTGCCCGCCGACGATGGCGTGGCCGCCGAACATGGCGTGGGGCTTGTCGAACATGTGCATCGACCCGCCCTTGCCCTTCGCGCAGCCGGTGATCTTGCCGTACATCTCGGCCATGCAGTGGTTGGGGTGCATCCCGCGGGCCAGGGCGTGGCCGTGGTCGCGGTAGGCGGTGACGATCGGGTCGTCGTTACTCGTGGCGGCGACCGAGCCGACGGCGGTGGCCTCCTGGCCGATGTAGATGTGGCAGAAGCCGCCGATCTTGGCCTGCTGGTAGGCCTGCATCGTCCGCTCCTCGAAGCGGCGGATGAGCATCATGTCGGCGAGCATCTGCAGGAGGCGCTCGTCGGAGAGGCCGGCGGCGGCGTCGGGCGACGAAGCGTCGGCGGGCGCGTCCGCCGAGTCGGTGGCGGAACTTCCGGGGGCGGGGGTGGGTTCCTTGGTCGCGGTGCTCATGCGGGTCCCTTGGGGATGGGGCTCGGTGGGTGCAGGCGGGGCTGGGGCAACGGCAACACACGCCGGTCGGCTGGCCGGCTATCGAAGCATCGTTCCTTGCCTCGGTTGAGTTTAGATTCGCCGGCGGGTAGCGACAACCGCCGCGCGTCGCCGACGCGGCAAACCGCCGTGGGTTTTGATTTGATTTAGACTCTCCCGCCCGCCCCCGGAAGTTTCTCCCGCCGACTCGGGGGCGGCCTGAGCCGCCCGGAGACGACCGCTTGCCCGCCGACCGACGACCCCTTCGACCCCGGCCCGCCCCGCGCCGGGCGAGGCGGTTGGCGTGGGGCGGGGCGTGGGTCGTGTTGCTGTCGGTCTGGCTTCTGGGGGCGGGGGCGGCGATGGCTCAGGCCTCGGAGTTCGACGGCCGGCCGATCCGCGAGGTCCGGCTCATCGGGCTCGACCGCCTCGACAGCAACTTCGTCCAGAACCAGGTCCGCTCGGCCGTGGGCACGGCGTACGACAAGCCGACCGTCGAGCAGGACGTCGTGCGGATCACCAACCTCGGCTTCTTCGACCGCGTCACCGCCCGGGCCGAGGGGACGGACGACGGCGGGGTGGTGCTGAGCTTCGACCTCGTCGAGCTGCCGATCCTGGCCGGCGTCGAGGTGCGGGGCAACCGCCGGCTCGACACCGCCGAGCTGCGCGCCCTGATCCTGCTGCGCCGCGGCGACCCGGTGGACCCGTTCGTTGTCGATCGCGCCCGGCGGGCGATCCTCGACGCCTACGAGGCCGAGGGCTACTTCGTCACCGACGTCACCATCGACGAAGACGCCCTGGAGCGCGACCGCCGGCTCGTGTTCCTCATCCGCGAGGGGCCCCGCATCCGCCTGCGGCAGATCGGCTTCGAGGGCAACACCGTCTTCGGGCCCCGCGAGCTGCGCAAGCAGGTCCGCTCCGGCACGTGGTTCCCCCTGCTGGGCGAGGGCAACGTGCTCAACCGCGAGCAGCTGAAGCTCGACGCCGCCCGGCTGCGGCAGTACTACCAGCAGCGCGGCTACCTCGAGGCCGAGGTCGACCGCCGGATCACCGTCAGCAACGACCAGCGCGACGCCGCGGTCACCTTCGTCGTCACCGAGGGGCCGCGGTGGACCGTCCGCGGCGTCCGCTTCGAGGGGCTCGACGGCCAGGAGCTGATCTTCCCCACCGAGCAGCTGCTGCGGCACATGGAGCTGCAGCCCGGCGACGTCTACTCGGGGAACAAGCTCCGCGACTCGGCCCGCAACCTCCGCGACCTCTACGGCCGGCTCGGCTACCTCGACACCCGCCTGGTCCGCCGCAACACCACCGACGCCCGCGCCTCGGGCATCGACCGAAAGTTCAACCCCGACGACCAGACCGTCGACCTGCTGGCCACCATCGACCAGGGAACGCCCAGCAACGTCGGCAAGGTCACCGTCCGCGGCAACAGCATCACCCGCACCAAGGTGGTCCTGCGCGAGCTCCGCGGCATCACGCCGGGCCGGCCCTTCGACCGCCCGGGCCTCGACGAGAGCCGACGCCGCCTCAACGAGACCCCCCTCTTCGGCGACGCCGTGATCACCCTCCTCGGCCAGCGCGGCGACCCCGAGCGCGACGTCCTCGTCGAGGTCAGCGAACGCAACACCGGCTCGATCAACTTCGGCGCGACCATCAGCTCCGACGACGGCCTACTCGGCGCGATCGACATCACCCAGCGCAACTTCGACATCACCGACCTGCCCGAGTCCTGGGACGACTTCTTCGCCAACCGCGCGTTCCGCGGCGGCGGCCAGACCTTCAACCTCACCCTCCAGCCCGGCAGCGAGAACAGCCGGTACTCCGTCGGGCTCACCGACCCGTTCTTCTTCGACACCGAGTACTTCTTCGACTCCGACCTGTTCCTGTTCTCGTCCGACCGCGACGACTTCGACGAGGGCCGCGGCGGCGGACGCCTCGGCCTGGGCCAGCGTTTCGGCGACGTCTGGTCCGCCTCGGCCCGGCTGCGCGTCGAGAACGTCGAGATCGACGACATCGAGGCCGACGCCCCGCTCGACGTCTTCGCCGAGGAGGGCACCAACCTGCTGACCGCCGCCAGCCTCCGCGTCCAGCGCAGCACCACCGACAGCAACCTCACCCCCAGCCGCGGCAGCCGGACCACCCTCAACGTCGAGCGCGTCGGCGCCCTGGGCGGCGACTACGACTTCACCAAGCTGTCGCTGGGCTTCGACAAGTTCTGGACCGTCACCGAAGACTTCCTGGGCCGCAAGGGCGTGCTCCGCTTCCGCTTCGACGGCGGGTACATCTTCGAGGACGGCGAGTCCCCGCTGTTCGAGCGGTTCTACGCCGGCGGGCAGACGACGTTCCGCGGCTTCGAGAACCGCGGCGTCGGGCCCCGCGGCATCCGCGCCGACGACCTCGAGATCGGCGACGAGGGCGTCGGCGGCGAGTTCCTCCTGCTCACCGGGCTGCAGTACGAGTTCCCCATCCTCGAGCAGTACCTCCGCGGCGTGGTCTTCACCGACCAGGGCACGCTCGACAACGACATCGGCCTCGACGGCTGGCGCGTCTCGGTCGGGGCCGGCATCCGGCTCAACGTCGCGTTCCTCAGCCAGGCCCCCTTCGCCGTGGACTTCGCGGTCCCGCTCGTCGCCGAGGACGACGACCAGGAGCGGGCCATCAGCTTCGCGATCGATATCCCTTTTCAGTAGTTGAGTAGTTGGGTAGTTAAGTAGGAAAGCACGCGCCGCTCGCTGCTCAACTACCAAACGACTCGACTACCCTGCCCCCCATGCCCGTCAGCCCCCTCAAACGCAAAGAGCCGATCGTCAAGTCCGTCCGCCGCCAGGCCCGGGCGCACCTCGACGCGGCGATCGCGGCGCTCACCCGGGACGCTGCCGCCGTGGGTGTGGCGCACCACGAGCTCGCGCGGCTGCGGGCGCTGCTGCGGCTGGTGCGTCGGCCGCTCGGGGCCGAGGTCTTCCGCCGGGAGCACCGCGCGGTGGAAGCGGCGTGGTGGCACACCCGCCCCGACCCGCCGCGGGCCGACGATTCCGAACCGCCCGCCGCGTCGGCCGTGCCCGACGCCGCGGTGTACCGCCGCGTCGCCGACCTCGCCGAGGTGCGGATGCGGGCGCGGTACTGGCACCTGCCCAACGGCGGGTTCGAGCTGCTTGAGCCCGGCCTGCGTACGGCCTACCGCGACGCCCGCCGGCACCCCACGGCCGACACCCTCGCGATCCTGCGCCTGCAACTCGCGCAGGTCGAACGGGCCTGGCCCAACGTCCTGACGCCGACCCGCAAGGCGCTACGCGCCGCCGAGCGGCTGGCCGCAAAACACGCCGACTCCCCCGACGCTTCCGGGGGCGACTTGGCCCCGCTCGCCGCCCGGCTCTTCGCCGAGACCCCCGCGGCGTTCACCAAACGCCTCGCGGCATATTGGCACGCGTGGCGCGGCGACGCGTCAGACGGCTGACGCCCGGGTCGCGACCCGCGACGCCGCGTCGCGCAGCCGGTCGGCCACGGCCCGCGGCACCCGCTGCGAGTTCAGCGCCACCGTCTTGCGCGAGCCGTGGTAGTCGCTGCCGCCGGTGGTCAATAGCCCGAACCGCTCGGCCAGGGTGCCGAACTTCCGTACGTCGGCGGGCGTGTGGTCGCTGTGGCGGGTCTCGATCCCGTCGAGCCCCATCGCGTCGAGCCGGGCGACCGCGTGCTCCAGCGCGTCGTCGTCCAAACCCAGCTGCACCGGGTGGGCGAGGCTGACGACCCCGCCCGCGGCGTGGATCACGTCGATCGCCTCGGCGGCGTCGAGCGTGTCGCGGCGGACGTAGGCCGCGCCCCGCCGGCCGAGGTACTTCGTGAACGCCTCGTGCATCGTGCGGACGTAGCCCTTCTCGATCAGCACCTGCGCGATGTGCGGCCGCCCGATCATCCCCCCCCCGGAAGTTTCCTCGGCGCGGCCGGGAGCGTCATCAGATCCGGTCGAGCCGCTGCGGCCCGCGGCCTCGGCCAGGTCGTCGTTGGTGATGCGCACGCCCAGGTCGTTGAGCTTCGCGACGATCGCGGGGTTGCGCTCGGCCCGGGTCTGCCGCATCCGGGCCGAGACCTCGGCGAGGCGGGGGTGGTCCGGGTCGACGAAGTGGCCCAGCAGGTGCAGCGTGCCGCGGGGCTCGCCGCCGTCGAGCGCCGGGTTGGCCGACAGCTCGACCCCCGGGATGAAGTCGATCTTCAAACGCCTCGCCGCGGCGGCGCAGGCGTCGACACCGGCGGTCGTGTCGTGGTCCGTGAGCGCGAAGCAGCTCAGCCCCGCGTCGCGGCACAGCCGGGGCAGGTCGCCCGGCGCGTCCGCGCCGTCGGACGCGGTCGAGTGCAGGTGCAGGTCGCAGAATGGCGCGGCAGCGGGCGCATCGGACATAACCCGCGATCATAAGCCGGCCGCGGGCCACCGGCCGTCACGCCGGGATGTCGTCCGCGTACCGGCCCCGGAACGCGTCGAGGTCCTCGACCCCCTCGGGCAGCGTCGCCTCGTCGATCAGCAGCACCGGCACGCCGTCGCGGACCGGGTACCGCAGCCCCGCGCCCGCCGGCCGCTGGGCCACCAGCCAGCCCCCCTCCTGCCGCAGCGGCGACCGCGTCAGCGGGCACACCAGGATGTCCAGCAGTTCCGCGTCGATCGGGGCCGGGCTCTCGGGGTTGTCACTCATGGCGTCTGTTTTTCCCAAAACCGGGCTTCTTCAGCGGGTACATTGATCCCACGACAAGCCCGCGGCTCGGCGTCACGGGGGTTCCCAACCGCGGTATCAAACCGCAGGAGACAGAAATGGTCAAAGCAGTGGTCTGGGGCGGCATGCTCATCATGATCCTCGGCGGCATGTTCTTCGGCATGCAGGCCCTCAACGCCGACACCGGCGAACTGGTCGGATACGCCGTCGCCGCGCCCGACGCCAACAACGAGTGCGAGCTCCAGGTCGTCGTCTCGCTCATGGCGGTGGCCCGCGACGGCCCGACCGTCTTCACCAACAGCGGTAAGCCCGACTGGAACCACTGGCTCGGCGAACACTTCACCCTCACCGACGACGCCGGCACCGCCGTCGACCTGAAAAAGGGCGGCTTCAAGAGCAAGGACATCAACGAGATGCAGGCCGGCACCGCCGAGTTCATCGCGCTCGCACCCCTCGAAGCCGGCAAGACCTACACCCTGACCTACACCCCCGTCGTCGGCCAGCTGGAGCAGTACACGCAGACGATCGCGGCGGACGCGAAGGAGTTCCGGCGGGAGAACTTCGTGCCGGATTATTGACCGATCGGGTAGGGCCGGATTCATCCGGCCGGTGTCGTTCGCAATCGCGGCCGGATGAATCCGGCCCTACGACGGCTCACCCACTCACGCGCTCGATCGCCGCGCCCAACGCCCGCAACGTCACCTCCATCCGCTCGTAGCCGCGGTCGAGGTGGTACACGCGGTTGATGGTGGTGGTGCCGCGGGCGGCGAGGCCGGCGATGACCAGGCCGGCGGAGGCGCGGAGGTCGGACGCCATGACCGGCGCGCCGACGAGCTCGCGGACGCCGGTGATCATCGCGCTGGGCCCGACGCGGGTGATGTCGGCTCCCATCCGCAGCAGCTCGGCGACGTGGAGGAAGCGGTCGGGGAAGATCTTCTCGGTGACGATCGCGTTGCCGTCGGCGAGGGTGAGCAGGGCCATGATCTGCGCCTGCAGGTCGGTGGGGAAGCCGGGGTGCGGCTGGGTGACGACCTGGACCGGGCTGAGGCGGCGGGCGGTGGCGACGCGGACGGTTTGCGGGTGAGTGGTTTGCGGGTGAGTGGTGAGTGGGGGGGGGTGAGTGGGGGCGGACGCAAGCGATGGCGACGGGTCGGACGGGGTGGTGGGTGCTTCTACCCCACTCACCGACCCCCACTCACCACTCACCGGCTCGACCGTCACGCCGACCCGCTCCAACCGGTCCAACGCTGCGCCCAGCGAATCGAGCGGGAAGTTCTCGAGTACGACGTCGCCGTGGGTCACGGCGGCGGCCATGAGGTAAGTGCCGGCCTCGATGCGGTCGGGCATCACGGCGTGGCCGGGGTCGGGCGGGCCGGTCAGTTCGTCGACGCCCTCGACGGTGATGCGGGGCGAGCCGAGGCCGGTGATGTTCGCGCCCATCGAGGTCAGGAGCCGGCCGAGGTCTTCGATCTCGGGCTCGCAGGCGGCGCACTCGATGACGGTGGTGCCCTCGGCGAGGACGGCGGCGGAGAGGACGTTGGCGGTGCCGAGGACGGTCGAGCCGTTGGGCCCGCCGAGGAAGACGTGAGCCCCACGCAAACGCCGGGTGGTGCCGCGGCCCGATTCCGGGGGGGGGGCGGTGGCGACGATGTAGCCGGCGTCGAGGGTGATCTCGGCGCCGAGGGCGCGGAGGCCGCGGACGTGCAGGTCGACGGGCCGGTCGCCGATGGCGCAGCCGCCGGGCATGGACACGCGGGCCTCGCCGCGGCGGGCCAGCAGGGGCCCGAGCACGCAGATGCCGGCCCGCATGGTGCGGACGATGTCGTAGTGCGCGACGACCTTGGTGTCGTCGTCGGCGTGGATCGTGAGGTCCTTGGCTCGCCCCGAGAGGCTGCAGCCGAGGCTGTCGAGCAGCCGCTGCATGTTGCGGATGTCCGAGAGGTCGGGCACGCCGCGGAGCGTGACGGGCCGGTCGGTCAGCAGGGCGGCGGCCATCAGCGGCAGGCAGGCGTTCTTCGAGCCGTTGACCCGGACCGTGCCGCGGAGCGGCCGGCCGCCTTCGATGATGAAACTGTCCATGGGGGGGCCTCTAGCGGTTAGGGCCTAGAGCCTAGCAAGACTGACGTGGGTGGCGGCCGCCCGCCGAGGACGACGCTCGCTCCCAACGCCGGGCGAAACCAGCGATTCCCGCCGCCGCTTGCGTCTTGCTAGGCTCTAGGCTCTAGCGGCTAAAAGCTCGCTCCGACGCACATCCGCCGAGCCTTTGCATGGACCTGACCACCCTGATCCGCGACGTCCCCGACTTCCCCAAGCCGGGCATCACCTACAAGGACATCACCCCGCTGCTCCGCGACCCGGCCGGGCTGGCGATGGCGGTCGAGCGGATGGCCAACCCGTTCCGCGGCAAGGGCGTCGAGCTGGTCTGCGGGGCCGAGAGCCGGGGCTTTATCTTCGGCACCGCGATCGCGCAGGCGCTCTCCGCCGGGTTCGTCCCCATCCGCAAGCCCGGCAAGCTCCCCGCCGCGACGCGGAGCATGTCGTACGAGCTCGAGTACGGCAGCGACACCCTCGAGATCCACGAAGACGCGATCGCGCCGGGGCAGAAGGTTCTCATGGTCGACGACCTGCTGGCCACCGGCGGCACCCTCAAGGCCTGCCTCGACCTCGTCGGCGGCCTCGACGCCGAGATCGTCGGCGTCACCGTCGCGATCGAGCTGGCGTTTCTCAACGGCCGCGAGAAGATCCGGCCCTACGACAACGTGCACGCGGTTTTGAAGTATTGAGCGATTTGGTGATTTAGCGATTTGGTGATCGGGAAGACCAACAACAACCTCTTCTGCTCGATCGCCAAATCACGAAATCGCCAAATCGCCAAATAAACCCCATGCACGCCCGCCCCCAACTGCGCAAACGCCGGACCGACCGCTCGCCCGAGCACCGCGTCACGTCGTATTGGGACCGGACGCAGTGGCCGCTGCAGTCGCTGCTGTTCCTGCTGCCGCTGCTGGTGGTCTACGAGATCGGGGCGGTGGTCTTCGCGCCGGCCGGCGACGAGCGGCTGCCGCAGATCTACGCCGAACGCATGCTGGGACAGTTCTTCGACTGGCTCGGCGTGACGGGCTACCACCTGCCGGCCGCCGCGGCGGTGGCCGTGCTGCTGCTGATGCACCTGGTCCGCCGCGACCCGTGGCACGTCGAGCCGCGGCTCTACGGCGTGATGGCGGTCGAATCCGTCCTCCTCGCCGCCCCCCTCTTCGTCTTCAGCATCACCATCACCGCCCCGCCCCCGGAAGTGGCCGCGGCGTGGGGGGAAGCCGCGGGGGACCGGTTCGAGGTACTCGGTCTGCCGGAGCTGCCGCTGCTGGCCAGCACCGCCTCGGCGGCGACGGGGCTCGACGCCGTGGGCTCGTGGCGGCAGGGTGTGACCTTCGCCATCGGCGCGGGCGTCTACGAAGAGCTCGTCTTCCGCCTGATCGTCATCGCGCTGGTGCACGTCGTCCTGAGCGACCTGCTGGCGCTGCCGGGGGCGTGGTCGGCCGGGGGGGCGATCGTAATCTCGGCCCTGGCGTTCGCGCTGTACCACCCGTTCGACAGCCACCTGCCCTGGGCGTGGTCGGCCGGCGACTGGGGGCGGTTTTCGTTCTATACCCTGGCCGGGCTGTATTTCGCCGCCATCTACGTCTACCGCGGCTTCGGCATCGTCGCCGCGACCCACGCGCTCTACGACGTGATGGTCATCGCGACGCACTTCGCCGGCCGTTAAGCTCAGACCATGAGCAACCCTACCCCCGCCGACCGCAACCTCACCTGGCACGCCGGGGCCGTCGGCGACGACGCCCGCCGGCGGAACCTCGGCCAGGCCGGGGCGACCGTGTGGTTCACCGGGCTCTCGGGCAGCGGCAAATCGACCGTGGCCGTGGCGGTGGAAAAAAGGCTGCTCGACGCGGGGCGGCACGCCTGCCGGCTCGACGGCGACAACGTCCGCCACGGGCTGTGCGCCGACCTGGGCTTCGCCCCGGCCGACCGCGACGAGAACATCCGCCGCATCGGCGAGGCCGCCCGCCTCTTCGCCGACGCCGGGCTCGTCTGCCTATGCTCGTTCGTCTCGCCGTACCGCGCGGCGCGGGAAAGAGTGCGATCGATCCACGCGGCGACCGACTCGGACCGGCCCGCGAGACCTTTCTTTGAAGTGCACGTCGACGTGCCGGTCGACGTCGCCGAGGCCCGCGACCCCAAGGGCCTCTACGCCAAGGCCCGCCGCGGCGAGATCCCCGAGTTCACCGGCGTCTCCGCGCCGTTCGAGGCCCCGGAATCGCCCGAACTGCACCTGCCGACGCACGAGTTGTCGCTCGACGAGTCCGCCGACGCCGTCGTGAAGATGCTCGAAACGGCGGGACTGTTCGATTGAAGCGCTAAGCCGCGAGCGGCTTGCGGTCCGCCAACAGATACCCAAACGTCAGCGACACCGCCGCGCCCAGCGGCGCGTACCACGGCCACGCCACCGGCACCCGCACCGCCTCGCCCGCTTCATCCACCTCGACGAAGTACCCCCGCCACGCCAGCCCCATCACCAACGCGCCGCCCACGAGTAGCCACGCCGTCCTCGCCAGCCGCTCGCGGCTCAGCGTCGCCGCCCACGTCACGACCAACAAACCCACGCCCACCCCGCACGCTGCGACCGCCCACGGCTCGTGGAACCGGCACGCGAACACCGCCAACACCCCCAGCGGCGCGGCCCACACCAACCCTCTCCCGTTCACCCGCACCGGCAGCCACGCCAGCAGGAATGCCGCGAACAACCCCCCCACCACGTAGCTCGCCAGCCCGAGCGCGAGGTCCAGGATCGGCACCCCCGTCGCGTCCTTGAACCGGTCCACCGCAAACGCCGCCACGCACAACACGACCCCCCACGCCACGATCCACCCGCGTGCGACGACGACCACCCGCCGCGCCTCGGCCGGGTCGTACGCCGCCAGTGCCGACGCCGTCGGCTCGGCCACACCCAACCGCCGCGCCCGCCGCGGCAGGTACGTCGCCGACACCGTCGTCTGCGCCAGCGCCGCGAGGATCGACGTCAGCGACGAGATCGCCGCCGCGAACACCCCCGCCACCACCAGCCCCTTCACCCCCGCCGGCATCTGCTCCAGGATGAACACCGGAAACACCTTGTCGTTCTCCGCCGCCACCATCTCCGCCGATACCCCCGTCAGCCGCTCGGGGAACGCGGCGTAGAACACGAACAACCCCACCCCCACCAGCAGCATCAGCGCCGCCACCGCCTCACCGGCGTAGCTCGCCAGCACCGCCCGCTTCGCGTCCGCCGCACTCCGGCAGCAGAAAATCCGCTGCGCCAGCAACTGGTCCGTGCCGTAGAACCCGACGTTGCTCACGACCGCCGCGAAGCCCGCCGCCGCCAACGTGTACGGCTCGGTCAGCGAAAACGCCACCCGGAAGTCGAACACCTCGAACTTGCCGTACGCGTGGCCGACCTCGACGAACTCACCCAAGCCCCCCGGGAGTTGGGTCACGATCACGACGAGTGCCGCTACTCCGCCGGCGACGAACACCACGAACAGCAGCGCGTCGGTCCACACCACCGTCGCGATCCCGCCCAGCAGCGTCCACGCCACCGCGATCACGCCGATGGCCACGATCGACGCCGCCAGCGGCGACACCCCTGTCGCGCCCTCGACCCAGGCCAGCGGCCCGGCCAGCACGAGCGTGAGCACCAGCGCTGTGAGGTAGACCCGGGCCGATTGCGCCAGCACCCCGCCGAGCGTGAACAGGGCCGTCGTCACCCCGCGGGCCCCGCCGCCGAGTTGGTCGCCCATGTAGTCGTACGGGCTGTAGACCCGCCGGCGGAAGTACGCCGGCACCAGCACGAACGCGACGAAGACCCGCGCGATCAGCCCGGCGACGAGCCCCAACTGCAGGTACGTCATGTTCCCGCCGTCGGGGTTGTACGCGATCGCCGGCACCCCGACGAACGTCACCGCCGAGACCGTCGTCGCGATCAGCGACATCGACACCGCCCACCACGGCAGCCCCTCGCCCCCCCGGAAGAAATCCGCCATGTCGTTCTGCCGCCCCGCGAGCGCGACGCCCAGCACCGACACCCCGGCCAGGTAGGCCGCCAGCACCGCCCAGTCCCACGCCGCCAAGCCGGTCACTCGATCACGATCTCGCTCGGGTCGAAGTTCACCGGCGGCAGCCGCAGGTCCATCGCCTCCAGCCGGTCGACCAGCACCTTGGCGATCAGCAGGTTGCGGAACCACCGCCGCTCGCCCGGCACGACGTACCACGGGCACGCCGCCGTCGAGCACCGCCGCAGCGCGTCGTTGAACACCTGCATGTACTCGTCCCAGTGGGCCCGCTCGGTGAGGTCCTCGGGGTTGAACTTCCAGTGCTTGTCGGGCCGATCGAGCCGGCGTTGCAGGCGCTGCTTCTGGTAGTCCTTCGAGATGTGGATCATGAACTTGACCACGACGGTGCCCTCGTCGGTGAGCATCTTCTCGAAGGCGTTGATGTGGCCGTAGCGCTTCTCGATGCGCTTGGCGGGGGCCCAGCCCTTGACCTTGACGATCAGCACGTCTTCGTAGTGCGAGCGGTTGAAGACCGCGATGTGGCCGTCGGCCGGGGTGTGGGCGTGGACCCGCCAGAGGTAGTCGTGGGCGAGCTCTTCTTTGCTCGGGGCTTTGAACGACGTGACCCGGCAGCCCTCGGGGTTGACCGGGCCGAACACGTGACGCACGGTCGAGTCCTTGCCCGCGGCGTCCATCGCCTGCAGCACGACCAGCAGCGACCGCGAGCCCTCGGCGTAGAGCCGCTCCTGCAGCTGCGCCAGCCGGGTCGAGAGCGCGGCGAGGGCTTTGCGGCCCTCGTGCTTGTCGATCGGCCCGTCGTAGCGGGTCGATCTTTCACGCACGTCCACCTTCTCCTTCGGCCGCACGAGGTAGTCGGCCGGGTCGAGCGTGGCGTCGAGTTGCTTCAGGTCGTAGTCGGGCGCGGCGGTCGAGGGCGGTGGGGTCAAGGCGCGGCTTCCTCGGTTGACGTGGGGTCGGCGGGCGGATCGAGCAGAGAGGCCCGGGCAGCATAACGCAGCGCCAGCCACGCCTCGCCGAGCAGGTACGCGGGCGGGTCGCGCTCCGCCTCGTCGCGCAGCATCCACCGCGTCTGGTTGACCACTTGACGTAGCGCCGCGACGGCCGTGTCGCGGTCGTCGAGCCGGACCGCCAGCCGCAGCAGCGGGCCCCACGTCTCGACGCCGGGCCGGGCCTCGGGTCGGCCGGGTGCGGGCACGATCACGCCAGTGCGGACGTCGTAGTACAACCGCAGGTCGCCGACCCGCTCCCGGGCGAACGCGAGCGCCTCGGCCGCCGCCTCGGGGTTGGTCGTCACGCTCCGCTCGGCGACGGTCAGCACGTTGCTCAGCTGCTCGACGCCGTCGATCGAGTAGAAGCCGCCCGGCGCGAAGCCCGGCATGATCGTCGCCACCTCGGGCCGGATCACCTGGTGCAGCAGGCCGCTTCCGGTCCGCGCCGCCTCGACCACGCCGGCCGAGTTCGCCGCCAGCTCCGCCCAGTCGTCGCGGCCGTACGCCTCGGCCAACCGCGTGACCAGGTCCGGGTCGTAGTCGACCAGGAACGAGTTCGTTACGTAGTGATACACATCGGGGTGGAGGTTGAAGTAATTGCGGATCATCCAGACGCCGCCGTCGATGTAGGCGTGCCGGGCGTAGGCGTCGAGGATCAACGCGATCGCCGCGCGGTCGTCGTCGTGGCCGAAGGCCCGGACGCCCTCCCACAGCGCCTCGGCCGCGCGGAGTGCTTCGGTTGTGCCCGACGCGTCGACCGCCATCTGGTTTTCGGGTGGCTCGGGGAAGAACCGCCAGCCGATCACGCCGTGGGCCGGGTCGCCCTCCACCCGCCGCACCAACAGCTCGTCGAGGATGACCCGCCGAAGCGGCTCGTACACCTCGGCGTCATTGGCCAGCGCCGCGGCCGTCGCGAGCTGCGTCACGTCCACCGCGTACACCGCCCCGTCGCCGCGGCGCATCCCGTCGGTTTCGATCATGCGCAGCGCCGCTTCACGCAGGTCCGCCTCGACCGACGCGACCTCCCGCGGCGTCAACGCCGGCTCGGGCACCAGCCGTACCGCCGTCAGCCCAAACGCCGGCAGCAGCAGCGCAATCAGCAACACCCGCAGCGGCGTCCAGAAGCGCCCGCCCGGAAAGACCTCTTCAGCGTTACCCTGCATCGCCGCATGATACGCCTTCACCCCCCTCCCTCAGGGAGGGGCCGGGGGAGGGTGACGAGTGCTCTGACGTCAAGACAAAAACAAAGCCCACCAGCACCCGACACCCCCACCCGGCCTCCCCCTGAGGGGGAGGGGTCAAGGCAGCAACCCATGGCGGCGGCAAGCACCAATCCCTCCCCCCGCGTCCGCCACGTCGTCGGGTGCATGACCGGCACGAGCCTCGACGGGCTCGACGTGGCCCTCGCGCGGATCACCGGCGTTGGCCTCGACATGACCGCCGAGCACCTCGGCCTCGTGAGCGTCCCGCTGCCCGACGGCCTGCGCGACACACTGCGTTCGCTGGCCGAGGGCGGGGCCCGGCCGCCGCTCGACGTCCTGCGGACGGCCCGCCACCTCGGCGTCGTCCACGCCGAGGCGGTCGCCGAACTACTCCGCCGACACCCCGACACCGCGGTTGATTTTGTCGTCGCCCACGGCCAGACGATCTGGCACGCCCCGGGCGACGCGTTGAGCTGGCAACTGTTCGACCCCTGGCCGATCGTGCGGGCGCTGGGTTTGCCGGTGTGCTACGACCTACGCCAGGCCGACCTCGTTGCGGGGGGGCAGGGCGCGCCGGTCACGCCGATCGCCGACCCGATCCTCTTCCCCGGACCGAACACCCTCGTGGTCAACCTCGGCGGGATCGTCAACGTCACGTTCTGGGACGACGGCACGGAGTTCCCGGCGCACCGCCCGCTCGCGTATGACCTCTGCCCGGGCAACCTGCTGCTCGACGGCATCACCCGCCGCCTGTTCTCGCAGCCCATGGACCGCGACGGCCGACACGCCGCGGCCGGCCAGACCGATTCGCAGGTCAGGCACCACCTCAACAACACGCTGCCGATCCTCGGGCCCGGCGAAGGATCGCTCGGCCAACAACACTGCGACGAAATAACCATAAAACGACTGACCGAAGCTTTCACCACCGTGCCACCCGCAAACCTGCTCCGAAGCGCCGTCACGTTTGTGGCCGAATCGATTGGCGAAACGGTGGAAGGCCTGGTCCCCGACCGCGTGGTGCTGGCCGGGGGTGGGGCCAACAACCCCACACTCACGGAGGCGATCCGTCATTCGGCGGACGCTGCCGTGACACGCTCCGACGAACTCGGCGTGCCCGCCGAGGCGCGCGAGGCGGTGGCGTTCGCGGTGCTCGGGGCGTTGTCGCAAGACGGCGTGCCGATCACGCTGCCGGGGGTCACGGGCGCGAAAGACCCCGGCGTCGCGGGGGCGTGGGCGTACCCGGACGGGCCGACGGGGCGTTGACGCGATGAAGCGATAGCCTGCCCGCGTAGCGGATCGACTATGTAAAGATCAGCGCGCGGCCCTACTGCCCCGACTCGGCGTTGACGCGTTGCAGGACCGCCCGGGTGATGTCGACGCCGTCGGCGAAGTGGATCACCTTGCGGGTCTGGACCACGGTCTGGAGCTGCTGGATGTTGAGCCGCATGAGGTCGGGCAGCTCGCCGCCCTGCAGGACGACGTCGTAGCCCATCGCCTCGGCCACGGCGGCGGACGCCTCGTTGGCGTCTCGGTAGAGCGTGGCGAACTGGCGCGCTTGTTCGAGCTGTCCGTTCTGCTCCTGCATGCGGGCCCAGACCTCGAGCTCCAGGGTCTTGGTCTGCAGCTCGTCGCGTTTCTGGTTCCACGCGTCGCTGCCGGGCTGCAGCGGGTCGATCGCGTTGGTGATCGTGGCGATCTCCTGCTGCCGCCGCTGCTGCTCGGCCTGCAGCGCCTCGGCCCGCCGCTGGTTGTCGGCCGTGAAGGCCGCCTGCTGGGCGCTCTGGTTGATGACCTCCTGCATGTTCACCACCGCCACGCGGGCCGGCGTGGCCCCCCCGGAAGCGCTACCCGCCTGCCCGCCGGCGGTCACGTACAGGCCCAGCGTCAACGCCCCGACCAGGGCCACGATCACGATCGAATGCTGTCGTTTCAAGGCTCCGCTCCCGCAAAGAGGTTCAGGGTTCCGCGAACCGCCGCGAACCGCGACGGCGAAACGGATTTTGTAACACGCCCCCCCCGGCCGGGCAACGGCACGCGGTTTGTGACCGCCCCCCCGCCGGCGTACCATCCCCCGACAAAATCCACGGAAAAACCACCTATATGACCGCCACGCAAGAACTGTTCGACACGTCCGTGAGCTTCGCGGACCTCAAACTCTCCGAAAAAGTCGTCGCCGGGCTCACCGAAGCGGGCTTCGAGCACCCGACCGGCATCCAGGCCGCGCTGATCCCCCCGATCATGGAGGGCCACGACGTCATCGGCCAGGCGAAGACCGGCACGGGCAAGACCGCCGCGTTCGGGCTGCCCATCCTGTCGCTGGCCGACCCCGAGGTCCGCGGCCAGGCACTGGTCCTCGCGCCCACCCGCGAGCTCGCCGCCCAGGTCGCCGGCGAGCTCGACCAGCTCGGCAAGGCGACGAACATCCGCACCTCCGTCATCATCGGCGGCGAGTCGATGCGCCACCAGCAGAAGTCGCTGGCCCAGGGCGGACACCTCGTCGTCGGCACCCCCGGACGCGTGATGGACCTGCACGGCCGCGGCCAACTGGACTTCAACCACGTCCGCTTCGTCGTCCTCGACGAGGTCGACCGCATGCTCGACATCGGCTTCCGCGAAGATATCCGCAAGATCCTGAAGCTCATCCCCCGCCCCATCGACAAGCCCGTCGCCGAGGGGGGGCGTCAAACCATCTTCGTCTCCGCCACGATGGACGTGCAGATCGAACGCCTCGCCCGCTCCTTCATGAAGAAGGACGCGCAGAAGATCACCACCGTCTCGGGCTCGCTGACCGTGGCGATGGTGGACCAGAAGTACCTGCCGGTCGAGCCGTGGGACAAGCGGGCGTTGCTGCTGAAGCTGCTCACGAAAGAAAAGCCCGACACCACGGTCGTGTTCTGCAAGACCAAGGCCACCGTCCGCAAGGTCGCCGAGTACCTCAAGAAGAAAGAGCTCAACGTCCGCGAGATCCACGGCGACTTGCACCAGTCCAAGCGCAACAAGGTGATGGACGCCTTCCGCAAGGAGAAGGTGGACGTGCTGATCGCCAGCGACCTCGCGGCCCGCGGGCTGGACGTGGACCACATCACCCACGTGATCAACTACGACCTGCCCGAGGACCCGGAGGTGTACATCCACCGCATCGG
>JBCCOP010000033.1:0-21394 GCA_039025315.1 Planctomycetota bacterium | reverse complement strand
TCGCCAACGTCAACACCAACGCCTTCAAGTCGTCCCGCACCCACTTCGAGACCCAACTCGCCCAGACCCCACGTTCCGGCTCGGCCCCCGGCGGGCAGATCGGCGGCACCAACCCCGCTCAGGTCGGCCTCGGCGTCCGCCTCGGCTCCATCACCCAGGACTTCGGCACCGGCGCCCTCCAGGCCACCGGTGTCGCCACCGACCTCGCCATCGAGGGCGACGGCTTCTTCGTCATCAACGACTCCGGCACCCAACGCTACACCCGAAACGGCAACTTCTCCGTTGACCGCGACTTCAACCTCACCACCGCCTCCGGCGGGCTCGTCCAGGGCTACGGCGTCGACGCCGAGTACAACGTCGTCCCCGGCGTGCTCACCGACGTCAACCTCCCCGTCGGCGTCACCACCATCGCCAGCCCCACCACCGAAGTGAAGTTCGCCGGCAACCTCAACGCCGGCGGCGACGTCGCCACCCAGGGATCGGTCACCGACTTCGAACAGCTGTTTTCCAACGCCGGCGCGACCGTCCCCGCCACCGGTGCCACCACCCTCGCCGGGCTGTTCAAGGCCGACGGCACCAACCCGTTCGCCCTCGGCGACGTGATCACCGTCAGCGGCGCCACCCGCGGCGGCTCCACCGTCCCCGATCGCACCTTCGAGATCAACGCCGCCGCCACCCCCGGCGTCGATGCCGACGACTTCGGCACCACCCTCCAGGACTTCGCCGACTTCCTCGAAGACATCTTCGGCATCGACCCCACCACCGCCCCCGCCGGCGTCGCCATCACCGCCGGCGTCCTCGGCATCACCTCCAACATCGGCACCGCCAACGGCATCGCCTTCGACGACAGCAACCTCATCGTCAACCAGGGCACCGCACCCACCACCCCCCTCGACCTCGAAACCACCCAGCAGGCCGACGGCGAATCGACCCTCACGACCTTCGCCGCCTTCGACTCCCTCGGCAACCCGCTCACCGTCAACCTCGTCACCGTCCTGACCACCAAGGACAGCAACGGCACGCAGTGGGACTTCTACGCCACCGCCGAGGACGACACCGACCTCGACACCTTCCTCGGCACCGGCACCGCCAGCTTCGACACCGAGGGCCAGTTCATCAGCCTCAACGGCAGCGTCCTCACCCTCGACCGCACCGACACCGGCGCCGACAACCCGCTGCAGATCAACCTCGCCTTCACCGACCCCTTCGGCTCGGTCTCCGCCCTCGTCGACCAGCAGACCGAGCTGCGGACCCTCAGCCAGGACGGCTTCCCCATCGGCAGCCTCGAAGACTTCGACATCGGCCTCGACGGCGTCATCGTCGGCTCGTTCACCAACGGCCTGCGCCGGACCCTCGGCCAGATCCCCGTCGCCACCTTCCCCAACAACCTCGGCCTGCGGCAGGTCGGCGGCTCGCTCTACGAGGCCGAGAACAACTCCGGCAACGCCTCGGTCGTCACCGCCGGCACCTCCGGCGGCGGCGTCGTCGTCTCCCGCGCCCTCGAACTCTCCAACGTCGAGCTCTCCGAAGAGTTCGTCAACCTCATCACCGCCAGCACCGGCTTCTCCGCCAGCTCCCGCATCATTACCACCAGCGACGACCTGCTGCAGGAGCTCTTGTCGCTGGTGCGGTGATTTTTGATTTTTGAACGAGGATTTTTGATTAAAACCCTTGGAGTCTCATGCCGTGCGTTCTAATCAAAGATCAAAGATCAAAGATCAAAAATGATCACCGTCACCCGTCTCAACGGCAAACGTTTCGTGGTCAACGCCGAGCTGATCCGCACCGTCGAGTCGAACCCCGACACGACGATCACGCTGATCAACGGCGACCACTTCATCGTCAAGGAGCCGATGCAGGAGGTCGTCGAGAAGGCGATCGATTACGGTCGCAGCCTTAGGAAGCTCATGCCGCCTACGTAAAGTGTGGGAGTAAAATAACTTCCGAGCGGTAGAGCAGACACCCGCCTGCCATGGATATCTCAAGACTTGGCAGGCGGGTGCAATGCCCAACGGGCTCAAAAAATCGGTGGATGGGTATAATCCGGCTCACCTTGTTGGGCGGCGATGTTATTCCAGCGGGTCATATCCCGGACTTGGTCGTAACTTAACTGGGTGGCCGATCCGTCGAGATGGGAGACAATCGCTTTTTCATTGCAGCGAAAATGGACATGTCCGGTCTGATCTGGCCAGGCTTCTGGATCATATTCGGTGCCGCGCCAGCGGTGGCTGGCGTGACGTTCGTTGGGGGCGCTGACGCGGAAAAAACCTGGGTGAAATTCTTGGGTTACGGTGCCGGTGATCGGGTCAAAATCTATTTCAATATTGAAAGCCGACGCAAAAGCGATCAGCTTGCTAGGAACAACTGCCTGCTCAATCTTGGTGATTAGGCCGGGGCTGTTTTCGAGGGGAGAAACCTCATTACCCCCCAGATTATGAAGATTCATCCCGAAGCTGGGTCCAACGCTTACGTCATAAATCCAATCATCGTAGTCTGGATCGCCCAACGTTCCACCAGGCGAGGTCCCAATTTCGACGGCCTGTTCATTGACTAAGATTGATCCCTGAATATTGTAATCCAGATAATCCACCAAACGCCAAGGATATCGCAACGCGGTCACACCGGTGTGTTGATTGCCGGTGGGGTCGTATGCGGATTCGTTGCTGGTATACCCAGCGATGATCGTCCCGTCATAATCAATCGAACGGCCTATAACTGCTTGCATCAGCGTTCGGGCCCCCGACAATTCGATCACACATTTAGCGGTCTCGCGACCCTTGCCGAGGACCGGCAGCAGGATCGCAAGCAGTAGGGCAATCACACCAACCACCACCAGCAACTCAATCAACGTAAAACCACGATCTTGAGTGTTAGCCATGGAGTCCGGTCCTATTTTACAAACAGTCGCAGATAACGTTCAGCCAAGTGATCCTTAAACCTTTGGTTCTCTAACGACTCGCACTTTGGTTCCATAAAGAATTCAGCCAACGAGCAAGTCGGCAGAATCAATGATTATCTGCCGCTATTGCCACAATATCAAGTTTGGCGGCATCTCCCTAACAATGCCAAACTGCCTAAGCCGATCAAGGCCAACGAAGCGGGTTCCGGAACGGAAACAATGGTGAAAGTATCGCCATGATCAACCCGCAAGTCCAAAACTGTCGCACTCGTCTTGGACGGGTTGAAGGTGATGCCGAACGCGGTGAAAGGATCGTCAATGTCTCGCAGGTCCCACTGGAACGCAAGGACGCCGACGTTAATTGGTCCAAATTCTGAGCCTGATATACCTTCAGACACGATTCCTGCGTCGAACAGGGGCACGATACTACCGTTAACCGTGCCATTGTCTAAAGTGCCTACGGTGAGAATAGGATCAGCGTTCAACCACTCACCAAATTGTCCAGGGGCGTCGGGTTTCTCGGGGTCGCCCGCACCTATACGGAGTTGAAAGACAATAGTTTCGGCGTTGTCCACCAATGTTTCATCTGCGACGATGAATGTACCGGACGGATCAAACGGAGATGTATAAATGCTATCGCCGGCGGGATAGCCGTTACCCGCAATCTTGTTGAAAGTCCCATCACCGTTGAGGTCATCATCTGCAATGGTATCGAACGTGTCTTGTGTCAGCACCGATTCAATGGGAGCGGGCCATGGCGTTGCACCTGGAAATCCCGGGAATGGGGGACCAGCGGCGGCGACTTGTGGGGTGCTCCGGCTTAGCTCATCCCAACCGTCAAATTGAGTGATACCCGGTAGGCTGTAGTCGATAAAAGCGTCAAAGCTATAATCGTCTTGCGCTTGCATATTCATCGCTAAGCTTGAGACCGCCACTATTACGATGAACTTGACGATGTCTATCCGATTATTCATGGTCTCGATTCTCCTGCCGGCATCCTGAAAAATAAAATTCTAAAAATACGGCTGCGCCTAAATTTGTGGATTGAGGTTGCTCGCTCGCACTTCGAATGCCGAAAGTATTCGGCGGCTTCGCTCGTAAGCGATGCAGGGTAATCCGGTTTCCGGGAAGTGATGATCTGGCATCGCTCGATACGGCGTTGCGACTGATTATCAAATAGATCGACTAAACCATAGACACCTTCAAATTTAGGGTCAAGTATTGTTGACAATAATTCTCATTCGGGGGTCGTCCCGTCGTCGGGATATCTTGCGGTCACCAGAGCGGTCGGCCGGTGGTTCGCGTTTCTATTCAACCCAAGTCCGGGGGGGCGGCCGATAAGCTTACGGGGACGGCCTCGACGGCGACGCGTCTCGGGCGTTCCGATCGGTGTTAAAGCGATCTTTAGGATAAGTTTATGGACCTGGGTCTGCTCTTCGGTTTCCTCGGCACGTGGGCGCTGGTCGCCTGGGCGCTGTTCACCAGCTCGAAGGGCAACCTGGGGATGTACATCGACATCCCGTCGGTGGTCATTGTCGGCGGGGCGTCGATGACGATCGTGTTCTTCTGCTTCCCGGCGGCGAACGTCAAGCGGATCATCGCGGCGTCGAAGAAGGCGTTCTTCTGGAAGACCCCGTCGGTCGAGAAGCTGATCGAGGACATGGTGGGCTACGCCGAGATCGCCCGGCGGGACGGGATCCTGAGCCTGGAGTCGACCTGCAAGGAGATCGAGGACCCGTTCGTGGTCCAGGGGATCCAGATGGCGGTCGACGGGACGGACCCGGAGCTGATCGAGCAGATCATGCTCAACGACCTGGAGGTGCTGGTCGAGCGGCACAAGGTGGGCAAGGGGCTCTGGGAAGCGGTGAACACCTACGCCCCGGCGATGGGGATGATCGGGACCCTGGTCGGGCTGGTGGCGATGCTCGCGGACCTGTCTGACCCCAGCGCGATCGGCGCGGGGCTGGCGGTCGCGCTGCTGACGACGATGTACGGGGCGATGGTGAGCAACATGCTCGCCGGGCCGATGGCCGACCGGCTGGGGCGGCGGTCGGCCGAAGAGGTGCTCTACAAGACGATCATCGTCAAAGGCGTGATGAGCATCCAGAGCGGCGACAACCCCCGCGTCGTTGAGCAGAAGCTGCGGACGTTCCTGCCGCCGTCGATGCGGCCGGCGGCGGACGAGGAAGCAGCCTAAGGCAGGCAACCGCCAAGGACGCCAAGAGCGCCAAGGAAAACCATCGGTCTTCGGGTTTTAAAGCCGTTTGAATGATTGAGCTTGAATCTATGCCTTCCTTGGCGTCCTCCGCGTCCTTGGCGGTTCAACGGATCGTGGCCCCATGAGCAAGAAATGCGAGTGCCCGCCCCCCGGTGCGCCGGGCTGGATGACGACCTACGGCGACATGATGACGCTGCTGTTGTGCTTCTTCGTGCTCATCGTCAGCTTCAGCGAGATCAAGAAGGAAGACCAGTTCCAGGCTGTGGTCGAGCACATCAAGGAAGCCTTTGGGATGATGGGCGGCGGCGGGAAGATCCCGATCACCGACGACCCGGCCCTGTCGCTGATCGAGCGGCTCGATGCGCTGCGGCTGAAGCAGGAGAAGGTGCCGAACCGCAGCAACACGAAGGACCCGGGCCAGCAGGGCCGGGAGCCGCAGGTGACCAAGGTGCGCGAGGGCATGATGATCGCGACGGGAGGGCGGATCACGTTCGAGCCGGCGTCGGCGACGCTGGGCGAGGAGGCGAAGGAGTCGCTGCGGCAGCTGACCGAGGTGTTCAAGGGCTGGGAGAACCTGATCGAGCTGCGGGGCCACGCCGCGGCGCTGGAGATGCCCGAGGCGGGGACGGCCGAGTTCAGCGACCTCTGGCACCTGAGCCACGCGCGGGCCAAGGCGGTGTTCGACTACCTGACGGTGGACCTCGGGGTGGACCCCGAGCGGTTCCGGCTGACCGCGAACGCGGACCGCGAGCCGCTGGACGCCCGGGCCGCCGACGCCGACGACGCGGAGGTCAACCGCCGGGTCGAGGTGCTGGTCAGCGAGTCGCTCAAACAAGATTTCACCGAACCCGAGGCGGGTGGCCGAAGTTAAGGCGGAGTGGATTCCGGGGGCCGGTGCGCAAAGTCTGCGGAGCGGGTTGCCGAAGGAACCGACATGGCCGAGCCGACCCCCGACACCCCGATCGCCGCCGACGCCCCGGCGGACAAAGACAAGAAGAAGGGCCTGCCCCTGGTCCCCATCATCGCGGTGGCGGCCGTGCTGCTGGTCGAGGCGGTGGTGATCGTGGCGTTGTTCATGTTCGCCGGCGGCCCGAGCGAGGTCGTCGCCGAGCCCGGCGTCGCGGACGAGTTGGCCATGGGTGAGGTGCCCGCCGAGGTGCTGGTGCTGGCCGGCAAGTTCCAGAACACCAAGTCGGGCCGCAGCTTCATGTACGACACCGAGATCTACATCAAGGTCAAGACCCGGCACCTGGACTTCATGACCGAGAAGAAGGACGCGATGCAGGCGTCGATCACGAAGGACATCACGACGATCTTCCGCCGGGCCGAGCCGTCGCATTTGCGGGAGCAAGAGCTGGCGACGCTGACCCGGCAGGTCTCGGCCGCGCTGGAGAGCCGCTTCGGGAACGACGAGGCGGACGAGCCGTACGTGCTAGAGGTGCTCATCACCAAGTGTATGGAGTTCGCGTCGGACTATTGAGACCCCGGCAACCCCGCTTAAGCGGGGTTGCCCCCGCGTGACGCAGACAGTTTTATGGCCGACGAAGGCGCTCAACCTGATCCCATGGCCGAGCTGGCCGACGACGACTTCATCGCGCAGATGCTGGCCGAGGCCCAGTCGTCGGTGGACGAGATCGCCGACGCGGTGGGCGGGGACGACGACGGCGAGCGGGGCATCGACCTGCTGGGCGACGTCGATCTGGACGTCTCGGTCGAGCTGGGGCGGACCGAGATGCTGGTCGAGGACGTGCTGAAGCTGCAGTCGGGCAGCGTGGTGGAGCTGGACAAGCTGGCGGGCGACCCGGTGGACGTCTACGTCAACGGCCGGCTGGTGGCCCGCGGCGAGGTGCTGGTGCTCAACGACAACTTCTGCATCCGGGTCAGCGAGATCGTGGCGGACCTCGAGGAGCAGGCCGAGGCGGCGCAGCAGGAACAGGAACAAGCGGCGGAGACGCCGGAAGAGGCGGCCGAGCGTGAGATGCTGGCCGCGATGAACCAGGCTGAGGAAAGCAAGTAGCGCGAACCCGGTTTTGATTTCAAGGTGCCCGTAAGTCTTGGCCGGAGGCCGAGCCGCGGAACCCGCACCGCCCCGACCCCGCACCGGCCAAGGAGGGCCACGTGCACCGCCCCCCCCGGAAGTTGATTTCGTTTGTGCTGATGATGCTCGGCGCTGCGGCGGCCGCGCAGCCGGCACCGTACCCGGCCGACACCGCGGACGCCGAGCGTCGGCTCGAGGCGTTGGCGGAGCGGTACCTCGAACAAAAAGAAGCGACTGCCGAGGTATCGGCGTCGATCGAAGACCGGCCGTTGGGTACCGCTTCGACCGAGCCGCTGGGCCTGCCGACGGGCGGCGACGCCGGCCCCGGCCGCGGCTGGGCGTTGTCCACCCTCGCGGCGCTGGGCGTCGTCATCGCGCTGATCTTCGCCCTGCGGTTCGCCCTGGCGAAGTTCGGCGGCAACCTCACGGCCCGGCCCAGCCCGGCGGTGCAGGTGCTGTCGCGCACCACCGTCGCCCCGAAGAACCACGTCCTGCTGCTGCGCGTCGGCCCGCGGGTGCTGGTCGTCGGCGACTCGTCGGCCGGCCTGCGCACCCTCTCGGAAGTGACCGACCCGGAAGAAGTCGCAGCCCTGATGCAGAGCGTCACCGCCGCCCAGGACGCCAGCCTGTCCCGCGGCTTCCAGAACCTGGTGCAGAAGTTCAACGCCGACTACGACGGCAAGTCCCGGGCGGAAGAAGAGGGCGGCGACGAGGGCGAGGTCCACGTCGACCGCACCCGCGACGCGCTGTCGGGCCTGGCGGGCCGTATCCGCGTCCTCGGCAGCGGGGGGAAGACGGCTTGAAGTGGTGGCGGTTCATCCTGGTGCTGTTGGCGTCGGCCGTGCTCGGGGGGATCGCGGTCGCGCAAGAATCCGCGCCCGAGCCGGCGCCGCTGGACCCGTTCAACCCGATCTCGATCCTGGACAACGCGCAGGACGCTCTGCCGCTAAACCGTAATCCGCCGTCCCCCGGAAGCGGCGGCGAACTTCCGGGGGCCGACCTCAGCGCGTCGCTGTCGATCCTGCTGCTGCTGACGGTGCTGTCGGTCGCGCCGGCGATCCTGGTGATGTGCACGAGTTTCGTGCGGATCGTCGTGGTGCTGGCGCTGCTGCGTCAGGCGATCGGCACGCAGTCGCTGCCGCCGTCGCAGGTGATCGTCGGGCTGTCGCTTTTCATGAGCGTGCTGATCATGATGCCGACGTTCGAGCGGATCAACGTCGAGGCGTTGCAGCCGGTGCAGGCGGGGCAGATCGACCAGATGACGGGGTGGGAGCGGGCGAAGCAGCCGCTGCGGGACTTCATGTTCGACCAGATCGACTACGCTAACAACTGGGACACGGTCTACATGTTCATGGAGTACCGCGGCCAGGACACCAGCGAGCCGGGTGAGCTGCGGCGGAAGGACGTGGACACCATCACCCTGGTGCCGGCATTTATTTTAAGCGAGTTGAAGGTCGCGTTCCTGATGGGGTTCCGGCTGTATCTACCGTTCCTGGTGATCGACATGGTGGTGGCGAGCGTGCTGATCTCGATGGGGATGTTGATGCTGCCGCCGATCTTCATCTCGCTGCCGTTCAAGCTGCTGCTGTTCGTGCTGGTCGACGGCTGGCGGCTGGTGGCGGGGAACTTGTTGAACAGTTTCGCGGTGCCGGGGGTGACGACGTAGCGGGGCGGTAGCCTCCGGGACATGCCATGCTTTTTGACGAATCGATCCAACTCGTGCGGGAGACGCTGACGCTGATGCTGTTCCTGGCGGCGCCGATCCTGCTGGCGGCGTTGGTGGTGGGGCTGGCGGTGAGCGTGCTGCAGGCGGCGACGCAGCTGCAGGAGCAGACGCTGAGCTTCGTGCCGAAGATTTTGGGGATGGGGGCGGTGGCGATTGTCACCGCGCCGTGGGTGTTCACCAAGATCATGGACTTCGCGGCCCGGATGTTCGGGGGGTTTTAGTAAGTAGCCGCGTGGCTACGCCACGCTGGACCGCGACGCGTAGCGCCGCGGCTATTCGGAAGACATGACGACGTTGGGCCCCATCCTCGACCACCTGCCCGGCTGGCTGCTGGTGCTGTTCCGGCTGACGGGCGTGTTCCTGCTCGCGCCGGTGTTCGGCAGCCGGACGATCCCGCGGCTGGTCAAGGTGTTCCTGGTCGTCGGGTTGGCGTTGTGCGTGTACCCGGTGCTGGTCGGGGCGGGTGTGGCAGGGCCCGGTGCCGTGGGGATCGCTTCGGGGCGAGAGCTACAGCTGTGGGTGCTACTGCCGCTGGTGGCGGCGGAGCTGCTGCTGGGCTACGTGATCGGCTACTGCGCGTCGCTGCCGCTGATCGGGATGCAGGTCGGCGGGCAGGTGATCGACCAGCAGATGGGCGTCTCGGCGGGGGGGGTGTTCAACCCCGACCTCGACGCCGAGGCCGGCGTGATCGGCCAGCTGCTGTTCCTCACCGGGCTGACGATCTTCTTGATCCTCGGCGGGCACCACGCGATCCTGCTCGCGCTGGTCGGCAGCTTTGAGGCCGTGCCGATCGGCGGGTTCGTCACGCCGGCGACGGCGGGGTCGGGTGGATTTGAATCGTATGTGGCCCTGGTCATCGGGCTGCTGACCGTGATGTTCGACGTCGCTTTGCGGGTCTCGATGCCGCTGCTGTGCATCTTGTTCCTGCTGCGGGTGGCGATGGGCTTCATCGGGCGGACGGTGCCGCAGATGAACATCCTCAGCGTCGGGTTCATCTTCTACATCCTCGCCGGGCTGGTGGTGCTGATCGTGGGCGTCGCCGCGGTGCTCGGGGCGTTCGACGCGGCGATGAGCCGGACGCTGCACCTGATCCTCGAGGCCTTCACGGTGCAGAACCCGGCCCGGATCGCCCGATAAGAAACCGACCCTTTTATGCGTGAGGCAGGACGCCCCGCGGAGCCGACGCCAGGATGGCCGAGACCGGACAGGAAAAAACCGAACAGGCGACGCCGCGCCGCAAGCGCGAGGCCCGCGGCGAGGGCAACGTCGCCAAGAGCATGGACCTCACCGCGGCGCTGATGCTGCTCGCGGCCGTGCTCGGGCTGCAGCTCTTCGGCCTGCGGCTGTTCGGCTCGATGCGCAACTCGATGCAGGCCCTGCTCGGCGGGTCGCACACCCCCAACCCCACCCGGGTCGACGACCTCGGCACGCTCGGCGCCTACGGCGTGCGGGTGCTGGTCGATATGCTCATGCCGCTGAGCCTGCTGATCATGGCCGTCGGCCTCGTCGCCGTGGTCGGGCAGGTCGGCTTTATCCTCACCGGCAAGCCCCTGGTGCCGGACCCCAAGAAACTCAACCCGATCAAGGGCATCCAGCAGATGGTCAACGCCCGGGCCGGCGTCCGGCTGCTGATGAGCCTGGGCAAGGTGATCCTGATCGGGGCCGTGGCAAGCGTGGTGATGTACCGCGACATGCAGAAGGTTCTGCACCTCGCCGAGCTGCCGATCGAGTCGGCGTTCCTCGTCTCGGCCCACATGGTCTTCGAGCTGGCGCTGGTGCTGTGCGTCCTGCTGATCGTGCTCGCCCTGCTGGACTTCTGGTACCAGCGGTGGCAGCAGAGCAAGGATCTGATGATGACCAAGGAGCAGGTCAAGCAGGAGATGAAGGACATGGACGGCGACCCGCTGGTCAAGCAGCGGCGCGCCCGCGTCGCCCGCCAGCTGGCGATGCAGCGGCTGCAGCAGGACGTGCCCACCGCCGACGTGATCGTGACCAACCCGACGCACTTCTCGGTGGCACTCAAGTACGACAGCGGGACGATGCGGGCCCCGCGCGTCGTCGCGAAGGGCGCGGACTTCATGGCGATGCGCATCCGCCAGATCGCCGACCTCCACGGCATCCCGCGTGTCGAACGCAAGCCCCTGGCCCGGGCGCTCTACGCCAACGTCGACGTCGGCCAGGAAGTCCCCGAAGAGCACTACGCCGCGGTGGCGGAGTTGCTGGCGTACGTGTACCGGCTGAGCGGTCAGAAAGCCGCTTAAGGCTGGGGAATTAGCCACGGATGAACGCGGATGAACAGGGATGGTTGAGTGAAGTTTGTGAGCGCGTCATCGGGTGTGCGTTTGAGGTCAGTAATACTTTGGGTGTTGGGTATTTGGAAAAGGTGTATCAGCGAGCGTTGGTCAGCGAATGTCGGCGACAAGAGATCGTGGCGGTAGCCGAGCAGCCGATGCCGGTGCTCTACAAAGGCGATGTGGTCGGCGATTACTACATCGACGTGTTGGTCGAAGGACGGCTGATCGTAGAAATTAAGTGCGTCAACGGATTTGTTCCCGAACACACCGCCCAGACGCTGAATTACTTGCGGGGTACGAGCTTGCCCTTGGCCTTAATGCTGAACTTCAAACACCCTCGAGTTCAAATCAAGCGGTTGGTCAACAACTTCACCTGAAGCATCCCCGTTCATCCGCGGCTAAATCATGTCCGACGCCAACCCCAACCTCCCCGCCTGGCTCAACCGGCTCGACCGGTACCGGCCGCTGTTGGTGCCGGTGGCGGTGATCGGGCTGGTGGCGGTGATCGTGGTGCCGCTGCCGCCGTTCGTGATGGACCTGCTGATCGCGGCGAACCTAGCGCTGGCGGCGCTGATTTTGATGACCACGATCTTCGTCAAGAGCCCGCTGGAGCTCTCGGCGTTCCCGTCGCTGCTGCTGGGCACGACGCTGCTGCGGCTGGTGCTTAACATCGCCACGACCCGGCTGATCCTCGCCGCCGACGTCGCCGACCCGGGGTCCGCCACCGCGGTCGCGGGGAAGGTGATCGAGGCGTTCGCCGAGTTCGTCTCCGGCTCGTCGATCGTCGTCGGCTCGATCCTGTTCATCATCTTGATCATCGTGCAGTTCGTCGTGATCACCAAGGGCGCGACCCGCATCTCCGAGGTCGCCGCGCGGTTCACGCTCGACGGGATGCCGGGCAAGCAGATGGCGATCGACGCGGACCTGAACGCGGGGATCATCGACGAGAACGAGGCCCGCACCCGGCGGGAGAACATCGGGCGCGAGGCCGACTTCTACGGGGCGATGGACGGTGCGGCCAAGTTCGTGCGCGGCGACGCGATCGCGGGGATCATCATCACGCTGGTCAACATCGTCGGCGGCTTCGCCGTGGGCATGGCGATGAAGGGCTGGAGCTTCGGCGAGTCGATCGAGGTCTTCACGAAGCTGACCATCGGCGACGGGCTGGTGTCGCAGCTGCCGGCGTTCGTCGTCTCGGTCGCGGCCGCCCTCATCGTGACGCGGTCGGGCAGCCGGGAGGACTTTGGCCAGGAGCTGACCACGCAGCTGACCTCGCGGTCGGCGGCGTTGGGGATCACGGCGGGTTTCCTCGGGGTGATGGCGTTCACCGGGCTGCCGACGGTGCCGATGACCGCCCTCGCACTGGTCTGTGGCACCGGGGCGTTTTTCGCGGGCCGGACCCAGAAGGCCGCCGCTGCGCGGGCCGCCGAGACCGACGCGAAGGAGAAGCAGGCCAAGGCCGAGCCGCCGCCGATCGAGCAGGCGCTGGGCGTGGACCTGCTGGAGCTGGAGGTCGGCTACGGGCTGGTGCGGATGGTGGACCCGAAGCAGGGGGGCGATCTGCTGGACCGGATCACGATGATGCGGCGTCAGCTCGCGGCCGAGCAGGGGTTCGTGATGCCGCCGGTGCGGATCCGCGACGACATGCAGAACCCGCCGAACGACTACCACGTCAAGGTCCGCGGCAACGCGGTCGCGTCGGGCCAGGTGTACCCCGGTCAGTTCCTGGCGATGGACGGCGGGCTGGCGTCGGGGGATCGGGACTCGCTCGACGGGGTGTGGGTGCAAGAGCCGGCGTTCGGGCTGCGGGCGGTGTGGATCGACGCGGGCCAGAAGCAGCGGGCCGAGTCGCTGAACTACACCGTGGTGGACGCGACGTCGGTGCTGGCGACGCACCTGACCGAGGTGGTCAAGAACTTCGCCGACGAGCTGCTGGACTTCGAGGAGACCAACAACCTGATCACGCAGCTCAAGGAGAAGTCGCCCAAGCTGACCGAGGCGGTGCTCGAGGCGTCGGGCGGCAAGGACGCCCCGCTGGTGAAGCCGGCCGAGCTGCAGAAGGTGTTGCAGAACCTGCTGCGGGAGCGGGTGCCGGTGCGGGACCTGGCGACGGTTGTCGAGACGCTGGGCGAGTGGGCGCCGCGTTCGAAAGACCTCGACGTGTTGACCGAGTACGTGCGCAACGCGCTGCGGCGTACGATCTGCGGGCAGTACACGGTGAGCGACCCGAGCCCGAACGACCCGGGGCTGACCGGGCCGGGGGTCACCAAGCTGTACTGCGTGAGCCTGGACCCGGCGCTCGAGGACCAGATCGCGGGCTTCATCGACCGCAGCGGCGAGGGCACGAACCTCACGATGCCGCCGGCGGTGGCCAACCGCATCACCGCCGCGGTCCTCGAAGAGGTCCAGCCGCTGATCCACGCTGGTCACCACCCGGTTGTGCTTGCCTCGCCGCAGGTCCGGGCGCAGGTGCGTCAGCTGATCGAGCCGCACCTGCCGACGTGCGCGGTGCTGGGGTACAACGAGGTGAGCAAAGGCGTCGAGGTCGAGTCGCTCGGCTTGGTACAGTCTTCGCCCGAGACGGGAAGCGATCCCGCCGCAGGAGTTGAATCGGTGGGGGCCGCCGCATGAACATCCGGACGTTTACGCACCGCACGCTGCCCGAGGCGTTGGCCGAGGTGAAGAAGGTCTTCGGCGCGAACGCCGTGGTGCTGCACACACGGACGTACAAGGCCGGGGGCGTGCTGGGGATCGGGGCAAAGCCGCGGGTCGAGGTCACCGCCGCCGACGGGCGTGAAGTGGGGCGTCAGCGGAAGCGGGAAGCGTCACGATCGCCGCGGGCCACCGCGGTCCGCAAGGCGCAACAGCGTTCGGCGTCGGTCACGCCCGAGCCGCAGAACGCCGGCGACCTGATCCGCCGGACGTACCAGGCCGCGCGGGCGCAGTTCGACCAGGCCCCGTCCGAAGACGTCAACGTCAAGATCGAGCCGCCGAACGTCGCGCCGCCGCCGCAGGTTGCGGCCGAGCTCGCCGCGGTCCGCCGGCTGGTCGAGCAGGTCGCCGCCTCGCAGCAGGCCACCGAGGCCCTGACCCGCGCCCCGCAACCCGACCGGCTCGACGACCCGCTGGTCGAGCACTACACCGCGTTGATCCAGCAGGAGATCGCCGCCGAACTGGCCAACGAGCTGATCCGCGACCTGAAGCACGACGAGCTGAACGACGTGCAGCGGTCGCTGCTCGACCGCGTCGCCGCGATGCTGCCGACCGACCCCGACGCCGGCCGACTCGTGAAGCCCGACGACAACCGGCCGCGCACCATCGCCCTGGTCGGGCCCACCGGCGTCGGCAAGACCACCACCCTCGCCAAGCTCGCCGCCACCTTCAAGCTCAAGCAGAACCAGAACGTCGGCCTCATCACCGCCGATACCTACCGCATCGCCGCCGTCGAACAGCTGCGCACCTACGCCAAGATCATCGGCCTGCCGCTCGAGGTCGTCTCCGGCCCCGACGAGCTCGCCGCCGCGCTGCGCAAGATGGCGCACCTCGACGCCGTACTCATCGACACCGCCGGCCGGTCGCAGCGTAACGCCGACCGCCTCGACGAATTGGCAAAATTGATTCAGGTCGCCCGGCCCCACGAGACGCACCTGGTGCTATCGTCTACCGCGTCGCAGAGCGTGCTGATGCAGACCATCGAACGCTTCGAGCCGATCCGCACCGATCGTCTGATCTTCACGAAGCTCGACGAGGCCGTCTCCTGTGGGGTGTTGTTGAACGTGGCCCGTAAAGTCAAGAAGCCGCTGAGCTACATCACGACCGGCCAGGAGGTGCCGCACCAGATCGAGGCCTGCGAGTCGGCCCGGCTTGCGGAGTGGGTGCTGCGCGGCGGACTGAACGTCGGACAACCCGAGAGCGACACGCAGACGGGGGCGGTGTCGTGAGCACGGCCGACCAGGCGACCGCCCTCCGCGGGCTGGTGGAACAGTTCGAGCGGTCGCACCCCGGCGGGGTCGAAGTTTCGCCGCGGGCCCAGCCGCGGCTCGCGCAGACCATCGCGGTGACCAGTGGCAAGGGCGGTGTCGGCAAGACCACGGTGAGCGTGAACCTCGCGGTCCAGCTCGCCCGGCTCGGCCGGCGGGTCGTGCTGCTCGACGCCGACCTGGGCACCGCCAACGCCGACGTGCTGTGCAACCTCTCGGCCCCCGCGACCCTGGCGCACGTCGTCGCCGGCCAGCGCGACATCGAGGACGTCCTGATCGACGCGCCGGGCGGCTTCCGCCTCGTCCCGGGGGCGTCGGGCCTGGCGAATATGGCGCACCTCGCCCCGCACGAGCACGACCGCCTCGCCGCGCAGATGCGCCGGCTCGAGTCGTCCTGCGACGTCTTGCTGATCGACACCGGCGCGGGCGTCGGGCCGAACGTGCTGAGTTTCTGCGTCGCCGCCGAGCGGCTGCTGGTGGTGATCACGCCCGAGCCGACGTCGATCACCGACGGGTACGCCGTGATCAAGACGGTGCGTTCGCAGTGCGTGTCGCCGGACGTGCGGATCTTGGTGAATATGGCCGAGCACGAGGCCGAGGCGCGGGCCGTGTTCGCGCGGGTGTCGGGGGTGTGCCAGCGGTTCTTGAGTTTGTCCCCGGGTTATGCGGGCTTTGTCACCACGGACCCGCGGGTGCCGCGGGCCGTGCGTCAGCGTCGGCCGTTCGTGCTCGACGCGCCGCGGGCCAAGGCCAGCGAGTGCGTTTTACGCTTGGCGCACCGCGTGGATCGGCACGCTGCCGATGCGGGGGTTTCCACCACCGGCCTGGTCGGGCGGATGTCGTCCTGGCTGCGTCGCGGGGGTTAACCCACAAGCCCAGATAAAAAATAGGTTTTTTTCCACGCAAGCCTTAAAAACGCTTGGGGGCGCGCGGAGTTGCGTTATATTTGCCCGGTCGCATAGGACGTGTGACGATTTCGGATCATCTGTACATTAAACAGGCAACGGACTGCTTGTGATCACCGCCCGCGTCATTGCGACCTGCTTCGCCCTCACCAGCTTCGCCGCTGCGTTGTTTGTCGGCCTTTTTGCCGAGAACCCGCTGCCCACGATCTTGGTGCGGGGGCTATTCATCATGCTAGTGTGTTACGCCGTCGGGCTCGTGGTCGGGGGGATCGCGCAGCAGACGATCCGGTTGCACATCGAGAAACACAAAGCGGAACACCCCATCCCCGACCCGTATCAGGAAGATGCGGGCGCGGCCGATGGGGGTGAACACCGCGGACCGGGCGATCCCGAGGTCCCCGCCGCCGCATAACGGTTTGGTTTTCCTGCGGGAAGCAAAGCTTTCCCGTGACATCTGAATGTTGCCGCACCGGACTGCGGCGAGCAGGACAAGGAATGTCCCCATGAACGAAGCTGTCACTTCGGCGGAAACACGCCCCACGCCCCGCGTCACGGCCGGCCCCCTGGTCGAAGCCGCCCGTCGGCACACCACCGACACGGCCCGCCCGATCGACCGGGAGCACCTCAAAGTCTTGTTCCGGGAAAACCTCGCGTCCCGCGAGCGGCTAATCCTGCTGCTGCAACACCACGAGAAGATGACGCCGGCCGAGATCGGCCACGTCCTGGATTTATCGGAACCCGAAGTCCGTCGCCGGCAGCGGGCGCTGCGTCAGCGTCTGGACGCCCTGCTGCGGCGGGGTCGGAGCGATTAGGGCGGCCGCGCCGGGTGAGACGAGCGGCCGATAACGATTTGCCTGTTTTTTTGAGTTTTTCCTCATGCCCCCATCTCCGATCACCGATGGCAGCACGGGGCAAATACGGACCCGGGTGATCCACCGCGGCGCGACGAAGCCGGCCGCCACGACCAGGGAAGCAACATGACCGCCGTAAAGACCCGCGTGGCCAAGCCGAAGGCCAAAGCCGAACCCCGTCCCGCGAAGGTCCCGCCGAAGGCCGCCGCCCCCGTCCCCGAAGAACACAGCCCCGAAGCCATCGAAGCCGCCTGGCAGGCGTACCGCAAGAAGCCCAGCGACGCATCCCGCGACGTGCTGCTTGAGGCGCACCTGCCGCTGATCCAACGCGTCGTCGAACGCATCTCCCGCCGCCTGCCCGCCGAGGTCGACCCCGGCGACCTGATGCAGGAGGGCGTCTTCGGGCTGATGCACGCCATCGACCGCTTCGACCCCGACCGCAACGTCCGCTTCTCGACGTTCGCGACCCAGTCGATCAACTCGGCCGTGCTCGACTACCTCCGCTCGATCGACTGGGCGCCCCGCCTCGCCCGCAGCCGATCCCGCAAGCTCAACACCGCCCGCCAATCGCTGACCAAGCAGCTGGGCCGCGAGCCCGACGAGGACGAGCTGTTCAAGCAGATGGACATGAGCCGCAAGGACTTCATGCTCACCGTCCGCGACGGCCAGCTCACCAGCACCGTCAGCCTCGCCGCCGGCGCCGACGCCCCCGACGCCGAGGGCGGCTACACCGGCCTGGGCCAGGTCCTCTCCGACCAGACCGCCGCCTGCCCCGTCACCGAAACCCACCGCCGGGCGCTCAAAGAACTGGTGACCGCCAAGCTCAGCCGAGCCGAGCGTCTCATCGTTGTGCTCTACTACTACGAGCAGATGTCGATGAAGGAGATCGGCACCACGCTCGACCTCTCCGAGTCGCGCGTCAGCCAGATGCACAGCTCGATCATGGCCCGCCTCAAGGTCCAGCTCGCCGACCGCGTCGACGACTTCCACGGCCCGAACGAATAAAGCCGTTCGGCCGGTCTTTTTCTGCACAATCCCGGTAGCATGTCGCCCCCGATGAGCGACCTGCCCCAAACGCTGTCCACCCTTGTCCTCGACGCCGCGTCCCACGCCCTGGGCCCCGATATCGAAGTGGCCGACGCGATGTTACGCCCGAGCAACGACCCGAAGTTCGGCGACTACCAGGCCAACCTCGCGTTGCCCCTGGCCAAGCAACTCAAGCAGAAGCCGCGCGACCTGGCCGAGCGGATCGCCGCGGCGCTCGGCGACGCCGACGGCCTGCTCGCCAAGCCCGCCGAGGTCGCGGGGCCGGGGTTCATCAACCTCACGCTGGCCGACGCGACGCTGCGACATGCCGCCACCGGGCTCAACCTGAGCGGCCGGCTCGGCGTCCCCGCGGACGCGACCGCCCGCCACGTCGTGGTGGACTACTGCGGCACCAACGTCGCCAAAGAGATGCTGGTCTGGCACCTGCGGTCGACCATCATCGGAGACGCGCTGGTGCGCGTGCTCGAGGCCCTTGGCCACCGCGTGACCCGCCAGAACCACCTCGGGGACTGGGGCACCCAGTTCGGCATGCTCATCGAGTACCTCAACGACCTCGACGCCCCCGACCGGATCGAGATCGGCGACCTCAACGCTTTCTACCAGCAGGCCAAGCAGAAGTTCGACGACGACCCGGACTTCGTCGAACGTGCCCGGGAGCGGGTCGTCGCGTTGCAGCAAGGCCACCCGGCGACCCGGGCGCGTTGGCGGCAGCTGGTCGAGGCCTCGGTCGAGCACTTCAACGCCGTCTGCGATCGGCTGGGGGTCCGCCTCACCCCCGACGACATCCGCGGCGAGAGTTTCTACAACGACCAGCTCGAACCGACCGTCGCTGCGCTCGACGCCGCCGGTCTTTTGCGTCAAAGCGAGGGGGCGCAGGTCGTGTACCCCGACGGCTTCGTGAACCAGGACGGCGAGCCGCTGCCGATGATCGTGCGGAAGTCCGACGGCGGGTTCCTCTACGCCACCACCGACCTCGCCGCCGCACGCTACCGCATCGATGAGCTCAAAGCGGATCGCGTCATCTACGTCACCGACGCCCGGCAGTCGCCGCACTTCGCCATGGTGTTCGCAACGCTCCACGCCGCCGGCATGGCCGAGGACATCCGGCTGGAACACGTGCCCTTCGGGACCATGCTGGGCAAAGACCGCCGGCCGTACAAGACCCGCAGCGGCGAATCCATCCGCCTCGCCGACGTCCTCGACGAAGCCGTGCGCCGGGCCGACGCCGCCATCGCCGAGAAGAACCCCGACCTGCCCCCGGAAGTCCGGCAGGACGTCGCGGAAGCCGTGGGAATCGGAGCGGTGAAGTACGCCGACCTGTCCGGCGACCGGGTGAAAGATTACGTCTTCGACTACGACCGGATGCTGTCGCTGGAGGGCAACACCGCGCCGTACCTGCTCTACAGCTACGCCCGCATCCGCTCGATCTTCCGAAAAGGGGAGATCGACTTCAACGACTTCTGTGGTGATAACGTTGCCGTGGCCGAGCCGGCGGAACGGGCGTTGGTGCTGCACCTGCTACGCTTCGGCGAGACGGTCGCCGCCGTCGGCGAGACGCTCGAGCCGCACCGCTTGTGCAACTATCTTTACGACTTGGCGACGCGGTACCACCGCTTCTTCGAGGCCTGCCCCGTGCTCAAGGCCGACGACGCGCCGACCCGCGACGCTCGGCTCGCGCTGTGCCGGCTCACCGCCCGCACCCTCGACACGGGGCTCGGTCTCCTGGGCATCCGCGTGGTCGAGCGGATGTGATCCGTTTCGACAGTGTTTACGGGAAGAACGGGATCAAACCCGAGCCGTTTCCGAATCCTGCCAATCCTGTCATCCGGTCAAAAACCTTGCTGGATATCGCGCTGAAAGAATGGGCCTGCGTCTGCGACCTCCTGGTCGAGGGGAAGGTTTGTCTGCTGCTGCGAAAGGGCGGCGTCCACGAAGACGGCGGGCCGGCTCGGTTCCGGCTGGAGCACGACCGCTTCGCGTTGTTCCCCGCGTGGGAGCACGAGAACCTCGCCTGGATCAAGCCGGAGCTCCGGCCCGCCCGCGGCCCGATCGACGTCGAGCCCCCGGAAATCACCTTCCGGGGGTATGCCGAGGTCGTGGGCCTCTGGGAAGTCCCTTCCCGCACGGCGTTTGACCGGCTCGACGACCTGCACCCCTGGCGGCCGCCGCAGGTCGACATGCGTTTCGATTACAAGCCCGAGCGACCGCTGTACGCCGTGCTCGTTCTTGCTTACCGCTTCGACCAACCGCACGTGATCCCGAACTGCCCGTCCTTCGCCGGCTGCCGCAGCTGGGTCCCGCTCGACGCCGAGGACCGCCCGCACGCATCGGGTGAGCCGGCGATGAGCGACGCCGCGGTCGCCGCCGCCGCCGAACGGATCGCTCAGGCGTTGGGGTGATCGGCGGTGTCGCAGCCTTCGAGGCCGGTCGAGGCACGCAGCAGAACCGCGAGCCAACCGAGAGTCGGCGGCGGGTGGCCGGCCAGAACCTTGAGCTTCCGCCGCCGGTGGGCGTGGATGATGATCCACGACTTCTGCCCGTCGGTGTCCAGTTCGATCTCGTCGAGTTCCGCGATGCTCACGACGTGGCGGCGGCGCCCGCGCCCCTGGCGGGTGACGGTCAGGCCGTCGTCGTCGACGCGGAAGCGGGCGCGGGCCTTGAGGTCGCGCCAGACGCGGTAAGCGAGGAAGCCGACGCCGGCGACGAGCAGCGTGGGCAGCCACCAGAGTGCGGGAAAGGGCGGCACGCCGGGCGTCATGCCGTAAGCGATCAGCAGCGCGACCCCGCCGAGCCCGATCACCGCCAGGACAGCGGCCACCGTCCACACAGATCCACGGGAGTGATGGTCTTTGGGTAGTTCCACGGTGAGGCCGCCGTTGTGGTCCCAGAGGACCTCGGCCTTGCACCCCGGCGGGGGGCGGTCGAGCTCGGGCTCCGGCTCGTGGTTGTCGTCGGCGATCTCGAGGGTGGGTCGCTGGTGCCCGACCACGCCGAGGTCGTCCAGCCGGCGGTTGACGGTGCTGTGCAGCTTCTTGCCGAGGCTGATCGCGTCGTCGGCGGAGAGGGCGGCGGCCATGAGGATGGGTGTGAAATCCCAAGAGATGGCGATGAGGCTGTGGAGCGTGGGGCCGAGCGGATCGGGGCCGGGCTTGCCGGCGAAGTGGATCACGTGAAGTTTTTTGACGGGCATCGTCTGACGGATCGCCGTGAGCCCCACGCCAACCCGACCGGTGACGGCTTTGCGATCGATCACCAGGCGCTGGGGCTGTTCGCGGCGGGCGTTGACGGCCACCCTCAGCGCGACCGAAAACCCGGAAGTAAGCGGGAGCATCGTCAGAGCGACCGGCACGGCGACGGTGAGCAGGGGGCGGTAAGCAAACCACCCCGCGGCGAGCAGGGCGAGGGCGGCGACGATGTATCCGCCTTGACGTAGCAC
>JBCCOP010000032.1:0-21606 GCA_039025315.1 Planctomycetota bacterium | reverse complement strand
TCAACACCTCGACCCTGTTCGTGCGGCAGAACCTCACGACGTACCTCATCTCGGGCCGGCACCCGTCGCAGCGCAAGCCGCCGAACGACCCGGGCTACGACCCGACGCCGCTTCGGCAAGAACTCGACGCGGCGACGCCCGCGGCGGTGGCGGACGCCTTGATCGACCACCTGCTCGGGCCCGACACGCCCCCGGCCCGCCGCGCGCCCGCCCGCCGGCTGCTCACCGAACGCGGCGGCGGCGACGACAAGCCCGTGGACCGCGACGGGATGATCGCGGTGTTGTGCCTGATCACGGCGATGCCCGAGTACCAGTTGTGCTGACCCCGACCGGGTAAGGAACCCAAGCCATGTGCGACCACTACCACCCCCAGAGCTGCGACACGCCGGACCCCTCGGACGCGGGCTTCACGCGGCGGCGTTTCCTCGGCCACGGCCTCGGGCTGATCTCGGCGGCGTCGACGGTGCCGGCGTTCCTGATGCGGTCCGGCGACGCGATGGCGGCCGACACCACGATGCGGCTGACCAGCCGCGCCGGCGTGCCCGAGGGCCGCGTCCTCGTGGTGGTCCAACTTTCCGGGGGCAACGACGGGCTCAACACGGTCGTGCCCTTCGGCCTCGACGCCTACCACGACGCCCGCCCGAACCTCGCGATCAAGCCCGACGAGGCGATCCAGATTCCGGGGGTCGATGGCTATGGCCTGCACCCCGCGCTCGGCCCGGTCGCCGAGATGATCGACGCCGGGCTCTGCGGCGTGGTCCAGGGTGTCGGCTACCCCAACCCCAACCGCTCGCACTTCGCGTCGATGGACATCTGGCACACCGCGAGCCAGGGCGGCGAGGGCAGCGGCGGCCGCGGCTGGCTCGGCCTCGCGCTGGACGAAGTCCAAGAACGCTCGGGCATGGACATGCTCAGCATCGGTAACGAGGCCCCGCTGGCGACCCTCGGCCGGCAGGCCCGGCCGGTGAGCTTCGAGAACGCCCAACTCTTCCGCTGGGCCGGCCGCGACCTCGACGGCAAGGTCGATGAGGCGTACCAACAGACGCAAGACATCTCCCCGCACCCCGACGCCGCTCATGGTTCAACTTCCGGGGGCGGGGGTGAGGACCCGTTGGCGTTTGTGCAGCGGACGGCCCTCGACGCCGAGGTCGCCTCGGACAAGGTGCGTAAGGCCGTGCGGTCCGACAGCCACGTCGAGTGGCCGCGCAGCGGCCTGGCGAACCAGCTCAAGATGGTCGCCAAGATGATCCGCGCCGAGCTGCCGACGCGGGTCTACTACGTCGCCATGGGCGGCTTCGACACCCACGCCAACCAGGCCAACAACCACCGCAACCTGATGGACCAGTTCGCCAAGGCGATGAAGGCGTTCTACGACGAGCTCGGGAAGACCGGCAACCGCGATCGGGTCGTGAGCCTCGCGTTCAGCGAGTTCGGCCGGCGGGTGCGGCAGAACGCCTCGGCCGGCACCGACCACGGCTGCGCCGGCCCGTCGTTCGTCTTCGGCGAGCCCGTCAACCCCGGGCTCATCGGCCGACACCCGTCGCTCGACCGGCTCGACAACGGCGACCTGATCCACAGCGTCGACTTCCGCAGCCTCTACACCGACCTGCTGGGCGACTGGCTCAAACTCGACGCCCGCGCCGCGCTCGGCAAACGCTACCCATCGGCGGGCATCCTGCGCACGGCCTGACGACGATATACCGTTCTGACGCGCCGATGTGGCTCTGCCATAATCGCCGGTCATGTGCGGCCTGCTTACGATGTTCGGCGACACGTTCGCCGACGACTTCGACGACGCCCTCGACACACTCGCGTCGCGCGGCCCGGACGAGCGTGGCGTGTGGGTCGAGCCCGAGGCCGAACAAGGCGGGGTTCGGTTAGGCCACCGTCGGCTGTCGATCATCGACCTCGCCGCGGGCCAGCAGCCGATGGCCCTCGCGCCCCAACACCCCCTCCACGACCGCTACCGGATCGTCTACAACGGCGAGCTCTACAACGCTGGCGAGCTGCGTGACCAACTCGAAGCGAAGGGCCACCCGTTCGCCACCCGCTGCGACACGGAGGTTCTGCTCGCCGGGTTCGTCGAATGGGGCGCGGACGTGCTGCCCCGGCTCGACGGGATGTTCGCCTTCGCCGTGTACGACCGGCGGGAGCGTTGCGTCTTCGCCGCCCGCGACTTCTTCGGGATCAAGCCGCTGATGGTTCACGCTTCCGGGGGCGGGTTGATCCTGAGCTCGACGCTCGCGCCGTTCTTCCGGCTGCGTCGCTTCCCCCGCCGGCTCGACCCCGCGGCGGTGCGGGAGTACCTCGCGTGTCAGTCGGTCCCGTCGCCCATGACGATCCTGCGCGGCGTGCGGTCGCTGGAGCCGGGCACGTGGCTGCGCTGGACCGTCGGTGACGAGCGTGGGGAGAGCGGGCGGTTCGAGACCATCCCCGGCCCGTCCGCGTCGCAGCCGAGCCCCGACGACTTCATCGAAGCGACCGACGCGGCGCTGCGTGAGAGTGTCCGTCGGCAGCTCGTCGCCGACGTGCCCCTGGGCGCGTTCCTTTCCGGGGGGATCGACTCGTCGCTGATGGTCCGTTACATGGCCGACACCGCTTCGGGCAGTGTGAAAACTTTCAGCGTCAGGTTCCCCTTCGGCAAGGGCTACGACGAGTCGGGCGCGGCCGAGGCGGTGGCGGAGCGATTTGGTTGTGAACATCATGTCTTGGACGCGAGAGACATCACGGGCGACGCGCTCGCCGCGGCGTGGGCCGAGCTGGATCAGCCGCTGGCGGACCCGGCGTACCTGCCGACGCGGGCGCTCGCCGAGCTGACCCGGCGACACGTCACCGTCGCGGTCAGCGGCGACGGCGGCGACGAGTTGTTCGGCGGCTACGACCGCTACGCCCTGACCGAAGACCGCTACCCCGACACCCCCGGAAGAAGGGCGATCCGGCAACTCGTGGCGGCCCGCTTGCTCCCGGGGGCGATGGGGCGGCGCGGCCTGGCGGGGCGGGAGCGGATGCTGTGGGACCGCGTCAAGCTCGGGCCGTTCCCCGGCACGCGTAAGGACATGATCCCACTGCTATCGCCCGACTTCCGGGGGGAAGCACGGGTCGGCGACACGATGGGGCTCTGGCTCGGGTGGCTGAATTGCTTCGCCGAGGACGGCGCGGCGACGGCCGACACGCTGATGCGGGCGGACCTGCACTCGTACCTCAGCGAGAACTGCCTGGCGAAGACGGACCGCGCCTCGATGGCGCACAGTTTGGAGGTCCGGGTCCCGATGCTGGGCCGGCCGGTGGCGGACGTGGCGCTGCCGGTGCACGCGTCGGTGAAGTTGGCGAACGGCCCCAAGTCGGCGTTGGTCGCGCTCGCCAAGCGGCACCTTCCGGGGGCGGTGTGGGACCGGCCGAAGCACGGGTTCAGCGTCCCGCTGCGGGGCTACTTCGCCGGGGCGTGGCGCGACCGCTGCAACGATTGGCTGGCGCGCTGCGAAACCCTCGCGCCGTTCCTCGACGCCCGGGCGGTCCGCCGGCGGTGGCGACGCGGCGACGACACGCGGACGCTCTACACGCTCATCGGGTTGCTGGCTTGGCTGGACTTGCACGACGTGGACGTCTGAAAAAGCGGCTACCGCAGCAACACATACACCGCGACGGCACCGGCCGCGACGCCGAGCGCAAACGCGGTCGGCAGCAAGACCCGCCGACGCACTCGGCCGACCACGTCGGCCCACGTGAACGCGTACGCCCCGACCTCCCGCGGGTTGTCGTCGCGGAACGCCTGCAGGTCATCGACGAGGTCGGGCACGTTTTGGTACCGGTCGCCGGGGTGCTTGGCGAGGCACTTGAGGCAGATCGCTTCGAGCTCGTCGGGGATGTCGCGCTTGGGCGCGACGGCGGAGGGTTTCGGCGTCGGGCGTTCGAGGACCTGGTGCAGCACGTCGTCGAGGTTTTGGCCGAAGACCAGGGGTTGGCCGGTGAGGACTTCGTAGAGGACGATGCCCAGGGCGTGGACGTCGGTGCGGGCGTCGGTGTCGTCGCCGCGGGCCTGCTCGGGGGACATGTAGAGCGGGGTGCCGAAGCGTCGGCCCGGCTGGGTCAGGTGCAGCGCGACGCCGGACTTGCCGGCCGGGGGCATCGCCTCGTCCGGCGTGATCTCGCCGACGACCTTCGCCAGGCCCCAGTCCAACACGGTGACCTCGCCGAACTCGCCGACGAGGATGTTGGCGGGCTTGAGGTCGCGGTGGACGACGCCCTGGGCGTGGGCGTAGGCGACGGTCTGCGCGGCGCTGATGAGGATGTCGATCAGCCGTTCGAGCGGGTAGAGCTCCTGCGTGCGGTGGTTGCGTTGCAGCAGGTCGGTGAGGATCGAGCGCAGGTCCCGGCCCTCGAGCTTCTTCATGGTGAAATACGGGTGGCCCATCCGGTCCCGGCCCAGCTCGTAGAGCGGCACCGTGCCGGGGTGCGGGATCATGGCCGTCACGCGGGCCTCGCGGACGAACCGCGCCGCCTCGGTCTCGTCGTCCGCGAGGTGCGGGTGCAGCGACTTGTAGACGACCGTGCGGTTGAGGTTCTTGTCCAGGCAGGTCTGGATCGCGCAGGTCCCGCCCTCGGTCAGCGGGGCAAAGTCGTCGTATTTCAGCGAGCCAGACTTCCAGTACTTCGGGAAGTCCGCGTCGGTGAGACGCAGCCTGATCGGGTGATCGGGCGGCCGCTCGTCGGGCGGGGCGGTGTTTTCCTGAGACGCCACTTCCGCGGGCGATTTTTCCGGGGGGTCGGGGGGTGGGGTCGTCATCGCAAGTCCCGGCGTCGTGTCGTGTTCCGACAACCGCGGGTGATTGTAACGCTGCCCGCCGGATTCCCGACCCTTGACAATCGCGTCGCGTCGGGCTAGTTTTTGTGGCTCGGCCAAGAGGCCGGATGACATCCCGAGTTGCGTGCACTTATCCAGAGTGGCTGAGGGTCGGGCCCGTTGAAGCCACCGCAACCGTCCCCCCCCAAAGTTTCGATCCGAAACTGCGAACGGGGGAAAGGTGCGAACTCCCTCCCCCGCCTCGGCCGACGCCGACCGGGGGGCAGATAAGAGGCGGCGTGGCCCCCGTGCGTTGCGGTCGGTTCAGCCCTTCTTGTCGAAGACACGGAGGGCTGTTTGCGTTTTAAAGAAGACGCGCCGCCCGCCGCCGACCACCCGAAGCCCCGCCATGAGCTACGTCAAGTCCCTCCGCGGCAAAGAGTCCGGCGTCGACTACCCGATCGAGCCGCGCACCATCTGCGACGCCGACTTCGGCCCGGTCGAGGTCACCTACGACTACGACGCGATGCGCGGCAAGGTCACCCGCGAATCCATCGAGGCCGGGCCGCGCAGCCTCTGGCGGTACCGCGACCTGCTGCCGATCGCCGGCGAGCCGCGGGCCGGGCTCCACTCGGGCTGGACCCCGCTGGTCAGAGCCGACCGCCTCGCCAAACACCTCGGCGTCGACGAGCTGTACATCAAGGACGACTCGGCCAACTACCCGAGCTTCTCGTACAAAGACCGCGTCGTCGCGGTGGCGGTGACCAAGGCGGTCGAGTTCGGCTTCGACACCGTCGGCTGCGCCAGCACCGGCAACCTCGCGCACTCGGTCTCGGCCCACGCCGCGGCCGCGGGGCTCGACGCCTGCGTCATGGTCCCGCACGACCTCGAGGCCGGCAAGATGGTCGGCATGAACGTCTTCGGCCCGCGCGTCGTCCGCATCGCCGGCAACTACGACGACGTCAACCGCCTCTGCTCGCAGATCGCCGACAAGTACAACTGGGCGATCGTCAACGTCAACCTCCGGCCGTTCTACACCGAGGGCGCCAAAACCCACGGCTTCGAGATCGCCGAACAACTCGGCTGGCGACTGCCCAAGCACACGGTCGTCCCCGTCGCCGGCGGCACGATCCTGCCCAAGATCTGGAAGGCGTACCGGGAGTTCATCACCCTCGGCTTGGTCGAGGACAACCGGCCCGCGATGTACGGCGCCCAGGCCGCCGGCTGCGACCCGATCGTCACCGCGCTCGAAGAGGGCGAAGACCTCTTCCGCCCGCAGAAGCCCGACACGATCGCCAAGTCGATCGCCATCGGCAACCCGGCCGACGGCTACTACGTTTTGCAGAACATCCGCGAAAGCGGGGGCCACGGCGCGTCGGCGACCGACCCCGACATCCTCGCCGCCATCGAGCTGCTCGCCGAGCACGAGGGCATCTTCACCGAGCCCGCCGGCGGCACGACGCTCGCCTGCGCGATCAAGCTGATCCAATCGGGACGCATCCCGCGGGACGAGCCGATCTGCGTCTGCATCACCGGCAACGGCCTGAAGACCCTGGAAGCGATGGACGGCCGCTTCACCGAAAACCAGGCCATCCCCGCGAAAATCGCCGACTTCGACCGCCTCATCCAAGCCGGCAACGCCGATTCATCGGCGTTGACCCCACCCCCGAAATCCACCCTGTCCGAGCCCACCCATGCCTGACTCCTCCACCCAACCGACCGTCTCCGTCGAGATCCCCACCGCCCTCCGGCCGCAGGTGAGCGACCAGGCGTCGATCGACGTCGCCGGCGCGACCGTCGGCGAGGTCCTCGGCAAGCTCCGTGACGATCACCCCGAGTTCGGCACGAAGCTCTACAAAACCAAGACCGACCTCAACCGCTTCATCAACATCTACCTCAACGACGAAGACATCCGCTTCCTCGAGAACCTCGAGACCCCCGTGAAGGCCGGCGACCACCTCGCCATCGTCCCCGCGATCGCCGGCGGTTGACTTCGATCCTCCTCGGACTGGTCGCTTAAGCGACCAGTCCAGACCTCAAGAACCCCCATGCCCGAAACCACCCGCAAATGCTGGCTCACCTTCGAGGGCGGCTGCCAGGACCAGCCCGTCTTGTGGCAGCTCTCGCAGGCGTATCCCACGGTGCAGTTTGATGTCCGCCAGGCCTCGGTCAGCGCGAAGATCGGGATCATGGCCCTGCAGCTCACCGCCCCCGAGCCGGCCGAACTCGAAGCCGCGGTCGCTTTCCTCGAGGACAAGGGCGTCCGCGTCGACCCCGTGGAGGGCGGATCCCTCGTGGTGGGTTGAACCGATGAAGGTGCGTCACCCGGGCTGGTTCCGCGCGGCGATCGCCACCAACCTCCTGGCGTTCGGGTGCTTCCTGTATTCCACGACGCTACCCGCCGATCGAGCCAGCAAGGCCATCGTCTTCGGCATCGGCTGCGGGGTCGCCGCCCTCTACATGTTCGCCGTGGCCTGTAAGCCCGAAAGAAACAGAAAGAAGAAGAGTTGAACGTGTCCGCCGACCTCGAACGCTACCACCGCCAGATGCTGCTCCCCGGGTTCGGGGAAGCGGGGCAGAAGAAGCTGCTCGACAGCACCGCTCTCATCGTGGGGTGCGGCGCGCTCGGGACCGTGATCGCCAACATGCTCGCCCGGGCCGGGGTCGGGCACCTGGTGATCGTCGACCGCGACTTCATCGAGGTCACGAACCTGCAGCGGCAGGTGCTCTTCGACGAGGCCGACGTCGAGAACGCGATCCCCAAGGCCGTCGCGGCCAAGAACAAGATCGCGGGGATCAATTCGCAGGTGCGGGTCACGGCCGTGGTCGAGGACGTGAACCACACGAACATCGAGCGGCTGGCGGGGATCAACAACCCCGACTACGGCAAGGTCGACGTGATCGTCGACGGCGTCGACAACTTCGAGACGCGGTACCTGGCCAACGACGTGTCGGTGAAGCACGCGATCCCGTACGTCTACGGCGGGGCGGTCGGCACGGTCGGCGCGGCGTACGCGATCCTGCCGCACACCGAGGGCGGCGACAGCGCGTGGGAGCGGGCGGGGGTGGCGACGCCCTGCCTGCGCTGCATCTTCGAGCAGGCGCCGCCGCCGGGGCTGAACCCGACTTGCGACACGGCCGGGGTGATCGGGCCGGCGGTGTCGATCGTCTCGAACTACCAGACCGCCGAGACGCTGAAGATCCTGACCGGCAACTTGAACCGCGTCAGCCCGACGATGCTGAACTTCGACCTGTGGTCGAATACGTTCCGGCAGTTCAAGGTCGCGCGGGCCTACGACGTGGGCAACTGCGTCTGCTGCAAGCAGCGGCAGTTCGAGTTTCTCGACGGCAAGTTCGGCAGCAGCACGACCACGCTTTGCGGCCGCAACGCGGTGCAGCTGACGCAGAAAGAAGCCAACGGGTCGAAACTCGATTTTTCGGAAATCGCCAAACGGCTCGAGCCGCACGGCAGCGTGAAGGCGAACAAGTTCATGCTGCGGGCCGACATCACGGACAACGGCGAGCCGTATGAATTGACGCTGTTTACCGACGGCCGGGCGATCGTGAAGGGTACCAAGGAAGCCAATGTCGCCCGCGGCGTGTACGCCAAGTACGTGGGCGCGTGACCACGCCGAAATCCGAAAGAGAACACCATGAGTCTTGCCTCTCAGATCACGTTCTACCGCTTTCTGCACAGATACGGTGAAGGACTGCTGGCCGACATCGACGCCGAGCAGGCGGTCATCCCCGTCGTTGAGGGCGGTCATCACCCGGCGTGGATCATCGGACACCTCGGACTCATCGGCAGCCGCGGCGTCGCGATGCTCGGCGGCGAGCCGGCGGTGGACCACGACGCCTGGGAGCCGCTCTTCGGCATCGGCAGCCAGCCGTCGGCGGACGCCTCGCACTACCCCGCCTGGGACGAACTTTTGGGCGGCTGGCGTGACGCCCACGTCGCCGCCGACCGCCTGGCGGAGACGGTGTCCGAAGCCCGCCTCGACGAGCCGAACCCGATCGAACGCCGCCGCGACGTCCTGCCGACCGTCCGCGATATGGCCGGCTTCGTCTTCGCGTCCCACGAGGCCCTCCACCTCGGCCAGCTCTCGGCGTGGCGCCGTGTGCACGGCCGGCCGCCGCTATTTTGACCGATCCGATCGCGTCTCCCTCGAATGGACACCGCCATGCCCACACTCATCCACGAACGTGTCCGACAGGCTCAGTCGGGCGATAACCCGAAAGTGATCGCCCGAACCGCGTCGGGTTGGGTGGTCATCGGGGACACGCAGTTTCTGCGGGGCTATTCTCTTTTATTGCCCGACCCTGTCGTGGGATCGATCAACGACATGGACGAAGCGACCCGCGCGCGATACGCACTGGATATGGTGGGTTTGGGTGACGCGCTGCTTCAGGTGACCGGTGCGAGACGCATCAACTACGAGATCCTGGGTAACACCGAAGCCGCGCTTCATACGCACCTGTTCCCGCGCTACGACGACGAGCCGGAAGCGTTGCGGCCGCTGCCGGTGTGGCAGTACGGCCGCGAGGTATGGACCGATCCGGCTAAGGCGTTCGATCCGCAGCGCGACGCCCCGTTGATGGAATCGATCCGCGAAGCCCTGCGGGATTCTGGACTGGTGACGGACGGATGATTTACCTCGACAACGCCGCCACAAGTTTTCCCAAGGCGCCCGGCGTGGGTGAGGCCGCCGCGAAGTTTGTCGCCGAGGACGCGGCGAACCCCGGGCGGGCGGGGCACCGCATGGCCGTCGCGGCCGAGGCGATGCTCGACGGGGTGCGGCTGAAGCTGGCGCGGATGATCGGAGCGGCGGACCGCGAGCGGGTCGTGTTCACGATGAACGGCACCGACGCCCTGAACATCGCGATCAAGGGCGTGGTGGCGTCGGCGTCGGGCGGCGGCAAGACGCCGCATGTCGTGACGACCGTGCTGGAGCACAACTCGGTGAGCCGGCCGTTGCAGGCCTTGGCGGACGCCGGGGCGATTACGCTGACCCGGCTGGACTGCGACGACGCGGGCTTGGTTCCCCCGGAAGAGTTTAAGAAAGCACTGGTGCCGCAGACCGCGCTGTTCGTGCTCACCCATGCGAGCAACGTGACGGGCACAATCCAGGACGCGGCCGCGGTCGGCGCGGTGGCGCGGGAGGCGGGGGTGTTGTTCCTGCTCGACGCGGCGCAGACGCTGGGCGTGGTGCCGATCGACGTGGAGGCGATGCACGTGGACCTGCTCGCGGCGCCGGGGCATAAGTCGCTGCTCGGCCCGACGGGCACGGGCCTCTTGTGGGTCGGCGACCGCTGCCCGCCCCCGGAAGAAAACGTCAAAGCGGCGGGGCGGTTCGCGCCGTACCGCGAGGGTGGCACGGGCGGCGACTCGGCGACGCCGACGCAGCCGGCGTTGTACCCGTACTACCTCGAGGGCGGCACGCCGAACACCGTGGGCCTCGCCGGGCTCTCGGCCGGGATCGACCACGTGCTGGCGCACCCGATGGAAGACGTGTTGGCCCACGAGCAGGCGTTGTGCGGCCGGCTGATCGACTTCGTCGAGGCCGACGAGCGCTTCACGCTGCTGGGCACGGCCGACGCCTCGGCCCGCGTGGGCACGGTGTCGCTGACGGTCGAGGGCCTGGACGCCCCCGACGTCGGGTCGATCCTCGACGACAGCTTCGACGTCGCGGTCCGCCCCGGGCTGCACTGCTCGCCCTACGCCCACCGGCGGTTCGGCACGTTCCCCGACGGCGCGGTGCGGGTCAGCCCCGGGCCGTTCTCGACCGACGACGACCTGGACACGTTGATCGGGGCGCTCGGCGAGATCGCGGGCTGAGCCGGCCCCGGCGAACCCGAGCGGGCCGGCGGTCGTTGTAACTGTTGGTCCCGTTATGGGACCGCCCGAAAGGCTTGACGCTCGACGGGTTGAACGGTTTAATTGACAAGGTGAGTTTGCTGTCTCACCCGCTGCCGCCACCGAATTTTTATCCCTCCTCCCGGTGGCCGGGCAACGACGAAACACATGGTGAGCCGCGTCGCCCCGCGGAGATGTTTTGCCCGCGGGGCGTGGCCGAAGACGGGGTTTGACCCGGGAGTCGGCCCCGCCGTTCGGCGATCGCCGGGGGCCGGCGGGTGTAAACTCTCGATCCGAACCCGCAGAGGACCCGACCGGAGACCAAGCAGATGGCCAAGAAAAACGAGGCCTGGGGCATCGACGTCGGGGCCAACGCCGTCAAGGCCGTGAAGCTGGTGCGCAGCGGCGACGGCGTGCAGGTCGAAGATTTCGACGTCCTGCCGTTCAAACAGATCCTGACCACGCCGGACCTGGACGTGGACCAGGCGATCCAGGTCCAGCTCGACGCGCTGCTCCAGAAGCACGACCTGGAGAAGACGCCGGTGGTGGTATCGGTCCCGGGGAACATGGCGTTCGCGCGGTTCGCCAAGCTGCCGCCCGTGGACCCCAAGAAGATCCCGGACATCGTGAAGTTCGAGGCCCAGCAGCAGATCCCGTTCCCGATCGAGCAGGTCGAGTGGGACTACCAGGTGTTCCAGCAGGAGGACTCGCCCGACGTCGAGGTCGGCATCTTCGCAATCACCAAAGAGCGGGTGATGAAGTACCTGGCCAACTACCGGGCGGTGGACCTGAAGGTCGACTCGCTCACGCTCTCGCCGTTGGCGGTCTACAACACGTTCAAGCACGACCGGCCCGAGGCCGGGGGCGCGGTCTACATGGACATCGGTACGGTGTCCACGGACGTGATCATCGTCGAGGACGGCGGCATCTGGCTGCGCACGTTGCCCATCGGCGGCAACAACTTCACCGAGGCGCTGGTCAAGCAGTTCAAGATCAGCTTCCCCAAGGCCGAGAAGCTCAAGCGCGAGGCCGCGACGAGCAAGTACGCCAAGCAGATCTTCCAGGCGATGCGCGCGGTCTTCGCCGACCTGGTGCAGGAGGTGCAGCGGTCGCTGGGGTATTACCAGTCGCTGAACCGCGACTCGAACCTCACGAAGCTGGTGGGCGTCGGCTCGACGTTCCGCCTGCCGGGGCTGCAGAAGTTCCTCAAGCAGCAGCTGCAGCTGCAGGTGATCCGGCCCGACGGGTTCGACCGCATCGGCGTGACGGAGGGCAAGCGTGACGCCGAGTTCTCGAAGCACGCGCTGAACATGGCGACCGCCTGCGGCCTGGCGTTGCAGGGGCTGGGGCTCGAGACGGTGTCGGCCAACATCCTGCCGGGTCACGTGCTCGCGTCGCGGATGTGGCGGGCCAAGCAGCCGTGGATCGCCGCCAGCGCCGCGTGCTTCCTGGTCGCCGCCGGGCTGGTGGGCGCGAAGCATTACGTCGACCGGGCGACGATCGACGCCAACCTCGACGAGCTGCGGTCGGTGGTTCGGCCGGTGCTGAGCCGGGCCGACGCCGAGGCGGCGAAGTGGAACGAGATCCAGCAGACCTCGGACCCGCGTCAGTTCATCAAGAACCTGCGGCAGACGCTGGACCACCGCGACGTCTGGGCCCGGCTGCTGGAAGACGTCAACGCCGCGGCGTTGGCGATGGACCCGCAGCCGGCGCTCTTGGGTAACGACTACGCCGCCAAGGCCGCCATCCCCCGCGCCCAGCGGCGGCGGGTCTACGTCGAGTCGTTCACGGCCGAGTACGACGGGTCGGTCTTGGCCGACGGCTCGGCCGCGCCGGGGGACCTCGCGTCGATGGCGGGCGGCCGCCTCACCGCCGACCGTTTCTTCGGCGAAGAGCGGGCCCCGCGGTTCGTCGTCACGCTCACCGGCACGACGCCGCTGGCGACCGCCGACGTGGACCTCAACGCCAAGCTCGTGCAGTGGCTGCGCGACAACGCCGACCGGCCCGACCGGCCGTACCGGTTCGCCTTCGAGGAAGGCCTTAACCCCGTGCGGTCGCTGAGCCGGATGGCCGGCGGCGGGGCCGGGCCGAACCCGTCCGGCGGCGGCTTCGGCGCCCCGTCCGGGGGCTTCGGCGGCGGCTTCGGGGGTACGGGTGGCTTCGGCGGCGGCTTCGGCAGCAGCCCCAACACCGGCGGCGTCGCCACCGACATCCTCTCGCTGCTACCCGATCGGCCGCTGGCCGACGAGCCCCGCACCGACGACCGGCGGTTCGAGATCCAGTGGATCGTCGAGCTCAAGAGCCCCGCCGACGCCCGGCCGCGGGTCGATCTCACGCCCTCCCGTCCGCCCCAGGAAACGCCCGACGAGCCGCCCGCTACGCCCTCGGCCGACGCCGTGCCCGCCGGCGACGCGGTCGCCCGGATCGACCCCGCCACCCAGCCCGCCGACCGCGAGGTGACCCGATGAACCAAGCCCTCGCCTGGATCAAAGCCAACCTGATCACCGTCGCGTCGTTCGTGTTGATGCTCGCGTCGCTCGGCGCGATCGGCTACTTCACGTTCGTCGCCAACCCGGCGCTGCGGGCCAGCGCCGCCGAGCAGCCGGGCCGCGACCTCAACCAGCTGGACCGCTACCTGCGGCAGTCGCTCGAGGTGCCGCCCGCCAACGCCGACGACCCGCCCGACACGCTGAGCAACGTGACCATCAACGCCGCGACCGTCGAGGTGCTCGGCGGGATCTACGGCGACCTGACCCGCGAGTCGCAGGACATCTTCAACGCGGCGCTGCAGATCAACCGGGCCGGGCACCGGCCCATGATCGACGGGCTGTTCCCGGACACCCCGCCGGCGCTGGGCTTCTCGGCCCGCAACCGGTACCTGGACCTGCTCGCCGCGTTGGTGGGCGACGCCGACCGCGCGGCCGGCGCGGCCCAGCGGGCGGGCCTGCCGGGCTGGCCCCACCTCGGCGCCGGGCGGCCGATGTCCGCCGAGGACCTGCAACGCGAGCTCGACCGCCAGCGCGCGTCGATGAACGCCGGCACCCAGCCGACCCAGCTCAACGAGACGCAGCAACGCCAGCAACGCGACGAGCAGCAACGCGAGCTGATCAACCAGCTGCTGGCTCACGCCGCCGGCCTCAACGTCTACGCCGACCCGGACCTCGGCAACCCGCTGCAGCCCAACCCCGGCTTCCCGCTGCAGGTCGCCGCCTTGGGCCGGTCCGACACCTCGCCCACGCCGAGCCAGCTCTGGGAGGCCCAGCTCGAGCTGTGGGTCTTGCAGGACCTGGTCACCGCGATCGCGCTGGCCAACGATGTGCAGGACCAGCGGGAGCACGTCAACGTCAACGGCCAGCCCGTGCCGTCGAGCGTGCTCAACGCCCCGGTCAAGCGGCTGATCCGCGCCGAAGTCCTGCCCGGTTACGTGGGGCTGCACACCCTCGGCGGGGTCAACGGCCTCGGGGCCGGGCCCCAACCCGGGTCCGCGGCCTACGGCCCGCCGGCGGGCGGCAAGACCGATCAGCCCCGCGAGGACGCGCTGCCCGAGAACTTCGTCCTCTCGCCGACCGGCCGTGTTTCCAACAGCCTCTACGACGTCCGCCACGCCCGGCTGGTGATGCACGCCGATTACCAACGACTGCCCGAGCTCTTCAACGCCCTGGGCAGCGTCAACCTGATGACCGTCCTCAACGCTCGGGTCTCGGCCCTCGACGAGTACCAACTGCTCGAGGAGCGGTACATGTACGGCCAGGGCGACGTGGTCGAGGTCGAGATGATCGTCGAGACCCTGTGGCTGCGGGAGTGGACCACGCCGCTGATGCCCGAAGACGTCAAGGTCGACGTCGGTCTCGCCGACCCGCCGGAGGGCGCCAAGCCCGGCGGGGTCCCCGGCGGGTACCCGGGCTCCTGGCAACAACCGGGCATGGGCGGGCCCGGCGGCTTCAACGCCGGCCCGCGCCGCTGACCCGCCGGTCTCGATCGGCCATCGCCCCGATGAAGTTCCCCGTGTGAAAGGCCTGCGATGAACAACAAAGACTTCGGGCTGCTGCAACGCCACGTCGAGAAGCTCGCGCTGGGTATCGGCGTGCTGGTGTTGCTGGGCGTGGGGGCGACGCAGTTCCTGCTCGGCGAGCCGAACGCCGTCGAGCTGGACAACCGCACGGTCGCGCCCGGCGAGATCGCCGACGTCGTCGCCGACAAGGCGGACCGCCTCGACGGCCGGCTGGACGGCGCGTCCAACGTCGAGCCCATCGACGTGCCCGCGTACGCCCGGGTCTTCGTCGACACCTACCGCCTGCCCGTAGCGACCGACCAGCGGCTGAGCCCGATCGACGCGGGCCCGCTGGCCGACGCCGTCACGCTGCAGGTCGAGCCCGAGTACCCCGCGGTCGTCCTGCCCACCCCGCCGGTGCCCACCGACCTGCTGGTCAAGCAGGGCCACGGCGTGCTCGCCGCGGGCGAGCCCCGCGCCGCCGAGCTGCTCGAGATGGTCGGCAACCCCGACCCGGCCGACTTCCAGTACGTCACCGTCCGCGCGACCTTCTCGTTCGACGAGCTGCAGCGCCGCTACGAAGCGGCGGACGTGCCCGAGGCCCAGCGGATGACCCGCGGGCTCTGGGCCGACCGCCTCGCGGTCACGTCGGTCCGCCTGATCCGCGAGGAGCAGGACCCCGCCACCGGGCGGTGGGGCAACCGCGTGACGATCGACCCGCTGCCCGGTCGGCCGGCGTTCGTCCCCGAAGCCCGGCCCGACCTGGGCTTCGAGCGGTCGCAGGAGCTCGAAGACTTTGTCAAGACCGCCCAGGTCGAGATCCGCCGCCCGCCGTTCCCCGCCATCGAGAACGGGCCCTGGACCCCGCCCAGCAGCGTCGACCGCGTTTTCACCGCCGAGGAGTTGCAGCGGCAGAACGAGCTGAAGCAGCAGATCGACCGCCTCGAACGCCAGCTCCGCCGCCTCACCGGGCAAGAAGGCCGCGACGCGGCGCGCGAGTCCACCCGCCCCCGCCGCAACGCGGAGCGGGACTTTGTGGACGAGTTCGACACCGGCCCCGAACGCCGCGGCAACCGCCCGCAGCGCGAGACGACCCGCTTGAGCCCCGAAGAACGCCGGCGGGCGAGCATCGAAGAACAACTCGACACGCTCCGCGCCGAGCTCAACGGCCTGCTCGGCGTCGAGGAAGACCTCGACACCGCCGACGGACCGGGACGCGACGAAGGCTTCGGTGGGCCCGGGTTCTTCGACGAAACAACGCCCGGCCCGGGCGGCTTCGGCCGGCCCGGCGGCTTCGGCCCGGGCCCCGGCAACGCCGGCGTGACGCCCGACATCCAGAACCCCGGCGAGGTCAAGGTCTGGGCCCACGACCTCACCGTCGAGCCCGGCAAGACCTACCGCTACAAGGTCGAGGTCGGCGTGCTCAACCCGCTCTACCGCTTCACCCGCCTGCCCCCCAAGCAGAAGCAGGAGAACGCCAACCGCCCGTCCCTCGGCCCCGACCCCGAAGAGCTCGAGGCCGCCGAATGGTCGACCCCCATCGAGCTCGACCCCGAGTTCTACTACTTCGTCATCGGTGGCAACAAGGACCAGAAACGCGCGAAGATCGAGGTCTGGCGCATCTACAACGGCGTGTGGCGGTCCCAGGAGTTCACCGAGCTGCCCGGCAACGAGGTCGGCGGCGACGCGGAGATCGAGGGCGTGCCCCGCCGCGTCCCCATGAACGTTGGGCCGCTCATGCTCGACGTCGATTCGGTCACCGCCGGCGGTCAGCCCGCGGTCCGCGTCCTGCTGCTCGAGCCCGACACCGGCCGCATCGTCCCCCGCCTCGTCACCGAGGACAAGGACAGCGAAGACCGCCTCCGCGTCCGGCTCGACGCCTCCCTCCAGCAGCAGGCCCAGGCCGACCGCCTCAGCGCCGGGCCGTAGCCCCCCGGAAGTTGCCTCCGGAAGTTGCCACGGTCGCCTCACACGCCCCGCACGCCGTACAGCCCGACGGCGCACCACCCGTTGCCGACCCGGTCGGTGATCCGGAAGCCCCGCACCACCGGCGGGCCGACGGGGTATCCCTTCTCGACGCACCGGCCGTGCCACGCCGCCAGGTCGTGCGTCGCCGTCGCCTCGTCCGCGGTGAACAGCACCAGCAGCAGCCCGCCGTGGCGGATGACCCCGTCCGACCAGACCTTCTTCACGTCTTGGGTCACCGGCTGCAGCAGCTCGGCCGAGTAGCGCCGGAACGGGCCCTCGGCCTCGAACTGTGCGACCGTTTTAACCTCGAGCCAGTACGCCGCCTCCGCGTCGGTCGCCGGCGCGCCGCCGAAGAGCGTGCCCCGCACGTCCGGGTCGCGCAGCGGCAGGCCGCCCTGCGTCAGCACCAGGTCGCAGCGTTGCCCCTCGCTGCGTTTCTTCTTCGCCCACGCCCCGGGGTACCGCTGCTCGGGCCAGACGCCGTAGCCCGCGTCGCGCAGCGCCGCGTGGATCAGCGGGTGCAGCCCAAGCTCGTCGAGGCTGTCGAAGCCGTACACCGCCTGCGCCGCGTCGTCCTCGGCCGCGCGGCGTCGCAGGCCGGCCGCGACGGCGTCCGCCAGATCGGGCAGGCACCACCGCGTCACCAATTCGCCAGCTCCCCGGTGATCGGCTCGACCAGGTCTTTCACCGTCACCACCCCGACGGGCCGGCCATCCTCACCGGTCACGACCGCCAGCGCCAGCTTCTCGCGCTGGAACCGCGTCAGGGCCGGCCGCAGCGGCAGGTCGGCCGGCAGCGTCGCGGCGGGCCGCATCAGCTCCCGCACCGGCGGGCAGGCGTCGCGCGCGTGGACCAACGCCTCGAAGCTGTCCAGCACCCCGACCACCGCGCCGGTGCCGTCCACCACCGGGAACCGCGACCGGCCGCTGCGGTCCGCCCGTTCCCAGACCGCCGCGCCGCCCGCGTCCGCCGGCACGGTCACCACTTCGTCCCACGGCACCATCTCCTGCCCGACCCGCCGGCCGCCCAGCCGCAGCACCCGGTCCGCGATCGCCGACTGTTCGTCGCTCAGCAGCCCCGTGCCCACCCCCTCGCGCACCAGCATCTCGACCCGCTTCCGCGGCGCGAACACCGCCTCGCCGCCCGGCTGGCCCAGCAGCCGCAGCACCCCCGCGCTGAACAGCCGTACCACCGGCACCAGGCCCACCCAGGTGAAGAGTTTTTGCGAGACGACCAGCACGTTCGTGAGCGGCGGCATGAGCCGGTCGCTGTGCGCCGCCATCGTGTCCTTCGGCAGGGTCTCGCCGAAGACGAACAGCAGCGGCGTGACGATCAGCGTGTTGAGCAGGATCGACTGCCAGTCCGAGAGCGCCATCGACTCAAGGATCACCGCGAGCCCGAACGTGCCGAGGTAGTTCGCCAGGTTGTTGCCGATCAGCAGCGTGGCGAGCAGCGTCGCGGGGCGGTCGACGAGGCGGCGCAGCGCGACGGCCGCCCGCTGCCCGCCGTCGGCCAGGACCTGCAGGCGGACCCGGTTGATCGTGTACGCCCCGGTCTCCATGCCTGAGTACAGCGCCGAGCCCAGGAAGCCCGCGAGCATCAGCCCGGACCAGAACGCCCACTCGCCGCCGCTCACGCCGCACCCCCCGTCGGCCCGCTTTCCGGGGCGGGGTCTTTGTCGTTCATCTCGATCAGCACCCGTTCGACGCGGTGACCGGCCATGCGATCGACGGTCAGCCGGAGGTTGCCCAAACGCACGCGGTCGCCCACCGCGGGGACCCGGCCCAGCTCGGCCATCACCAGGCCGCCGACGGTGTTCGCCGACGCCAGCGTCCGCGCCGCCTCGAAGTGCCGGTGCCGGCCGAACACGTCTGGCCAGTCGTGCACCGACAGGTCCGCGTCCACCCGCCACCGCCGCGGCGTCGGGCCGGTGCCAAGCGGCTCGACTTCGGGCTCGACCTCGGCCTCGTACGCCCCCGGGATATCGCCGACCAGGTGCTCGACCAGGTCTTCGAGCGTGACAAAACCGGCCGTGCCGCCGTACTCGTCGACCGCGACGCTGAAGGTCGTCCCGCTCTTGCGCAGGTCGATCAGCGCCCGGTCCGCCCGCTGCAGCTCGGGCACGAACCGCACCTGCCGGACCAGCTTCTCGACGTCCTCGGCCGTCTGCGGCCGGGCGAGCAGGGCCTGCTTGGTGTGGATCGCGCCCACGACGTTGTCGAGGTCCCCCCGGAAGGCGGGCAGGTGCCGCAGCCGGGTCTCGCGGATCAGGGCCATGAGCGCTTCCGGGGCGTCGTCGAGGTCGAAGGCGACCACATCGACCCTCGGCACCATGAGCTGGCGGACCTGGAGCCGGCTGAGCTCGAGGACCTGTTCGAGGACGCGCTGCTCGGAGTGGTCGATCACGCCGTGGTGCCGGGAGAGCTGGAGCATGGTCTCCAGCTCCTCGGGCGAGAGGTCGGGCGGCGGAGTGGGCGGCGCGAGCAGGCGGGAGAGGGGGGTGATGACCGCCACGGCCGCGCCGATGCGTAGCGGCGCGATCAGCCGGTGGACGCCGAGCATCGGCAGCGCGATCACCCGGGCGAAGGCCTCGGGCAGCCGGGCGGCGACCTGCTTGGGCAGCACCTCACCCAGCAGGATGATCGCCAGCAGCGGCGCGACGGTGAGCACCGCGACCACGGGCCCGGGCAGCGCCCCCGACTCGCCGAGGCGGATCAGCAGCGTCGAGCTGACCACGAAGTACAGCACGTTGATGGTCATGTTGCCCATCAGCAGCGTGATGAGCAGCCCGCGGGTCTCGCTGAGCAGGGTGAGCGTCGCCCGCGCCGCGACGCCGGGGCTGCGGGCGAGGCGGGCGCGTTGGTGTCGGCTGAGGCTGAACAGCGCGGTCTCGCTGCCGCTGAAGAACCCGCTGGCGACCAGCAGGCCGGCGAGCAGCAGCAGCATGAGCAGGGCGGAGAGGGGCATCGTGGGTACGTGTCAGGCTCGGCGGTCAGAGCCGGGTCGAGCCGAGCCCTTCCCAGCGGTGCGCCGCCATCGCCGCGGCGATGCGCTCGGCGGCATCGATCGCGGCGCAGCCCTGCGCCGCGGTGACCACCGGCTCGCCCCCGGACGCGGCACAAGTTAAGAACGCCGACGCCTGCGCCGTCAGCGGGTCACGCTCGTCCGCGGGGAGGTCCATGTCGAGTTCGTCGAGGTTCACCAGGTCCGTGAAGTCCAGCCCCGAGAGGTCCGCGCCCGCGGCGAGCTGTCGGCGCAGGTCCGCCAGCGCGTCGTCGTTGCCCGACTTCTCGATCACCAGTCCGCTCTGCTTGGCGTAGTCCAGACTGACGTAGCTCGTCTCGCTGAACAGCCGCAGCTTCCGCTCGGTCTTCATCGCCAGCCGGCTGCCGGTGAGCGTCGCCACGCAGCCGTTCTCGAAGGTGAGCCGGGCGTCGCAGACGTCCTCGTATGCGCCCAGCACGCTGACGCCCACGGCGTCGACCTTCGCGATCGGGCTGCGGGCCAGCGTCAGCAGGATGTCCAGGTCGTGGATCATCATGTCCATGACCACGCCGACGTCGAGCGAGCGGAACGTCATCGGGCTCACGCGGTCGACCTCCATGAACCGTGGGCGGAGTCGCTTGGCGACCAGCGCCCGCACGGCCGGGTTGAACCGCTCGGTGTGGCCGACCTGCAGGACCGCGCCGTTGTCTTCGGCCAGCTCTTTGAGCGCCACCGCGTCGGCGAGCGTCGGGGCCAGCGGCTTCTCGATCAGGCACGCCACCCCGCGCTCCAGCAGCGGCGTCGCCGCGGCGACGTGGAACTCGGTCGGCACCGACACCGTCACGCCGGTCAGGTCGGGGAACCTTTCCAACAACGCCCCGACGTCCGCCAACGCGACGCCGCCGTACTCTTCGACCGCGTCCTCGGCCCGGTCCGCGTCACGATCGACGACGGCGACGAGCTCGACGTTCGGCATCGCCGCGTAGGTCCGCGCGTGGTGCCGGCCCATCCGCCCCGCGCCGACCACGGCCGCCTTGAAACGCTCGCCTTCGCTCATCGTCGGCTGCATTCTAACGTGGCACTGGCTTCCGGCCTGTGGACCCCGGTCATAGGCTGGCGGCCCGGGCCGCTGGTAAAATCACGCGATGGGCAAGCGATCCGACAACCCGCCCGCGCCGCTGCGGCGCAAGCCGGTCATCGGCGTCACGATGGGCGAGCCCGGCGGCGTCGGGGCCGAGGTCATCGTCAAGGCGCTGGCCGACCCCGCGGTGCGTCGGCTCGCCCGCTTCGTGGTCTACGGCATGAACGAGCTGATGGCCTACGCCGCCGACCTCGCCGAGCTCGACCCGTACTGGCACCGGCTGCAGCACGACTCGCCGCGGGCCGAGTACGGCCTGGTCCACGACGTCGTCGTGCTCGACTACGACGAGTACTCCCAGCTCACCTCCCGCGACAACGGCCCGAGCAAGCTCGGCGGCCAGGCGTCCATGCAATTCCTCACCGACGCGATCGCCGCGGCCCACCGGCCGATCGACGACGCCGGGATTGATGCCCTCGTCACCGCGCCGATCTGCAAGGCCTCCTGGCAGCTCGCCGGCTTCCGCTACCCCGGCCACACCGAGCTGCTCCAACACCGCTGCAAGTCCCGCCGCGTCGCCATGCTCTTCCACTCCCCCCCCGGAAGTTTTAACACCGCGGACGGCAGCCGCGGCGGGGGGGATCAAGGCGGCGGCAAGCCGCTGAACGTGGCGTTGGCGACGATCCACCTGCCGCTGATGGACTTGCGCAACGTGCTGACCATCGGCCGGGTGTACGACCCGATCGACCTCGGGCACCAGGCGTTGGTCCGCATGGGCACCAAAAACCCGAAGGTCGCGGTCTGCGGCTTGAACCCGCACGCCGGCGAGGGCGGGCTGTTCGGCGACGAGGAGACCCGGGTGATCGAGCCCGCCATCCAGATGGCGCAGCAGGCGGGCATCGACGCCCGCGGCCCGTTCCCCGCCGACACGATCTTCACGCCCCGGCTGC
>JBCCOP010000031.1:0-21791 GCA_039025315.1 Planctomycetota bacterium | reverse complement strand
GGGGTGGGCTACACCTGTATGGTTTTGGCCGAGGTGACGGCCAGCCTGAACCCGTTCGGTTGATCCCTTTCGGCATGCTGCCCCCAAGCCGGGCCTGCGCGCAGCGATGGCCCGGATACGGCGGTGACGCGATCCGGGCCTTCGCTGCGCTCAGGCCCGGCTTGGGGGCAGCATGCCGAAAGGGATCAGCCGAACGGGTTCAGGCTGCCCGTCACGTCGGCCAAACGCATCCAGGTGTAGCCCACGCCGATGATCAGCGTGACCAGCGCGACAAACGCCAGGACGGTGAAGATGTTGTTGTCCGGTCCGGAGTTGTTCTCGGCCATGATCGTCGTGAGGGGCTCGGGAAGCGGAGTTGAAACTTCCGGGGGGGTTCAATACCGGATGCCGGTCATGGCGGCGTCGCGGACCTGGACGGTACCGCGGGCCGAGTCGACGCGGGCGACGCTGACGGTCTGGTCGACGGTGACGGTGGTGGCGGTGCCGACGAACTCGTTGCCGTTGCGGAAGAGCACGAACTGGGTGCCCTCGCGGACGCCGTCGCTGCGGCCGACGTTGAGCTGGACCATGGTGATGTCTTCGACGTTGTCGATGGCGGTGACCGAGGCGACGACCTCCTCGCCGTCGAGGCCGGACCCGGCCGCGGCCACGCCCGTCGAGCCGCCGCCGCCGGCCGCGGCGCTCGCCAGCGACTCACGCAGCTCGACGACCTTCTCGTTGAGCTCGCGGACGGTACGGGTCAGGCCGGTGACCTGGGTGTCGAGGTCGCCGTTGACCTGCGCGAGCTGGGCGTTCTCCCGCTTGAGCTTGACGTTGGCCGACTGCGACTCGGTGAGCGCTTCGGTGCGGTCTTCGAGCAGGGCGGTCAGCGTGGTCTGGCTGTTGGTCAGCAGCTCGAGCGTCGCGCTGTTGCGGGTCGCGGTGCTGTTGGACTCCTGGAGCTGGCCCTCGAGGGTCGCCTTCTCCTGGGTCAGCCGGGCGTTGGTGTCGCGCAGCTCGTTGATCGTGCCCTGCAGCTCGTTGTCGCTGCTGGCCAGCTGCTGCTGCAGCTCGGACTTGGCCTGCTCGGCCGTGCGGGCCGCGGCGTTGGCGACCTGCACCCGCGACTCGAGGTCGCCGATCTGCGCGTTGAGGTCGTCGGTCTGGGCCACGAACGGGACGACCAGCGCGACCAGCACGATCGACAACACGGTCACCAACAACACCAGGGCTTTGGTCAGCGGGCTCAAGGTCGGCTCCTCGGGGGGCGGGCGTAGCAGATGCGAAGCGACTCAGACGAACGGCACGCCGAGCGATGTTCCTGACCCCTGATTACACCCCAACCCCGATCCGGTGTCAACCGATTCGTGGCCGCAGACGCCCGATAACGCGTCGCCGCGACCGCTCAGTCGTGGATCGCCGCCAGGGCCGACGCGGCCGCGGCGACCCGCACCCGCGGCAACGGGTCTTCCAGCAGCGCCGCCAGCCGCGCCGCGGCCTCGGCGTCCGCGGACGCCTGCCCCAGCGCGAAGGCCGCCTGCACACGCAGCGTCGCCGACGGCGATTCCGACGCCGCGAGCATCACCGGCAGACCGTCGAGGAACCCCATCCGCGCCAACGCCTCGGCCGCCGCCAGCCGCAGCTCCACCGGGTCCCGCGCCAGGAAGTTCGTCAGGTTCCCCCGCATCCCCCGGTCGTCGGCCCGGCCGAGCATCATCACCGCCAGCACCCGCACCTCGTTCTCGTTCGAGTACGCCGCGCCCCGCAGCGCCTTGAGGCTCTCGGTCTGCCCGAGGTTCACCAACGCCTCGGCCAGTTGCAGCCGGAACAGCTCCCGCTCGACCGGTTCGCTACGCAGCAGCGGCGTCTCGGCCGCGTCGGTCAGCACCACCACCGCCGCCGGCGTGTCGTCCATCAGCCCGAACAGCAGCGCCGCGTTGGAACGCAGCCGCGGGTCGTCGCTGTACAGCATCGACGCCAGCCGGCCCAGGTCCGCCTGCCGCCCGCAGCGGTGGGCCGCGAAGATCGCCGCCGCCTGCACGTAGTCCGGCTCCGCCACGTTCGCCGCCGCGGACTCGGCCCGGCCCGCCAGCGAGACCAGCCGCAGCTTCCCCGTCGTCACCCACGCCGCGAACCGCACCGCCGGGTTGGCGTCTTCCAACGCCAGCTGCACCATCGGCAGCGCCCGCTCGGGCATCGCCGCCGCCCCCTCGACCGCGTGCATCCGCAGCAGCGCGTCGTCCGACCGCGACGCCTCCAGCAACACCGCCACCGCCCGCGGCTCCAGGTCGGCGACCGCCGCTTCGGCGTGGGCCGCGAAGAGCAGCAGCCACGTGGCGGTCACCCCGAACCAGTTCGAACGTTTCCTACTCATCCGCACATTGTACTTCGTTACCGCCGAGAACCCGTCGCGCCACCGACCGATCCGCGGCGGCTTCTTTCTGATCCACCACGGAGATCGCGGAGGCACGGAGCCACGGAGAAGAAGCAGAACTTTGGTTTCAAAACCCTGATTCCGGTTTTCCTCCGTGTCTCCGTGCCTCTGCGATCTCCGTGGTGGATCGAAACGGGCGGAGTCACTTCAACCACCTCGCCGGCTTGGCCGCGAAGCGGTGTGGGTCAGAACGTAGGCAGGTGTGCTAGCAGCTTCGTTTCGTCCCAGACCTCGACGCCCAGGGACTCGGCCTTGGTGAGTTTGGAACCGGCGGACTCGCCGGCGATGACGAGATCGGTGTTTTTGCTGACGCTGCCGGTGACTTTCGCGCCGAGCGCTTCGAGACGGGCCTTGAGGTCGGGGCGCGTGAAGCGTTCGAGGGTGCCGGTGAGGACGACGGTTATGTTGGCGAAAGGTGAGTCTTCTCTCGCGGTCCCGCCGGCGGCCGCCGGCGGGCTTTGGGGTTCGGTGAGGTCGACGCCGGCGTCGCGGAGTTCGGCGAGGGTGGCGCGGCCGGTGTTGGATTGGAGGAAGTCGTGGAGCGACTTGGCGGTGACGGGGCCGACGTCGTCGAGGGCTTCGAGGTCTTCGAGGGAGGCTTGTTGGAGGGCGTCGGCGGAGCCGAAGGCGCGGGCGAAGGTGCGGGCGGCGGTGGCGCCGACGTGGCGGACGGTGAGGCCGGCCAGGACGCGGGCCAGGCCGCGGGCCTTAGCGCTCTCGACGCCGGCGAGGAGGTTCTCGACCTTCTTCTCGGCCATGCGTTCGAGGGTGAGCAGCGTGTCGCGGTGTTCGTGGAGGCGGAAGATGTCGCCGAGGCGGTTGAGCAGGCCGGCGTCGGCGAGCTGTTTGATGGTCTTCTCGCCCAGGGCGTCGATGTCCATCTGGCTTCGGCCGACGAAGTGGGCGAGGCGTTCGCGGAGCTGGGCCGGGCAGTGGGGGTTGGGGCAGTAGCGGGCGGTCTCGTCGAGCGGGCCGAGCGGCGGCGGCGGCTCGATAGGCTCGGGGTCGCGGCCTTCTTTTACGGCCCTGGCCTTCTCGCGTTCGACGTTGCGTTCGTGGACCTCGAGTTCCTGGATACGCCGGCTGTCGTATTCGATCTGGACCGGGGTACCGCAGATGGGGCAGCGGTCGGGTGCCTCGGGGGCCGGGGCGTGTTTCGGGCGCTTCTCGGGGATGGCTGCGACGACCTGCGGGATGATCTCGCCGGCTTTTTCGACGACGACCGTGTCGCCGAGGCGCAGGTCCTTGCGCAGGACCTCGCCGAAGTTGTGGAGGCTGGCGTGTCGGACGGTGGTGCCCGCGAGGAAGACGGGGGTCATGCGGGCCCGCGGGGTGAGCTTGCCGGTCTTGCCGACCTGCCACTCGACGGCCTTGAGGACGGTCTCGGCCCGCTCGGCGGCGTACTTGTAGGCGATGCACCAGCGCGGGGCCTTGGACGTCGCGCCGAGTTGGTCGTGCAGGGCGTAGCGGTCGAGCTTGATGACGACGCCGTCGGTGGCGTAGCCGAGGGTGCGGCGGGTGGCCTCGAAGGACTCGATGAACGACCAGGCTTCGTCGAAGTTGTCGACGACGCGGGTGTGGGGGTTGGTGGGCAGGCCGAGGGACTGGAGTCGGTTGAGGTAGGCGTCGTGGGTGTCGGCGAAGTCTTCGGGGGCTTCGCCGCGGCCGTGGGCGAAGAAGCGGAGGCCGGGGAGGACCTTGGCGGGGTCTTTCTGTTTGAGGGTGCCGGCGGTGGCGTTGCGGGGGTTGGCGAAGCGTTCGAGGCCGTCGGCCTCGCGGCGGTCGTTGAGCTTCACGAACGTGTCGTTCGGCAGGAAGACCTCGCCGCGGACTTCCAGAAATTCGGGCGGGTTGCCGTCGAGTCTCAGGGGGATGGCCCGGACGGTGCGGATGTTGTGGGTGATGTCGTCGCCCTTGGTCCCGTCGCCGCGGGTCAGGGCGCGGACGAGGAAGCCGCGCTCGTAGCGCAGCGAGAGGGCGACGCCATCGACCTTGGGTTCGAGAACGAGGGCGGGTTGTTCGCCGTCGAGGGTTTTGGCGGTGCGGGTGTGCCAGGCGGCGAGTTCATCGCGGCTGTAGGTGTTGTCGATCGAGAGCATCGGCGCGACGTGCTCGATCGTCGTGAAGCCGTCGATGGGCTCGCCGCCGACACGCTGAGTGGGGGAATCTGGGGTGAGGAGGTCGGGGTGGGCTTCTTCGAGGTCCGCCAACTCGCGGAGCAGGGCGTCGTATTCGGAGTCGGTGATCTCGGGGTCGGCGTCTTGGTAGTAGAGGCGGTTGTGGCGGTGGAGCTGGTCGCGGAGTGCAGCGGCGTGTTGCTGTTGTTCGGCAGAGGCTGAAGGCATTAATCTGATTGTAGAACCAAGCCGCGGCGGCTACCGTTTTCCATCGTGTTGGAAACGGAACCTCAATCGATGCTTGGTCCGGCGGTGGAATTGCAAGCCGTCACGCCCAAGAACCTGGGTAAGGTTTTGGCGTTGCGGGTTGGTCCGGGGCAGGAGAAGTTCGTCGCGAACAACGCCAAGTCGTTGGCCGAGGCTTATGTGTATCCCGACCGGGCTTGGCCTCGGGCGATCTGTGTGGACGGTGAGCCGGTGGGGTTCGCAATGCTGGATCTGGTGGGGCCTGACCACCCTGAAGCTCCGGAGGGGCGGGCGTCGTACTTCCTGTGGCGGTTGATGATCGACGCCGACCGTCAGGGCTGCGGCTACGGGCGGTCGGCGGTGGAGGCTTTGATCAAGCACGTCAAAACACTGCCGGACAGCCGCTGGCTGACCACGTCTTATGTCCCGGGCGAAGGGACGCCAGGGCCGTTCTACGAAAGTCTCGGGTTTACGCCGACCGGTGAAATTGATGACGGCGAGGTGGTGATGCGCTTGGCGTGGTGACCGGTTCGGTCAGGCGCGGATGGCTTTGTCGAGGGCGGACTGGGCGGCGGGGAAGAGGCCGCGGCCGGCGTCTTTGAGGGTGGCGTGGTCGCTGGCGCGTTTGAGCTGGCGGACGAGGTCGCGGAGGTGGGCGTCGCGGTCCCGGGCGAAGCGGGGGAAGGCGTGCTCGAGCTCGGTGCGGGTGTACTTGGACAGCGGGTCGTTGAGCCCGGTCTGCGCGACGGCCCAGTCCATGAGGGCGCGGGGCTCGGTGGAGAAGCGGTAGGTGGCGAGGGTCGCCCGGAGCCGTTCGCCGAGGGAGGCGAAGGGGTCGGCCACGTCATCGGGGAGTTCCCACAGCTCGGCGTCCTTGGTGGACGACCCGTCGAGGTCATCGAGCCAGCCACTGCTGTCGGAATCGCCTTTGGTGTCGGTCGGTGCCGGGGCGGTGGCGGTCGCGGTGCCGGCGCCGCGGGAGCCGTGGGCCGGCAGGGCAGGAGCGGGGGTATTACGCCGCGAAGTGGGCTTGGCGAAGGCGGCGGGGTCGGCGGCGCGGTCGCGGATCAGCGGGGCGATCGCGGTGTTGAGCTGCTTTCGGCCCTGGTTGGCGAAGTCGACGGTGAGGCGTTGGGCGCGGCTGCCGTCGGGTTGCGCGATGGCCTGAATGCCCCGCACGGTGCCCACGCCCCACTCGGGACGCTTGGGGTGGCGGACCGTGTCGCCTTGGGCGAAGCGGATCGGTTCGGACATGCTCGGTATTCCAGCTTAAGAGGGTGAAGTGACCGCCCGGAGAAGGCGTAGTAGAGGGCGCGGGCCGTGAGATCAACGGCGTGCCCCGACAAGGGGTTGCAGACGCGGCGGGGTTTGTCGGTCGGTGGGACGTCCGGTGTCCTCGGATATCCGTCAGAGAGTGAGGCCCGGTTCAGACCGAGCGACACACATACAAAATACGTTTCCATCCCCGGGAAGCGGCAAAGGCGATGTCTTGGCCCAAGCCCCACCTCCCGAACTGATGTCTTATCGGCAGAAATCATTTCCGCCGTGAAGCAGTATAGCGGGATTTCTGCTTCTCCGGGGTGTCGGTGGCATTTTCGCCGTTTTGCCACTTGCCCGGCCGTCGTCGTGTGCTATTCTATTAGGGTTAACCCTGCCCGTGAGGGACATGTTCTTGACCCCCGGAACCCCGTGCGACGCTCTTCGGAGCTCGCACGGGTTTTTTGTTTGCCCCCGCGTGGCCGTGGCCGGGCTTACAACGGGTCCCGCCCGCCGATGCCCTCGCGGCGTTCCTCGGGCCGGGCATCTTCTTCGTCCTGCTCGGTGTCGGCCTCTTCCTCGAACAGCTCGGCCTGCCGGGCGTCGGTGGTCACGGCCGTGGCCTCCAGAAGTTTGTTGATCCGCCGCCGTACGAGGAAGATCATCGGCACGTGCGGGATCCGCCGCAGCTCGGTCCGCCCCGTCGCCGAGTAGACCACCAGCGTCCCGGCCCCGCAGAGCAGCAGCTCCAACAAATCCGGGAACGTGCTCCGCACCCGCTTGGCCCCGCGGGCCAGCGAGTCGTCGGCCCGGCCCCACGAGTAGTGCTCGAACTCGTTGTGCGTGATCCGCCAGCGGTGCTGCAGCCGGGCGTACACGATCATCACCACGTACGGCGGCAGCAGCAGCACGCCGAGCGCCAGCCCCAGCGCCGCGTCGTAGCGCACGTCCAGGTCCGCGAACCAGCGGTACGCGTTGCCGACGACCGTCACCCCGTCGAACCGCGCGTCGAGCCACTGGCCCAGAAAGAACACCGCGAGGAACACCACCGCCCAGAACACCGCGTGGTCCCTCTCCAGGTCGATCCCCACCGTCAGCAGCGTCAGCGTGACCACCAGCAGGTACACCCAGCCCAGCACCTCGGCGTCGAGCCCCAGCGGGCCGGCCAACGGGTAGAACAAAAACCCGGCCGCGATCACCGGCCAGATGAAAATGAGCTTCGGGTAGGTGTGGAACACCACCTGCGATACCGGGCGGTCGGCCCGCGGCGGCCTGGGCCTAGACGGCTTCTCGGGTTTCGCTGGGGTGGGTTCGGCGGTTTCGGTCAAGGCGGCACCCTCGAGTGATCGGCATCGTACCTCAAGCCCCGGCCCCGTCGTCCGTGGACGCCGCCGTTGCCGCGCCGTGGGCCACGGCTTAGCGTATCGGGATCGCCGACGCCTCCCCCCCGACTCCGCCGCCCCCGGAAAAACGCTTCGGAATCCGGGCCGGCTTGATCCTGTTCGCGGCTTTGTTCGTGCTCAACGTCGGGGTGATCGCGCTGAAGGCGGGCGACGGGCCACCCGACCCGGGGGACGCGTCGGACTACGACGCGATCGCGTGGTCGCTGGCGCGGGGCCTGGGGTACGGGATCGACCGCTCGGACCCGGACTGGCAGCGGCCGTACCTCGAAGCCGACGATGCCGACGACGTCGCGGCCTTCCAGGGGCAGATCGACGCCGCGCCGGCGGGCTACCACCCGACGGCCTATCGCCCGCCGCTGGTGCCGCTGCTGACCGCGGGGGTCTACCGCGTCGCGGGCCGGCACTTCTGGCTCGTCCGGGGGATCAACGGCGTGCTGGTCGCGCTGGCGTTGACGATGGCGGTCGCGCTGGCGCAGAAGCTCGGCGGGCCGGCCGCGGCGGTGGTCGCGGCGGTGATCGCGTTGTGCGACCCGATCCCGAAGGAGAAGGCGGCGCAGCTGCTGACCGAGCCGTTGATCCTGCTGCTGGTCGCCGCCTTGGCGACGGTGCTGGTGCGGTTCACGCTGGGGCCGCGGCGGCGGTGGAAGTACGTCGCGTTGGCCGGCGGGCTGATGGGGCTGATGATCCTGACGCGGTCGCTGTTCGTGTTGTGGCTCCCGCCGCTGGCGGTGGGGGTGGCGTGGCTGGCGTGGCGGGGCGGGGGCTACACCCGCGCGGCGTTGGTGCAAGCGGGGCTGATGGCGGCGACGTTCGCGTTGATCGCGGTGACGCTGTGCCTGCCGTGGTGGGTGCGTAACGTGGTGCTGCTCGAGGCACCGATGCCGCTGGGCACGCAGGGGGGCATCGGCATCCCGGGTGGGTATTCGGACCGGGCTATGGAGATGGGCGGGGTCTGGGAGGACGTGGCGGACTGGGGCTTCTTCGGGCCGTTGGAGGCCGAGTGGGCGCGGGAAGGGTACACACCCAGCCCGATCGAGGCGGAGCGAGAGCGGGCGATCTACGGGCTGGACCAGACCAGGGCCTGGATCGTCGAGCACCCGGCGGCGGTCGTCCGGCTGGCGGGCATGAAGTTCCGGGCGCTGTGGACCGAGCGGCAGTCGCACCTGGCGTCGGTCCTGGTGCTGGTGGCGCTTGCGGGTGCGGGTCTCGGACGGTTCTGGCGCGGCCGGTGGGCGGGGGGGGAGTGGGCGTTGTGGGGGCTGGTCGTCACGAACGTGCTTGTCGTGACGGCGACGTACGCCACGGGGGCGGGGCGGTTCATCGTGCCGGTGCTACCGGTGTTGTACGTGCTCGCGGCGGTGGGGGGCGTGCGGATTCACGAGTGGAGGGCCGGGCGGGGCAGGGGTATAACGGCCGGGCCGACATGACCACCACGATCGCCGACCCGCAGTCCGAGCTCGACGACCGCTTGCCGCACGACCCGGCGGCGCGGGCGTTGTCCGAGCAGCGGCGGCGGTACCGCGACGCCCACGTCGCGCGGTGGGAGAAGCTGGCCGACGAGCTCGACGCCCACGGCCGGCGGTTGGGCGGCTACTACCACGACCGGCTGGCGCGGGTCTACGGGCTGCACGTGGGCCAAGGCCGGCGGGTGCTCGAACTCGGCTGCGCCCGCGGTGACCTGCTCGCGGCCCTCGAACCGTCGTTCGGAGTGGGCGTCGACTTCTCGGCGAGGATGGTCGCGCTGGGCCGTGCGAAACACCCCGGGCTGACCTTTGTCAAGGCCGACGCACACGATCCGGACGCGGTCGCCGCGGCCCTCGGCGACGCGACCGACGAGCCGTTCGACTTCATCCTGCTGTCGGACCTGATCAACGAGCTGCACGACGTGCAGGCGGTACTCGAGGGCTTGCGGCGGTTCTGCCACGCGGGCACCCGGCTGATCGTCAACACCTACAGCCGGCTGTGGGAGCAGCCGCTGGGGCTTGCGGCGAAGCTCAACCTCGCCCGGCCGATGCTGCGGCAGAACTGGCTCGCTACGTCGGACGTCAGCAACCTGCTCGAACTCGCGGGCTACGAGCCTCTGCGCAGCTTCCAGGAGGTGCTCTGGCCCGTGCGGCTTCCGGGGGTCGATGCGCTGTGCAACCGCTGGCTCGTCAAGCTGCCGGGGTTCCGGCAGCTGGCGCTGAGCAATTTCGTGATCGCCCGGCCGCGCGGCGGTGAGCTCTACCCCCGGAATCAACCCGAGCAAGAACCAACGGTTTCCGTTGTTGTCGCGGCCCGCAATGAGGCCGGCAACATCGACTCGATCCTCGACCGCACCCCGCAGGACCTCGGCGGCGGGACCGAGCTGGTCTTCGTCGAGGGCGGCAGTTCCGACGGCACCTACGAAAAGATCGAGGCCGCGATCGCCGAGCGGCCGGGGTGGGGCGCGCAGATCAAGCTCTACCAACAGGACGGCAAGGGCAAGGGCGACGCGGTCCGTAAAGGGTTCGCCCACGCGTCGGGCGGGGTGCTGATGATCCTCGACGCCGACATGACCGTGCCCCCAGAAGACCTGCCGCGGTTTTACGAAGCCTTGCGCAGCGGGACGGGCGAGTACATCAACGGCGTCCGCCTGGTCTACCCGATGGAAGACGAAGCCATGCGCTTCCTCAACCTGCTGGGCAACAAGTTCTTCAGCCTCGCCTTCTCGTGGCTGCTGGGCCAGCCGATCAAGGACACGCTCTGCGGCACGAAGGTGATGACCGCCGAGAACTACCGCCGGCTGGCGGAGAACCGGTCCTACTTCGGTGACTTCGACCCGTTCGGCGACTTCGACCTGATCTTCGGCGCCGCCAAGATGAACCTCAAGATGATGGACCTGCCGATCCGCTACCAGGCGCGGACCTACGGCGAAACCAATATTTCACGCTTCCGCAACGGGGCGATGCTGCTGCGGATGACCGCGTACGCGGCGCAGCGGCTGAAGTTCGTGTGATGCTGCGCGGCCTGCTCGCCCACCCGCTGACCCGGGGCCTGGACCTCGACGACCCGGCAACGACCCGGCTGCGCCGTCGCATCATCCGTGAGAAGCCGTTCCTCCGGGCGATCTACGACGAGTGGTACGGCACGCTGGCGCGGCAGCTCCCGGGAGAAGGCGACGTGCCGGGCTGGGCGCTCGAGCTCGGCAGCGGGGCGGGGTACCTCGACGAGGTCGTGCCGCGGCTGATCACGTCGGACGTGTTTACCTGCCCGGGGCTCAAACTCGTAGCCGACGCCCGTCGGATGCCCTTGCCCGACGCGTCGCTCCGCGGCGTCGCCATGGTGGACGTGCTGCACCACGTGCCGGGGGTGGAAGAATTCTTCTCCGAGGCGGCGCGGGTGGTGAAGGTGGGCGGGACGGTGGCGATGATCGAGCCGTGGGTCAGCCGGTGGTCGACGTGGGTCTACCAGAACCTGCACCACGAGCCGTTCCGGCCCGACGCGGCCGACTGGTCGATCCCCGCGGCCGGGCCGCTGTCGGGCGCCAACGGCGCGCTGCCCTGGCTGGTCTTCGTCCGCGACCGGGCCCGATTTGAAGACGAATTCCGGGGGTGGCGGGTCGAGACGCTGCGGCCGCTGATGCCGCTGCGTTACCTGGTGAGCGGGGGGGTGTCGATGCGGAGCCTGGCCCCGGGCTGGTCAACGCCGCTGTGGCGGCTGGCGGACGCCGCGGCGGGGCTGGGCCGGGGCCGCAACGCGATGTTCGTGAACATCGTACTGCGGCGGGCGGCGGGGCCGGGTTGACCCTGGTATCTGGTTGAAAGCCCCGAAGACCGCAAACGTCCGCGATTCTGCGGGATTTTCTGGTCGGATCATGAATTGCAGATGAATGAACGTTTTGGACGATATCTTTGCGTCTCGACGTAAACCGCCCTGGCGCTCGTCCAGACCGGTTTTCCCTCTTATTTTCGAAAGAAAACAGAAAATAAAGCAATCTGGGTGTCCTTAGGGTTGACCCCATCGCCGAGATCGCTATGTTGTAGTTGAACGTTTTGGCCGATTTAAACATTGCCCTGCCGAGACCAAGACGTCCAAGAGAGAGGTTGACCCATGACAACGCTGAACGCACCGGAATTGAACCAAGCGTCCCACCGCCGCGACACGGCCGACCAGCCCGTCGAGATTTTGTGGGCCAAAGGTCTGACACGGGCCGAGCGTGAGGCGTTGGAACCGCTGCTGACGGGCCCGATCGACTTCATCGATGACCCCGCGTTTTACGAGGAGCGGGCCTACCAGAACATCCTCGACCCGAAGCTCGACGTGCCCCGCCCGAGCGTGGGGTGGTACACCCGCTTGTCGCACGAACGTCAGGCGGACACCCGTATGCGGGCTCAGAACCTCCCACTGCTCACGCCGAAGCAGGAGCGGGTGATCTTCCTGCAGTTCAACTACGCCCGGTATCGGGCCGAGAAGGTGCGGCAATCCATCAACGTCCGGCGGATGGGCGTCAACAAGCCGCGTGAGCTGCTGAAGTGGGCCGACCTGGCCCAGGAATTACGCGAGAAGATCGCCGAATACAACCTTGCGCTCGTGTTGGCGATGGCCAAGCGGCTTCCGGCCGGGAGCGTCGACTTCCCCGAGATGATCAGCGAGGGCAACATGGCCCTGCTCCGCGGCATCGACAAGTTCAACGTGTCGAAAGGCTTCAAGTTCTCGACCTATGCCTGCCGGGCGATCCTCAAGGCGTTCAGCCGGCTGGGTATGAAGACCACCCGTCACCGCTCGATGTTCCCCGTCGGTTTCGAGCCCGACCTCGAGCGTTCGAACTACGCCGCCGAGAAGGCCCGCGACGACGAGCAGGGCTGTGTCGAGCAGGTGGCGTCGATCTTCCACGACAACCGCTCCGATCTGTCCGACCTCGAGCGTGACATCATCGAGAAGCGTTTCGCCTTCGACCAGCCCGACGGCGGCAAAGGGATGACCCTCCAGGAGGTCGGCAAGCTCGTCGGGCTCACCAAGGAACGCGTCCGCCAGATCCAGATCCACGCCCTGCGCAAGATGCGGGCGACGCTCGAAGACACCTACCTCGACGGCCCTTCGCTGGGCGAAGCCCTGGAAGACGCGGGCGTCTCGTTGGAAGAAACCTCCACCGCGACGGCCTGAGACCCACCAAACGTTGCTCGCCCGGCAAGTACCCGTCGAGTTTTTCCGCCACGCCCCCCGGCGTGGCGTTTTTTTGTCTCCGTGGCGGGTGACTAGACTCCCCTGATGACGGCCCGCCGCGACAAACTCGACGAGCTGCTGACCAAGGCCCGCGCCCTGCCCAAGGTGCCCGGCGTCTACCTTATGAAGGACGCCGCCGGCGTGGTGGTCTACGTGGGCAAGGCGTCGCGGCTCCCCGACCGGGTCTCCTCGTACTTCGTGCCTTCCGCCGCCAGTTCCGGGGGCCTCGGGCCGAAGAAGCTGCCGATGCTCGACGTGATCGACGACTTCGACGTCATCGAGTGCGAGGGCGAGTGGGAAGCGCTGCTCACCGAGAACCGCCTGATCAAGGACATCCACCCGCGGTTCAACGCCCGGCTGGTCGACGACAAGACGTTCCCGTACCTCGCCATCACCATGAGGGACGACTTCCCGGGGGTGTTCATCACCCGCAACCCCCAGGGCGAAGAATTCCGGGGGCGGGGGGCGAAGATCATCGGGCCGTTCACCAGCGTCTACGCCCTGCGCGAGTCGATCCAGATTTTGCAGCGGGTGTTCCAGTTCCGGACATGCCACCTCGACATCCGCGACGAGGACGACAAGCGGATGTACTTCCGGCCCTGCCTGCTGCACCCGATCAAGCAGTGCACCGCCCCCTGCGCCGCCAAGATCAGCCGGGAGAAGTACCGGGCCGACATCGAACGGTTCGTCCGCTTCCTCGAGTCCAAGCGTTCGGTCATGCTGCGTGAGCTGCGCGGCGAGATGCAGGCGGCGAGCGACACACTGGACTTCGAGCGGGCGGCGACGCTGAGGGACCAGATCCGCGCCATCGAGAAGCTCGACGAACGCGGCACGACCAAACAGAACTGGCAGCCCGAGTCCGAGAGCCTCTACGTCGACCCGGAGAAGGGGCTCGAGTCGCTGCGCAAGACGCTGGCTCTGGAGGAGCCGATCCGCTGCGTCGAGTGCATCGACATCGCCCACCTCCAGGGCGGCGAAACCGTCGGCAGCAAGGTCTGCTTCGTCGACGGCCGGCCGCTGAAGAACGAGTACCGCCGCTACCGCATCAAGTCGGTCGAAGGCGGCAACGACGACTATGCCAGCATCCGCGAGGTCGTCGCCCGTCGCTACCGCGACGCCGGGCAGGGCCACGAGCTCTACCCCGACGTCATCATCATCGACGGCGGCCTCGGCCAGCTACACGCCGCCCAGGAAGCCTTCGACCAGCTCGACGTCAAGCCGCCGATGGTGATCTCGCTGGCGAAGAAGGAGGAGCTGATCTACGTCCAGGCAAAGAAAGAGCCGATCCGCCTCAGCCGGCAGAACCTCGGGCTCAAGCTCTGCCAAGCCGCCCGCGACGAGGCCCACCGCTTCGCCCAGCACTACCACCACATCCTGCGACGCAAGAAGGTGCTCGGCGAGGCCGGGTGACCGGGTCCTACTTCCGCACTCCGCCCAGCCAGCCGCGCTGCTTCATGCCCATCCGCGTCCCCAGCGCCTCGGCCGAGACCGAGTCGGCCCGCTCGACCGTGACGATGGCCTTGGGCGTCAGCTCCTGGACCTTGCCCAGCAGGTCCGGCAGCGACCGCCGCTTGACCACCGCGAACGCGATTTCCACCGGCCCGTCCCGCCCCGTGCCTTCGACCCGCGTCACGCGGTACCCCGCTTCGCGCAGCGAGACCGACAGGTCGACGGCCAGGTTCGTGTTCACCACCCGCACCATGCGGAACCCCAGCGCCAGCCGGCGCTCGATCCCGATGCCCACGAGGTTGCCCGACGCGAAGCCGCCGGCGTAGGCCGCGAGCATGACCGGGTGCGTCACCGACCCGATGAGCCCGCCGGTCGCCAGCGCCCAGATCGTGACTTCGAAGAAGCCGATGGCCGCCGCCCGCCACCGCCAGCCGGCGATCACGAAGATCATGCGCACGGTGCCCATCGACACGTCGGTCATCCGGGCCGCGAACACGAAGGCGGCCAGGCCCCAGCTGAACTCGGTCATCCCCAGCATGGCGGGATCTTAACGCATGCCGGCCGCGCCCCGTACACTCCGCCCGAAGAGAGGCCGGGCGTGGCGCAGCGGATCGTCATCTTGTCGGACACGCACCTGAGCGCACCGGGCCGCGGCGCGGGCGGGGCGGAGGCGTTGCGCCCGCTCTGGGCCGGGGCCGACCGCGTGGTGTTCAACGGCGACACCGTCGAGACGCGGGCCCGGCGACGCGCCCCCGAGGCCGAGCGCCGGCTCGACGAGCTGCGGGAACTGACCGCCGCGGACGGGGTTGAGCTCACTCTGATCTGCGGCAACCATGACCCGTTTGTCGGTGAGCTCGACTGGCTCGAGCTCGGCGGCGGGGCGGTCGTACTGACCCACGGCGACGTGCTGCACGAGGCCGTCTCGCCCTGGGCCGAAGGGGCCGCCGACGTGGCCCGCGACCGCAACGCGATCCTCGACGGGCTCACCGGCGAGGACCGGGACCGCGCCGAGGCCGAGCTGGATGAGGAGCTCGCCGCCGCGAAACGCGCGGCCGCCCGCAAGTGGCGTCGCCGGCAGATGGACCGCTACCGCCGCGCCCGCCGCGGTGGGCTCGGCCGGCTGTGGCACCGGACCCGGCGGCTCTGGCTGGTCTTCTACTTCTGGAGCGTCATGCCCCGCCGCGCGGTCCGCTTCGCCCGGGAGCACCACCCCGCCTGCCGGTTCTTCGTCTTCGGCCACATCCACCGCCCCGGCGTCTGGATCGACCGCGGCGCGCTGCCCGGCGGCGGCGACCGCGTCGTCCTCAACACCGGGTCGTTCGACGTCCCCCGCCGGCCGCGGGCGGTGGTGATCGGAGACGGCGAGGTGAGTTTCTGGAAGGTCCGCTTCGACAAAAAACGCGGCCACCGCCTGGCGGGCCGGCCGCGGCGGCGGTTCCCGCTCGGACCCGCCCCGCCCAAACCGGCCCCGCGAGACGGTCGATAACGCCCGGGTGAGTGCGCCCGGCCGCATCCTGATCCTCTCCGACACGCACCTGGCGACGCCGGGCCGCGGGGCCGGCAGCGCCGAGGCGTTGCGGCCGCTGTGGGACGGCGTCGACGAGGTGATCCTCAACGGCGACGTCGCCGAGATCGCCGACGGCCGGCTGCGCGGCGCGGCGGCCCGGCAGGTCGTCCGCCTCCAGGAGCTGGCCGAGGCCGACGGCGTCCGGCTCACGATGATCTCGGGCAACCACGACCCGCTGCTCACCGACCGCCGCTACCTCCGCCTCGCGCAGCGCGAGGTGTTCGTGACCCACGGCGACATCCTGCACCCCGCGATCTCGCCGTGGACCGACCACGCCAAGTACCTGCAGCGGCTGCACGCCGACGCCGTGCTCTCGCTGGACCCCGACAAGGCCCGGCAGATCGACCACCAACTCGCGGCGTGTCAGCACGCCTCGGTCGTCCATTGGGACCACTACGTCACCCGCGCCGGCGAAGCCCACGGCGGCCACGGCCGGCTGCGGCGGCGTTTCGCCCGGGCCGAGAAGATCGCCAAGGCGTTGTACTACTGGCACACGATCCCGCGGCGGGCGATGGGTTTCGCCCGGCGATTCGCGCCCGAGGCGCGGTTCTTCGTCTTCGGCCACATCCACCGCGCCGGGGTCTGGCACGACCCGCGGGCCCTGACCGTCGGCACCGACGTGGTCGTGCCCGTGGGCGGGCGGTACATCATCAACACCGGCGCGTACCAGACGCCGCGGAACCCGCGGGCCGTCGTGATCGCGGGCCGGTCGCTCGCGATCTGGCCGGTCGTGTACGACCCGAAGGGACACCGCCTGGGCCGTGCGCCGCTGTGTGAGTTCAAACTGAACCACGAAGCGGTCGCGGCGCGGGCGGAGCGCGACACCGTCGAAGCCGCGGCGTGAGGGCCGGGCGGGCAAGCCCGCCCGCTACGCGTCATCGCGTCGCCACGATCCGTTACCCTCCCCCGCCATGGCGACGGGCTTTGTCTACCACGACCGCTTCCTCGACCACGACACCGGGCCGGGCCACCCCGAGCGGCCGGACCGGCTGCGGGCGGTCGTCGACGGGCTGCGCCGCGACGGGACGTGGGACCGGCTGAAACACCTCGGCTTCGAACCCGCCGCCGCGTCGGTCCTCGAACGGCTGCACAGCCCGGGCTACGTGCACCGCGTGTTCGAGACCTGCGCCTCGGGGCTGCCGTACGTCGACACGCCCGACTCGGCCGTGGGCGAAGACAGCGCGGAGATCGCGGCGCTGGCCGTCGGCGGCGTGCTGCGGGCGGTCGGAGCCGTGATGCGAGGTGAGGTCGATAACGCGTTCTGCGCCGTCCGCCCGCCGGGGCACCACGCCGAGATCGGCCGGTCGATGGGGTTCTGTCTGTTCGGCAACGCCGCGCTGGCGGCCGACGCCGCCGTGCGCAACCACGGCCTGTCCCGTGTCGCGGTGGTCGACTTCGACGTCCACCACGGCAACGGCACGCAGCACCTGCTGGAAGATCGGGCCGATGTGCTGTTCGTCTCGCTGCACGAAGACCCGACGCACCAGTACCCCGGCACCGGCTTCGCCCACGAGGCCGGCCGCGGCGGCGGCGACGGCTTCACGCTCAACGTCCCCCTGCCGAGCGGCGGCGGCGACGACGCCCTGCTCGCCGCGCACGACGAGACGGTCGCCCCCCGGCTCGACGCCTTCGCCCCGGAGCTGCTGGTCCTCTCGGCCGGGTTCGACGCCGCGGCCGACGACCCGCTCGGTCACTTGAACGTGAGCACCGCGGGGTTCAACGCGCTGACGTCACGCCTGCTCGATATCGCGCAACGCCACGCGGCGGGCCGGGTCGTCTCGGTGCTCGAAGGCGGCTACGACCTCGACGCCCTCTCGGCCGCGGTGTCGGGCCACGTGGCGTTGCTGCTCGACGCCGCCGACGGCGGGGCGTGACGCCGTATACTCCGGCATGGGTCAAGTACAAGCCGAGGCGGCGGAAGCGAGCGATTCCGGCAAGGCGTCCGGGCCGTGGTACGCCGACGGCCTGCGGTTTAAGTGCACCGAGTGCGGCGGCTGCTGCACCGGCGCTCCGGGCTACGTCTGGTTCGACGACGACGAGGCGCAGGCGATGGCCGACGCCGCGGGCGTGGACAAGCGCGAGTTCTACCAGCGGTACGCCAAGCGGAAGATGGGCCGGTGGACCCTCGAAGAGGTGAAGCTGCGGCGCGGGCAGTACGACTGCGTGTTTCTGGAGCGGGACGAGCGGGGCAAGGGCAAGTGCTCGATCTACCACGCCCGGCCGACGCAGTGCCGGACCTGGCCGTTCTGGGCCAGCAACCTCAAGGACATCCGGGCCTGGAAAGAGGCGGCCGCGGACTGCCCGGGGATGAAGCTGCCGGGCGAGACGGGCGGCAACTTCGTGCCGGTCGAGAAGATCCGTATCGAACTAGCGAAGAACCCGGCGGGGCTTTGACCCCCGCCCCCGGGAATCCCCCGGAAGTCTGGGCGGACAAGTCCGCCCGCTACGCGTTGATGCCGGAGGCTTGTCATGCTGGACCACGCCCTGACGCTGACGCTGCTGGTGACGCTGTACGTCCCGACGCCGCCCCCGGAATTAAAACCGGGGCCCGACACGACGGTGATCACCGAGCCGCTGAAAACGGACGGCACGCCGGACTACGCGGCGTGGCTCAACCGCAAGTTCGGCGAGGGCGTGACGCCAGAGAACAACTTCGCGGTGGACCTGCTGGGGTCGATGCCGGCGGGTCAGATACCCGAGGACTACGACCTGCCGGCGGTGTGGCGGGCGATGGGGCTGCAACCGGCCGGGCCGAAAGTGATGCGGCTCGGGACCGACGCGCCGGAGGCGTTGTACGACACGTTATTGGACGGGCCGTGGCGGGCCGAGGACCACCCGGACGCCGCGGCGTGGCTGGTAAAGAACGAAGCGCTGCTCGACGCATTGGCCGTGGCGACGGAGAAGCCGCGTTACCACGTCCCCCTGGTGATCGCCGAGGGCGAGCCGATGCTGACCGTGCTGTTGCCTCAGCTGGGTCACAGCCGGCGGCTCGCTCGCACCTGGCAAGCCCGCGCCATGATGCATCTCGGGGCGGGCGACCTCGATGCGGCGTGGTCCGACGCGATGGCGGCGTATCGCATGGGGCGGCACATGCGACGAGGTGTGCTGATCGACCACCTCGTGGGCATCTCGATCGAGGCTTTGGCCCACGGCATGGCCGAAGAGGTTGTGGCGGCACCGCGCTATGACGCGGCACGGGCTCGGCGGATGCTGCGTGACTTCTCGGCGTTGCCCGCGGTTCGACCCGTGGCCGAAACCTTTGCCTACCACGAGCGTTTTTCCTCGCTCGACGCGGTGTACTTTGCGCTGACCCAGCCCGCGCGGTTTGGCGATTGGGGCATGCGTGGGGTCGCCGCCGCGACGAAGGTGCCGGGCTTCGGGGCGGTGGACATGAATCACGTGCTGCGGCGGTTCAACCGGCATTTCGATGCCTTCGAAGCGGCGTGTCGGCTGCCCACGCCCGGCGGGCGACGCGAGGCGTTTGAACGGTACGAGCAACAGGTCGAAACCAACCATCGGGGCCTGCAGCGGCGGTTGACCGACCCGATGACGTACGCGGTGCTGATGCACGCCCCGAGACCGATCTCGCGTCGGTTGGTGAGCGAGCTGGTGGCGGACATGCTCACGGGCATCCTGCTGCCCGCCCTCACCGCAGCGACAAGGACCGAAACGCAGATCAACCAAAATACGGCGATTGCGCCGGTGCTCGTCGCGCTCGCCGGCTACCGGGCGGAAGACGGGGCGTACCCCGACGAGCTCGACGCATTGGTGCCCGAGTGGCTCGACGCGGTGCCGACGGACGTGTACATGGGCGAGCCGGTGCTTTACCGGGTAATAGACGGGCGTCCGGTGGTGTACAGCGTCGGGCCGGACGGGGAGGACGACGGGGGGAAGGTGACGCAGCGGTCGGAGGACGACACGGGGCTGCAGATTGGGGGGTACGAGGAGCCGGACGGGGGCGGCGGGTTCGGGCGGTGATGCGCAGGCCGCTCGCGGCTTAGCGGAGGGGTGGTCGCGCTAAGCCGCAAGCGGCGGGAACAGTCAGAAGCTCGCGCCCATCTCGGCGATGCTCTCGACGGTCTCGTTTTTCTTGAACGTGCTCTTGGCCTTGAGGTCTTCGAGCAGGTCGGCGAAGGCGTCGCGGTCGGTGGGCAGATCGACGGGCCGGCCGGTGAGGCCGGCCATGAGCATGGCGTTGCCGAGCTCGAGGCCGTGGATCATCTCGGTGCCGGGGGCGATGAGGTCGTCCTGGCTGCCGTCTTTCTGGAGGGTGTCGATGAAGTTGCGGGTGATGGTTTCGTGCTGAGGATGCGGGGCCTCGGGCGGCGTGATCTTGAGGTCGGTGGTGGGCACGTTGCCGAAGCGGCTGTCGCAGGTCCGGCAGAATTCGGAAACGGGTTCGGCGGCGCGTTTGAAGACCAGGCCGTGGTCGTCGCTGATGATCGTGCCGTTCTCGCCGACGATCTCGAGGCGGTTGATGCCGGGGGTCTGGCCGGTGGAGGTGACGAACGTGCCGACCGCCCCGTTGTCGAACTCGAGCAGGGCGGTGACGTCGTCTTCGACCTCGATGTGGTGGTACTTGCCGAGGGCGACGTTGGCGGTGACCCGGCTCGGCATGCCGACGAACCACTGGAAGAGGTCGAGGTTGTGCGGGCACTGGTTGATGAGGACGCCGCCGCCCTCGCCGGACCAGGTCGCCCGCCAGCCGCCGGAGTCGTAGTACGCCTGGGTGCGGAACCAGGAGGTGATGGTCCAGCTGACGCGCATCAGCTCGCCGAGGCTGCCGTCGGCGCAGAGGCGTTTGATCTCGATCCAGGTCGGGTCGGTGCGCTGGTTGAACATGCCGGCGAAGATCAGGCCGGGGTGTTTCTGCTTGGCGGCGGCGTAGGCGTCGTTGACCTCGGCGGCGGCCTTGGCGGTGACGGCGACGGGCTTCTCGCAGAGCACGTGGACGCCGTGGTCGAACGCGAGTTTGCACAGCGGGGGGTGGTCGTAGTGGGGCGTGGCGATCAGGACGGCGTCGACCTTGCCGGAGGTGATCAGGTCCTCGGCCGATTCGAAGCCCTCGACGTCGTAGGTCTCGACGGTCTTGGCCAGGGCGTCGGGGGCGACGTCGGACGCGGCGACGTAATCGAGGCCGGGGATGTTGGCGAAGTACTTCTGGTGGGCGTTGGCCATGCTCCCGCCGGAGCCGATGACGCCGAAGCGGACGGATTTCATGGGTGTTCTCTGGGGGATCGGGTCGGCAATACGGCCCGACAAAATAGCACCGCCGCGCGGCCGCGACAATCGGCCGGGCCGTCGTCGGCCGGTCGCCGGATTGCCCGGGGGCGTGTCGAGAGATAGGCTGCCCGGTCCGTTACCTCTCCCGACGCCGAAAGGCAGCGCCATGTTCACCCGCGTCCAGCCCGCGGCCCCGGACCCGATCCTGGGGCTCACCGAGGCGTACCTCGCCGACCCCAACCCCGAGAAGATCAACCTCGCCGTCGGCGTGTTCAAGGACGCCGACGGCAAGACGCCGGTGCTCGACTCGGTCAAGGCGGCCGAGCGCCGGCTGGTCGAGACGCAGGCCAGCAAGAGTTACCTGCCGATTGACGGGCCGCCGGCCTACGCCGCGGCGGTGCAGCGGCTGATGTTCGGCGACGACCACCCCGACGTCGCGGGCCGGCTGGGCCGGACCTCCGCGACCCCCGGCGGCACCGGCGCGCTCCGCGTCGCCGGCGACTACCTCAAACACAACCACCCCGATGCGACCGTCTGGGTCAGCGACCCGACGTGGGCCAACCACCTGGGCATCTTCGCCGCCGCGGGCCTGCCGGTCGAGAAGTACGCCTACCTCGACGCCGAGACCAACCGCCTCGACCTGATCGGCATGCTCGACGCGGTCCGCCGCATGCGCCCCGGCGACGTGGTCGTGCTCCACGGCTGCTGCCACAACCCCACCGGCGTCGACCCCAGCCCCGAGCAGTGGCGCACCATCGCCGCCGCCGTCGCCGACCGCGGGCTGCTGCCGCTGATGGACTTCGCCTACCAGGGCTTCGGCGACGGGCTGTTCGAGGACGCCGGCGGCCTCCACGCCCTGGCCGACGCCTGCGACAACTTCCTGGTCTGCTCCAGCTTCTCGAAGAACTTCGGGCTCTACCGCGACCGCTGCG
>JBCCOP010000030.1:0-21828 GCA_039025315.1 Planctomycetota bacterium | reverse complement strand
CAGCGACTCGCAGCAGGCGACGTAGCAGGCGAGCGGGGCGACGATGGTCTTGCCCTCGCCGGTGCGCATCTCGGCGATCCGGCCCTCGCCGAGGACCATGCCGCCGATGAGCTGGACGTCGAACGGCCGGGCGCGGAACGGGGGGCGCGACTCGGGGTAGAGCGCGCGGACGGCGTCGTAGAACGCGTTGGGCACGTCGATCAGCAGGTGGCCCGGCGCGGGGGCGCCGCCCATGACGGGCTCGGGCTCTTTCGCGTCGGCCTCGGTCTTGAGCTTCTCGTAGAGGCCTTGCATGTCGGACGGCAACTTCCGGGGGTCGAAGTGGTGCTCGTCGTTGAACACGCTGCGGATGCCCACGGCCCGGTCCATCGCCTCGCGGGCGACGGCCATGATCTCGGGCAGCAGCGCGTCGCGGCCCTCGCCGTCGGCGGACCGTTTGCGGAACTCGGCGGTCTTGGCCCGCAGCTCGGCGTCGGTCAGCCGGCGGGTGGCGTCTTCGAGCGCGTTGATCGCGGCGACGCGTTTGTTGTAGTTCTTGATGACGCGCTCGTTGCGCGAGCCGAACACTTTGGCAAAGCCTTTGCCGACGGCCTGGACGACCATGGGGCACCTTCCATTTCGGATTGGGGATTTGGGATTTCGGAACGACCCGGCCCATGCACACGCAAGGACCCGGACACGGAACGCGGAGGTTCAGGACCGGGCGGGCGGGGGCAGGTCGCGGAGGCCGAGGCTCGGCCGGAGACAGGGGGGCGCGGCCGCGGGGCCGACGGCGATCGCGGGGCTCGACACGGCCGGCAGCACCGGCGGCGAATCGACGGGCATCGGCGCGGTCACGGCCGCGGCCCCGGCAAGCGTTTTCGCGGCGTCGTTCAGGCAGGCGATCAGCGACGCGACGGCGGCCTCGGGGTCGGCCGCGGCGCGGCGGTCGGTCCCCGCGGGGGCCAGGCCGCCGGGCAGGGCGCCGACGCCCACCATCACGGCCGCCGCAAGGGCGAGGGCCGTCGGGCTGGCCGGCGTGGGGCGGCGGGATGTTTCGTCGCGTCGGTGCATCACAGGGTGTCATTATCGACCGTCCCGACCCGCCGGGTCAAGGAAGACCGGGCGTTGATATCATCCGGCCATGAAAATCCATGAATACCAGTCCCGCGAGCTGCTTCAAAAATTTGGCGTGCCGGTCCCCGGCGGCGTGGTCGTCGAAAACGCCGACGAGGCCGAGGCCGCATTCACCAAGCTCGCCGGCGACGGCGCGACGCTGGCGGTGGTCAAGGCCCAGATCCACGCCGGCGGGCGGGGCAAGGGCGGCGGGGTCAAGCTCGTCCGCTCCGCCGCCGAGGCGAAGGAAGCCGCGGCGACGATCCTGAGCAAGCCGCTGGTCACCCCGCAGACCACGGCCGAGGGCGTGCCGGTCCACAAGCTGCTGATCGCCGACGGCGTGGACATCGAGAAGGAGTACTACCTCGGCGTCGTCGTCGACCGCGCCCGCGGCTGCCCGGTGATGATGGGCTCGTCCGAGGGCGGCATGGACATCGAGGAGGTCGCCGCGAAGACCCCCGAGAAGATCATCAAGGAGCCGATCGACCCCGCCGCGGGGTTCCAAGGCTACCAGGCCCGCAAGCTCGCCTTCGCCATGGGCTTCACCGGCAAGCAGGTCGGCCAGGCCGTGAAGGTCATGATGAAGCTCGCCGCCCTGTTCGTCGCCACCGACGCGAGCCTCGTCGAGATCAACCCCCTGATCGTCACCCCCGGAAGTGAAGCCCACCCCGACGGGGAGGTCCTCGCGATCGACGCGAAGATCGACTTCGACGACAACGCGATGTTCCGGCAGAAGGCGATCAAAGCGCTCGAGGACCCCGAAGAGGTCGATGCGGCCGAGGCCAAGGCGTCGGAGTTCGGGCTGTCGTATATCAACCTCGACGGCAACATCGGCTGCCTGGTCAACGGCGCGGGCTTGGCGATGGAGACGATGGACATCATCAAGCTCCACGGCGGCGAGCCGGCCAACTTCCTGGACGTCGGCGGCAGCGCGACGCAGGAGGCCGTCACCGAGGCGTTCCGCATCATCCTCGCCGACGAGGGGGTCAAGGGCATCCTCGTGAACATCTTCGGCGGCATCGCCAAGTGCGACACGATCGCCAACGCCATCGTCGCCGCGGCCAAGGACGTGGGCTTCAGCGTCCCGCTGGTGGTGCGGCTGGAGGGCACGAACGTCGAGCCGGCCCGGGAGATCATCGAGGCCGCCAAGGCCGACATCCCCACGATGATCGTCGGCAGCGACCTGACCGACGCGGCGCAGAAGATCACGGCGGCCATCGCGGCTTAGCGTTCGCGTCAAGGCGACGGTTTAAGGGGCGTTCACCCGCGGTCGGAATAACCGGCCCGCCGGGGCTATTGTGTGGGCCGAGTCCGACTGCTTGTTGCAACACCCAACCGGAGACCGACCGTGAGCATCGACCCCAACGGCAAGACCGTCCTGATCACCGGCTCGAACCGCGGCATCGGCCGGGCGATCGCCGAGGCGTTCCTCGACGCCGGCGTGGCCAAGCTCTACGCCACGGCACGCGACGTGGGCGACCTCGCCCCGCTGGTCGAGGCGGGTGGCGGGCGGGTGACCCCCCTGCCGCTGGACCTCGTGGATGCGGCGAGCATCACCGCCGCGGCCGAAGCCGCGGGCGACGTGCAGGTCGTGGTGAACAACGGCGGGGTGCTGAAAGCGGGTGAACCTCTGTCCGGTGAGGTCCTGGACAACATCGACTTCGAGTTCGACGTCAACGTCAAGGGGCTGGTCCGCGTCGCCGAGGCGTTCGCCCCGATCCTCAAGGCCAACGCGACCGCCGATGCCCCGGCCGGCCTGGTGCAGCTCAACTCGGTCGCGTCGATCCGCAACTTCGCCGGCTTCACCAGCTACGCCGCGTCGAAGGCGGCCGCCTACTCGTTGACCCAAGGGCTGCGGGACGCGCTGCGGGACCACCACGTCCACGTTGTGAGCGTCCACCCCGGGCCGATCGGCACGGACATGGGCGACGACGCGGGGTTCGACGACGACATGACCGAGCCGCCGAGTGTCGTGGCCGACGGCGTGCTCGACGGCCTGCGCAGCGGCAAATTTCACGTGTTCCCCGACAAGATGGCCCGCGACTTCTGGGGGGCGTATCAGGGCTTCGCCGAGGCGATGGTCGAGCCGTCGATGTCGGAGGGCTGAGTCGAGGCCTTGCCCCCCGCCTCGTCGCGGTCGATCAGGCCGTCCCGCAGGCGCACCACCCGCTCGCAGTGGTGGGCGACCTCCTCGTCGTGGGTGATGACCACGACGGTCTGGCCCGCTTGGTGCAACTCTTCGAAGAGCTCGAGGATCGCGTCGCCGGTCTTGGTGTCCAGCGCGCCGGTCGGTTCGTCGGCCAGCAGGATGCTCGGCTCGTTGACCAGGGCGCGGGCGATGGCGACGCGTTGCTGCTGCCCGCCGGACAGCTCGGCCGGGCGGTGGTCCAGGCGCTCGGCGAGGCCGACGCGGTCGAGCGCCGCGGCGGCCCGCTCCCGCCGTTCGGCCGGGGCGATGCCCTGGTAGAACAGCGGGACCGCGACGTTGTCGACGACCGCGAGCTGCGGGATCAGGTTGAACGCCTGGAACACGAAGCCAAGCCGTCGGCCGCGGACCTTCGACAACTCTTCGTCCGACATCTGCGCGACGTCCTGCCCGTCGAGGAGGTACCGGCCGGCGGTCGGGCGGTCGAGGCAGCCGATGATGTTCATCATCGTCGACTTGCCGCTGCCCGACGGGCCCATGATCGCAACGTACTGGCCCCGCGGCACGGTCAGGTCGACGCCCGCCAACGCGTGGACCGGCGGGGCGAGCTTCGACTTGCGGTAGACCTTGGTGACCGCTTCGATCTGGGCGACGGGTCGGCCGTCGTCGGCTGGCATAGGGGTGAGTCTATCGCGACGACTCGGCGGGCCGGGTTCCGCGTTCCGGGGGCCGGCGCGATCGGTAGGATGCAGCGATGCGTGACCCCCGCCTCGATGCCCTGGCCCGTGTGCTCGTGAACTACTCGACGGCCGTGCAGCCCGGCCAGCTCGTCCGCCTCGCCGGCGACCCGGTGGGCCTGCCGCTGATCGAGGCGCTCTACGAGCAGGTGCTGCGGGCCGGGGCCCACCCCGTTGTCCGCCTCGCCCCCGGCTCGCTGCAGGAGCTGTTCTACGAACACGCCAACGACGAGCAGCTGAAACACGTCAGCCCGCTGCAGCTCGCGGAGATCGAGACGATCGACGCCTCGATCGGGCTGTGGGCCAGCACGAACACCAAGTCGCTGTCGCGGGTCGACCCCGTAAAGCAGGGCACCGCCTCGGCCGCCCGCCGGCCGGTCACCAAGGTCTTCTTCGAGCGGGCCGCGAAGGGCGAACTCAAGTGGTCCGGCACGCAGTACCCCACGGCCGCCAGTGCCCAGGACGCCGAGATGTCGCTGGCGCAGTACGAAGACTTCGTCTTCTCGGCCGGTCACCTCGACGCCGACGACCCCGTCGCGGTCTGGCAACAGATCAGCGAACGCCAGCAGAAGGTCGTCGATTATCTGAACGGCAAACGGCACCTGCACTTCCAAACTTCCGCGGGCACGGACCTGCACATCGACGTGGCCGGCATGACCTGGATCAATTGTGACGGCCACGAGAACTTCCCCGACGGCGAGGTGTTCACCGGCCCGAACCTAGACGCCGGCGACGACTCGCCCAGCCCCGGTGGGGTCAACGGCGTGGTCAAGTACTCCTTCCCCGCGGTCCACCACGGCCGGGAAGTCCACGACATCGAGCTGACCTTCGAGCGCGGCCGGGTCGTGGACGCGAAAGCGTCGAAGAACCTCGACTTTTTGTTGGCCATGCTCGACCAGGACGGGGGCGCGCGACGCCTCGGCGAGATCGCCATCGGTACGAACTACGCGATCACCGACTACACCAAGAATACGCTGTTCGACGAGAAGATCGGCGGCACGTTCCACGCCGCCGTCGGCGCCGGCTACCCCGAGACGGGCAACACCAACGAGTCGGGCCTGCACTGGGACATGGTCTGCGATCTAAGGCAAGGCGGGACCATCACCGTGGACGGCGAGGTGATCTCGCGGGACGGGCAGTTCGTCTTCGACGGCTGGCCGGGCCGGGGTTAACGGCCGGACTTCCGCCGCCCCGCGTGTTTGCCGTTTGAAGTGACGACTCGGCGTGACGCGACCGCTTCCGGGTCGGCGTTGATCCGAGCCAAGGCCTTGTCGCGGTACCCGGGAGACAGCTCGCAGCCGAGCCAGCGGCGGCCGAGGCGGTGGGCGACGGCGAGGGTGGTGCCGCTGCCGGCGAAGGGGTCGAACACCAGGTCGCCGGGGTTGGACGAGCAGCGGACGATGCGTTCGAGCAACGCCTCGGGCAGCTGGCAGGGGTGCCACTGCTCGCGTTCTTTGAAGGTGCCGGCGAGGCGGGACTGGTACCAGGTGTCGCCCTCGGGGTCGAAGTGGCCCTCTTCCTGCGCATCCTGCGGGCGGATGTGCCAGTCGGCCGTCGCCGGGAACCGCAGCGCCCACGTGTCGTCGGGCAGCTTGCCCCGCGGGTTCTGGCGGGCGTCGTTGTAGGTCGTCATCCGGGCCGAGGGCACGGCCACGGCGTCGTAGTTGAAGGTGAACGGCGGCGACTTGGTCAGGTTGCTCCGCGGCTTGCCCGCCTTGGTCAGCGCCGCGCCGCCGACGCAGTAGAACAGGTGGGCGTGGCTGCGGTTGAACTTGGCCTTGCAGCGCTGGCCGAAGCTGTAGTGCCACACGATCCAGTTGCGGAACAGCAGCTTGCCCTGCCTCTGGAGCTGTTTGAGGTGGACGCGGGTTTCGGCGGCGTACTCGTCGCCGATGAGGACGTAGAGGCTGCCGGTCGGCCGCAGCAGGTCGGCCGCGGCGCTGATCCAGGCTTGGGTCCAGCCGATGTATTCGTCGTCGGGTTTGCGGTCGACGTAGTGCCCGTCGTACGCAAAGCCGATGTTGTACGGCGGGTCGGCGAACACGAGATCGACCCCCGGAAACGTGGGGTCGGCGGACCAGCGTTGCATGTGTTCGACACAATCCCCGGCCGCGATCGTACCCTGGGCCGACACTCGGTCTCGGGGCGGCTTGTGCGGGCGGGGTCGCGGCATCTCGGGACGGCAGTGTACCGGGCGCGCCGCGTCGCCGAGAGCCGGTACGATCCAACCCATGACCGACCTGCGACAAGCCATCGGCCTCGGCGTGGCGGGCAACTTCGCCGGGCACCTCGAACAGGCGGGCGAGGCGTCGGACTTCGTGGGCGTGGCCGCCGCGGCGGGCCGGCCCAAGGGGGTGTTCCCGTTCTACATCCCGCCCCCGATCGATGGGAATACGGGCCATTTTCTACACACCTACCCGTTGTCCCGTGACACGATCGATCACCCCGGGACGCTGGACGGCCGGCCGGCGAAGCTGCAGATCGAGCCGGAACTCGCGTTGCTCTGCACTCTGGCTTACGACGCCGACGGTGCGGTGACCGACGTCACGCCGACTCAGTTCACCGCGTTCAACGACTGCTCGACCCGCCGGCCCGACGCGACGAAGATCAGCCAGAAGAAGAACTGGGGCTCGAACACCCAGGGCCTGGCCGACGACGCGTGGATCGCCCTGGACCGCTTCGCCCCCGGCGGCGTGCTCGACCGCTTCCGGCTGGCCAGCTTCCTGAAGCGCGGCGAGACGCTGCACCCCTACGGCGAGGACGCCCCCGTCGCCGGGTCCGACGGCTACGCCACGATGTACGGCGAGTTGCTCGACTGGATGATCGATCGGCTCAACCGCCAGCACGACCACGGCCCGCTCGAAGACCTCTCCGGCTGGCTGCGCACCGCCGGCCGGCCGACGCACGCCGTGATCGCCATCGGCGCGACCCGCTATCTCCCATTCGGCGAGACCACGTTTCTCGAGTCGGGCGACGAGTCGATCGTCGTGGCCTACGACACAGAGGCCCATCCGACCGACACGCTGGCCGGGTTGCTGGATCGGCCGGGGGACGGCGAGACGTTCGCGGTGCTGAGGCAGCGGGTCGTCGCGCGGGGGGCGTAGCGGCGGCGCGTCCTGCTACGCTGCGATGATGAAACCGATCGTGCTGGTGACGGAGCGGCTCGACGACCAATGCGCCGCCTGGCTCGCGGAGCGGGCGGACGTGACGCGGGTGGCCCACGACGACGCCGACGCCATGAGCCGAGAGCTCCCGGGGGCCGAGGGCATGGTCGTGCGGACCTACACGCGGGTCGATGCGGAGCTCTTAGCGCAAGCGCCGAAGCTCCGGGTCGTCGGCCGGGCGGGCGTCGGGCTGGACAACTTCGACCTGCCCGCCTGCCGCGCCGCGGGGGTGGCGGTCGTCTACACCCCCGACGCCAACACGCAGGCGGCGGTCGAGTACGTCTTCGGGCTGATGCTCGACCACGTCCGGCCGCGGACCGACCTGCCCGCGGGGGCCGACGCGGCGACGTTCCACGGCCTGCGACAGACCGAGGTCGGCCGGCAGCTCGACGAGCTGACGCTGGGCGTCCTCGGCTGCGGCCGGATCGGCTCACGGGTCGCGGCGATCGCCCACGCGATCGGCATGAACCTGCGGGTCTGCGACCTGCGGCCCGAGGCTGAATTACGCAAAGCCGTGCCGGTGCCGTTCGATTACGTGGACCACGCCACGCTGTACGCCCAGAGCGACATCGTGACGGTCCACGTCGACGGCCGGCCGCCGAACCGCGGGCTGATCGACGCCGCGGCGTTGGACCGGATGCGGCCCGGCGTGTTGCTGATCAACGCGGCCCGGGGGATGCTGGTGGACCACGCTGCGCTGCTGCGCTGGCTTGACGATCGGCCCGCGGCGTCGGCAGTGTTGGATGTCCAAGACCCCGAGCCGCCGCCGCCCGACTCTCCGCTCCACGGCCGGGCCGACCTCCGACTGCTCCCGCACCTCGCGTCTCGGACCGGCACGGCCCTCCGAAACATGAGCTGGGTTGTCCGCGACGTGGCGGCGGTTTTGGCCGGCGAAAAGCCTAGGTTTCCTGCGGGCTGACGGCCGACTGCACAGGTTCTGTGCCGACCTGCCATCCGCTTTGCCACTTTTTTCACCACCCGGTTTCCGGAAGATAGATTTTGGGGCAAATCTAAATCAAGACGCCATTGGAATGGGCATCTTGATTGCGTTAAGTCATTTGCTCAAAACAAGATAAATCACATTTTTTTGAATTTTGCCGTTGACGACAAGCAGCGTCAGGTTACTATTCGCGTGTAGATTTAATCGCCCCCACCCGCACGGCCCGCAACGGGCTGTGCACCCCTCTCTAGCGGTCAGGCTTCCCCACCTGGCCGCTTTTTTTTGCGCGGATCGTTTTGCCAATCCTGACCGAATGAATCGCGGATGGGCGTCATCATGGCACCCGGCTTGTAGGCCGGTCAACACCGTTAGGTTGGTCTGAAGCTGGATTTAGAGTTGGCGGCAGCCCGGGCGATCCCTGGTACGCCCCGTGCATATTGTTGCTTGTGTGCGATAGTGACGACACGCTGTGACGGCCCTGAATCTCAGACCAAGCCTACCGAGACTCCACCATGACCCGCTTCATCAACACCACCAAGACCGCCGTCCTCATGGGCGCGATGTTCGGCCTGGTCCTCGCGGCCGGCTACATCTTCGGCCAGGGCCAAGGCCTGCTCATCGCCTTCTTCCTCGGCGGGGCGATGAACCTGGTGGCGTTCTTCTTCTCCGACAGGATCGCGATTAAGTCGATGCGTGGCCGCGAGGTCGACGCCTCGACCGCCCCCGACCTGATCGAGATGGTCAGCCGGCTGGCCCGCAACGCCGACTTGCCGATGCCGAAGGTCTACGTCTGCCCGCAGCAGGCGCCCAACGCGTTCGCCACGGGCCGGTCGCCGAAGAAGGCGGCCGTGGCGGTGACGCAGGGGGCGTTGCAGATCCTGTCGTACGACGAGCTGGAGGGCGTGATGGCCCACGAGCTGGCGCACGTGAAGAACCGGGACACGCTGACGAGCACGATCGCGGCGACGATCGCCGGGGCGATCTCGGCGTTGGGCTGGGTGTTCATGTTCGGCGGCGGCAACCGCGACGTGCACCCGCTGGTCGCGCTGGTGTTCGTGCTGGTGGCCCCGATCGCCGCGGGCATCATCCAGATGGCGATCAGCCGCAGCCGGGAGTTCGTCGCCGACCACGACGGCGCCGAGATCGCCGGCTCGCCCCGCGGCCTGATCTCCGCCCTACAGAAGCTCGAGATGCAGGCCCAACGTATCCCGCTGGCCAACGAGAACCCGGCCCAGAACCATATGTTTATCGTCGCCCCGCTCAACGCCGTGGGCGGCGGCGGCAAGGGCCTCGCCGACCTCTTCCGCACGCACCCGCGGACCGAGCAGCGGATCGCCAAGCTGCGCGAGATGGCGTGAGCGACTCGGGTTGATCGAACCCCCCCCCCGGAAGCCCACGGATTCAATCCGTGGGCTTCTTTTGTTTTGCCGCGGCGTGCTGTTGCACGAGTTCAACAAATCGCTCACCACGCTCTTCGTAATTCGCGAACTGGTCCCACGACGCGCAGCCGGGTGAGAGGACGAGAACATCGCCGGGCTTGGCGTCTTGCAGTGCGGTTGGAACGGCAACTTCGAGTGATTGACAACACGTGACTACACCGCTGTGGGCCCTGATTTGCTCGGCGATGTTGTTGCCTGTAGCACCGATGGTATAAGCGGACGCGCACCTGATTGCTACGAACTCTGCCGTGTTATCGAAGCGCGCTCCCTTGTCATACCCGCCAAGAATCAGCCGAACGCGGCGGGGAGGGAATGCCCAGACAACCAATTCAGTCGCTTCGGGGGTCGTGCTTTTTGAGTCGTTAAATACTTCAACGCCGAGGAATTGACCCACCCGCTCGAGGCGATGCGGAAGCCCTGCGAAGGACTCGATCGCCCCCATAATCTGTAATTGTAAGTTCACGCCTTCCGTGCAGCTGTTACCAGGTCCGCGTGACAACACCTCTTCGCCGACGTGGGAAGCGAATACGGCATTTAGTTGATTGTGCCAGCCTGGGATTGAAAGTCTAAGGACCACATCTTCTTCGCGTGGTGCCAATACATGTCGGTAACACTCAGCATTACCACTCTTCCAGCCAACGTACGACCGTGCGGCGGACCCTGTCTCGACGCCCAATGCCTCGTTAAAAGACTCTCCCACGTAAGCGATGTCGTCATGTTGCTGAAACTCAAGGATCGCTTGCTTCGCCGCGACGTAGTTTTCCATCGAGCCGTGCCAGTCGAGGTGATTGGGGGAGATGTTGGTGATGACCGCGATGTGGGGGGACCAGCGGTCTTCGCGCAGACCCTCGAGCATGAAGCTCGAAAGTTCGAGGACGACCCAGTCGTCGTCGCGGATCAGATCGACGGCCGGGAGCAGCGAGCCGCCGAGGTTGCCGCCCATCCATACGCCGGGGCTTTCGATTTGCCGTTGCATGTGTCCGCCGTAAGGCGTCTCGCCCGGCTGGCACAGAACCTTGCGGAGGATGTGGGCGGTCATGGCGGTGGTGGTGGACTTGCCGGCGGTGCCGGTGATGCCGATGGTTTTCAAACGGTTGGGCAGGTGTCGGGCCAGCAGGCGGATCTCGCTGGTGACGGGGACGCCGGCGGCGCGGGCGGCGGCGACGTAGGGGTTGCCGGGCTTGACGGCGGGGTTGACGACCAGCAGGTCGGGGCCGGTGAAGTCGGCCTTGTCGTGGCCGCCGAGGCGGTAGGTCAGCGTGCCGCCGGAGGGGTGGCCGGGTTCGAGGTCGGCGAGCTTCGCGACCGAGTCGGCGAGGTCGGCGGCCGGGGCGGTGTCGGTGACGAGGACGTGGGCCCCCCGCTCGACGAGGAAGCGGGCGACGCCCACTCCGCCGCCGAAGCGGCCGAGGCCCATGACGGTGGCGCGTCGGCCGGCGTAGCTTCCGGGGTCGGTCGGCATCGGGGGCCGGCTCACTGCACGTCGTAGCCGATCGCCTGGCGGGCTTCGCCGACGTGGTACTGGTCGATGGTGATGCCGGCGGCGGGGACGGCCCAGTACACATAGAGCCGGTCGCCGTCGCGCATCTGGGTCAGCGGCAAGTCGGTGTTGCGCTTGAGGCTATCGCCGTCGACGACGCGGAGGCGTTGCCGGCCGTCGGCCATGAGCAAGGAATAGGCGAACGGCTCCCACCGGCGGCCGGCGGTGTCGGTGAGGTAGATGTCTTGCTGGTTGCCCTGGGCGGTGCCGGTGCTGTCCGGGACGTGGCGGGCCATCTCGAGGCGAAGCGGCCGGAGGCTGGGGCTGACGGCGACGGCGTCGAAGTTGTTGCCGCGTCCGCCGCTCTGGTCGCCGCTGACGCCCTGGCCCCCGACCAGGGCCTCGTTCCCGTCGCCGCCGGAGGTGCGGAAGCCGGTGAGGGCGTTCTTGGAGATGCGTTTGGGCAGCTCGTTGGTCTGCTGCAGGTCGACGACCTTGTGGGTCGTGTAGCCGACGGGCTGGGTGGTGATCGCGTTGGGCCCGGTGTCGACCGGCCCGGCGGCGAGCGCGCCGCCCTCGGCGTCGGGGTCGGCGAGCGGGCCGACGACGCGGGCGAAGTCGATCGGCTCGGGCGTGCGGGCCTCGGGCAGCGGCAGACGGGTGTTGCGCACCACGAGGAAGCGGGCCTCGGCGTCGCGGGGGACGGCGAAGAACCAAGTGATGTCGATGTTGGGGAACCCGGCCGAGGAGGCGAAGATGCGGTTGTCGTTGACGCGGTAGAACACCGGGTCGCCGTCGGGCCCGGGGCGGGAGAAGCCGACTGGCGCGAGCATCTCCCACGGCCGGTTGCCGCGGCCGACGAGCAGGCGGACCTGCGTCGGCGGGACGCGGAGGATCTTGTCGCCGTCGTACGTCGCGGTGCCGTCGGCGTTTTCCCATTGGGTCTGCACCGCGACGATCGGCCCGCCGGCGACGCGGTTGCGCTGCGCGGCGAGGTAGTCGTTGACCTCGCCGCCGACGCCGGGCAGCCGGTCCTGGTTGAAAATCAGTTGGCCCTCGTCGGCGACGCGGACGGTTTCCGGATTGGCCACCAGCGACTGGTTCGGGTCGTAGAACTTTGCGAGGCGGTGGACGACGGCCCGCTTGTCGGGCCCCGGCAGGTAGTAGGCCAGCGGCGTCGCGCTGCGGAACGCGCCGACGGACAGCCGGCCGTAGAAGCCCGCCGCGAGGGAGTCGACCTTGAGCCAGAGGCCGCCCCCTTCTTTGGGCGCGACCGAGCCGTCGGTGAACACCTCGTAGGGCTGCACGCCGCCGATCGCCGGCGGCAGGGGCAGGAACCCGATGCCGATGACCGCGACCCCGGCCGTCAGGGCCCCGCTCGTCGCGCCCACCGCCCCGCCGACGATCTGGTCCGCGAGCCGGGGGAACTTCACGTTGCCCCGCACCAGCCGGTCCACCGCGAGCCGCAGCCCGATCAGCAGCACCGCGAACGGCAGGACCAGCCCGACGCCCCAGGCGTACGTCGGCATCACGCCCATCAGCAGCGAGTAAACCCACAGCTCCCAGAACGCGAACGCCAGCGCCCCGGCCACGACGACCACCAGCAGGTGCAGCAGCGCCGAGAACAGCCCGTAGGTCGCCCACATCACGGCCATGCCCAGGACGAACGCGACGATGATCAAATTCAGAATCATTTACCGCTCATCACCCGGGTGACTTCCTTGATGTCCGTGATGCCCTCGACGACCTTGGTCAGCGCCGCTTCCTGGAGGTAGAGCATCTTCTGCTTGCGGAGGTAGAGGCGTAGCCCGTCGATCTCGTTGGCGGCCAGGTACTTGGCGGCCTGTTCGTCGATGAGCATGACCTCGAAGACGGCGACGCGGCCGCGGTAGCCCAGGCCGTGGCAGTCGGGGCAGAGGATCTCTTTGTCTTTGACCATGACCTTGCCGGAGCTGCGGAACAGCTCGCCGACGCGGTCGGCCGGGAGGTTGAGCTTCCGCAGCGCCGCGGGGTCGGGGGTGTACGGCACGCGGCAGGTCGGGCACAACCGGCGGACCAGTCGCTGGGCGATCACCGCGCCGAGGCCCTCGGCGACCAGCCGCGGGTCGCCGACCTGCTTGAGCCAGAACCGCAGGGCGGTGAGCGTGTCGGGCTGATCAACCGGGGCGTAGACCCGGGTCTCGGGCGCGCTCTCGGCCAGCAGGCGGGCGGTCTCGGCGTCGGGCTGCTTATCGACCATCACGACGTTGGGGTCGGCCCGGAGCATCGCGCCCAGCCGCTCCTGGTAGGCCGAGGCCGCCTTGCCGCGGGGGATGGTGTTGTGATCGACGCCCTCGAGTTCGAAGAGAGTCTGCTCTTCGAGGGTCACGACGCTGGAAGTGTACGGGTCGTGCTCCTGGAGCATGCTGTAGAGCGTGGTGCTCTGGCCCTGCATCGGCGGGGAGGCGATCAGGACGGCCTTGCGGTTGTCCCCGAGCAGCTGCTTGACCGACGCGAGCTGGTTGGGCGCGAAGCCCAGGTGCGCCAGCGGGACGTTGCTGGTGCGTTCGGGGTCGATCGCGATCTGCATCTGCAGGCCGCGGGTCGAGCCGGCCGAGACGAGCTTGAGGTCGTGCTGGCCGTGGTCTTCGACGTTAATCGAGAGCGTGGCTTCCTGCTTGCGGCGGCGGTCCTCGACGTCCATGCCCGAGACGGTCTTGATGTAGTCGATCAGCTTGACCGCGTCGGCCGGCTCGGGCGCTTCCTGCGGGTAGCGCACGCCGTCGATGTGGACGCGGTACTTGGCCTGCTGGGTATCGACCGACAGGTCGATCTGGCTGGCGTTGCGCGGCAGGGCGAAGCCCATCAGGGCGTCGAGGACCATGTACTCCCCGAGCGCGGGCTCTCCCGGCGCGGGGATGGGCACGGCCTCGCCGTCGGCGCTCTTCATGGTCAGCTTGGCCTTCTGCTGCTGCTTGGCCTCCGCGGCCGCGGCCCGCTTCTGCCGGAAGGAGTCGAGGTCGGCGGTCCAGCGCTCGGCCTCGGGCACCTGCTGGTTGCGGTAGTACACGTAGCCGGCGACACCCCCGGCCAGGATCAGCAGCCCCAGCGGGTAGCCGAGCCAGAAGATCGGCAGCAGCAGCATCGCCCCGAAGCCCAGCACCCCCGCGCCCAGCTGCGCAAAGTTAAACAACTCCCGCTTGAGGTAGTAGAACGCCGCGTCCTTGTCGAGCCGGGCCACCACCCACCCCCAGCCCGCCACCGCCGCCAGCACGAGCGCCGGCTTGACGAAGCTCATCAAGAACACGGACTGGGCGAGGGTGGGGGTCATTTTTGATTTTTGATTTAGCGTCAGGAGACGCTGTTGAGGCCGTTTGATTTTTGATTGAAATGAATCACAGCGACACGTCCGTTTTCAGGTTGCCCTTGGCAATCAAAAATCCTCAATCCAAAAACAAAAATCGATTCACACGCTGATCCCCCGCAGTCGCATCTTAATCTCTTCGGGTGAGGGGGCGTTCGCGGCGGCGACCCGCGGGTGGATGTAGTTGGTCTCGACCAGCTCGACGAGGCTGTCGACGTAGGTCCGCATCCCCGCGTCGCGGCTGTCCTTGATGACCTTCTCCAGCTCTTCCTCCCGGCCGTCGAGGATGTACTTCCGCGTCGGCGGGCTCTGCAGCAGGACCTCCACGGCCGGGACCCGCGGCAGGTCGTCCTTGAGCGTCGGCAGCAGCTTCTGGTACACGAACGCCTGCATCTGGTACGCCAGGATCGAGCGGATCGCCTCGCGTTCCTCGTGTTCGAAGAGGTCGTAGATCCGGGCGAAGGCCTGGCTCGCGGAGGAGGCGTGGATCGTGCCGAACACCAGGTGCCCGGTCTCGCTGGCCTGCAGCGCCGCCTCGAACGTCTCCTTGTCGCGCATCTCGCCGATGAGCACGACGTCGGGGTTCTCGCGGACCATGCCGCGCAGCGCGGTCGGGAAGTCGGGCACGTCGAGCCCGATCTCCCGCTGGTTGATCATCGCCTTCTTGTCCTCGAAGAGGTACTCGATCGGGTCTTCGATCGTGAGGATGTGGCAGGCGCGGTTCTGGTTGATCCAGTCGAGCATGGCGGCGATGGTGGTCGACTTGCCCGAGCCGGTGACGCCGCAGAGCAGGACCAAACCCTGGCGGGCCTCGACGATCCGGCTCATGACCTCGGGCAGGTGCAGCTGGTCGAAGCCCAGGATCTCGTTGCTCACCCGGCGGGCGGCGATGGCGGACCGGCCGCGGGTCAGGAAGATGTTGACGCGGAAGCGGTGCGACGCGCCGTCGATGTCGACGTCGCAGCCCAGGTCCAGCGAGCCGTGGTCGGCGTACTGCTGGACCTGCTCGTCGGTCAGCCCGTCGTGGATCCAGCGGTTGAACTCCTCGACCGTGGGCGGGCGGGTGTCGAGCGACTTGAGCTCGCCGCGGAGCCGCAGCTTCGGCGCCTGGCCGCCGCGCATGATCAGGTCTGAGCTCTCGAACTTGACGGCGGCCTTGAAGAACTTGGCCAGCGGGGTGTCGGCCAGGGTTTCGTGGATCTCCAGCGGATCGCCGGCGACCACCGAGTCGTGCGGGCTTACGGGTTTACTCAAGGTCGGCCTCGCGTGGCGTGGGGAGGTGTCGGGCGTGGGGGGCCGGAAACGGACGGTCTTTCATGCTCGCCCCCAGCCCCGCGGGCGTCAAGCCGGCGTGGACGCGGGGCGGACCGGCAGGCCCGCGGCCGCGAGCGTCGCCTTGGTCTCGGCGATCGAATATTCGCCGTAGTGAAAAATACTCGCCGCCAGCACGGCGTCGGCCCGGGTCTTCTGCAGCACGTCGATCATGTGCGCCGGGCTCCCGCAGCCGCCCGACGCCACCAGCGGCACGTCGACCGCGTCGGCGATCAGCCGCGTCACCTCCAGGTCGTAGCCGGCCTTGGTGCCGTCGGCGTCCATCGACGTGAGCACGATCTCGCCCGCGCCGAGCTCGACCACCCGCCGGGCGTACGGCAGGGCTTCGAGACCCGTGGGCTTGCGGCCGCCGTGGGTGTGGACTTCGAAAACTTGATCCCCCCTGCCGACCCATACCGGCATGTTCCCGGTGCGACGCATGAACTCGTCCGCCGGGACCCGCTTCGGGTCGATGTTCACCACCGTCGCACAGCGGCCGAACCGCCGGGCGGTTTGCCACACGATGTCCGGGTCCAGCACGGCGGCGGTGTTGATGCTCACCTTCTCCGCCCCGGCCCGCACGAGCGCGGCGACGTCGTCGATCGTGCGGATGCCGCCGCCGACGGTGAACGGCATGAAGCACCGCTCCGCGACCCGCCGCACCATGTCGTGCGTGATGGCCCGGCCCTCGTGGCTGGCCGTGATGTCCAGGAACACCAGCTCGTCGGCCCCGGCCTCGTCGTACTGCTGCGCGATCTCCACCGGGTCCCCAGCGTCGCGCAGCTCCACGAAGTTCACCCCCTTGACCACCCGCCCGGCCTTGACGTCCAGACACGGGATGACGCGGTGGGTCAGCACCCCCGGAATATAACGCCGCCGAGACCGGTCGCGGCCGGCCGTCACCGACGGTGACGTCGCCGCCCGAATACGGCGAGGGCCAGCAGCGCCGCCGTCGCGGGTTCGGGCACGGGGACGAGCGTGAGGGTGTAGCGCGCGATGCTCTCGTCCGTCGGCTGGTTACCGCCCGCCGCGGACGTCAGCTCGACCGCGAGGATATAGACGACGTTGGGTTCCAGATCGATCGTGGCCACCCGGGTGACGAAGCCCGCCTGGCCGGCGTCGTCGAAGTCGAACAGGACCGGGGCGGTGCCGACCAGGCCGACCAGGGTCGCGGCGGCGGTGCCGCCGTTGTCGGTGTTCTTGGTGAAGGTCAGGGTGTACGGCTCGGGCGTATCGACACTAAACGTTACCGCGGCGTTCATCCGGCCCGAGGTGGTAAAGCCCGAGGCGTTGTCGTTGGCATCGCTGACGCCTTCGAGACGCAGGCCGCCGGCCGCGATCGTGGCGGTCTGGCTCACGATGGTTTCTTCGTCGCCGGCGCCGGGCGGGCTGGTCACGGCGAACGTGGTCACGCCGAAGCCGAGCGGCGCGGCGGCGGGCGTGTCGGTTTCGTCTTCGTCCGCGCTGGACGACGCGGAGCCCGACAGGACGCCGCTAATGTCGATCAGTGCGGCTTCGGTAGGCGTCGCGGCCGCCAACCACGCGGCGGCGATCCACGCCGAAGCGATCCCGATCGGGGTGTCGTATGGGCGGATTTCCCGGGCTCTTCGCATGCGGTTGTATCGTACAAGTCTTCGGGGGTTCGCGATAAAACCCGCCCCGCCGTGGTTCGGCGGCGTTGGTTAAACTCTTCGATCCATGAGCGACCGACGCGTCTATCTCACCGGGGCCGGCCCCGTCAGCGGGCTGGGCCTGGGCATCGCGCCCAACCTCGCCGGCCTGCGGGGAGGCGCCTCGGCGATCGGGCCGGTGCGGGCGTTCGAGGCCTCGGCGATCGGATGCCCGGTCGCCGCCGAAGTCGCGGACGAGTTCAAGGTCCGGGATTACGTCCCGAAGAGCTACCGCAAGGCCACGAAGGTGATGGCCCGCGACATCGAGCTGGCGGTTGCCGCGGCCGACCTCGCGGCCCGCGACGCCGGCCTGGTGACGCCCGGGACCCGGGCGGGGGACGAGCCGAGCACCTACGACCCCGACCGCGTGGGCTGCCACATCGGGGCCGGGCTGATCGCGGCGGACCTCGACGAATTGACCGCGGCGCTGACGACGTCGGCGGGTGAGGCGGGCGACGATTTCGACATCCACCACTGGGGCCGGGAGGGCATGCATCAGCTCACGCCGCTGTGGCTGCTGAAGTACCTGCCGAACATGCTGGCGTGCCACGTGACGATCATCCACGACGCCCGCGGCCCGTCGAACACGATCACGTGTGGGGAAGCTTCCGGGGGGCTGAGTGTGGGCGAGTCGCTGCGGGTGATCCAGCGGGGTCAGGCCGATTTGTGTTTCTGCGGCGGGGCCGAGAGCAAGCTCAACCCGATGGCGTTTTTGCGGCAGGTGATGACGGGCCGGCTCGTGAAGGACGCCGATACCCCGGTCTGTCCGTTCGACGAACACGCCGCGGGCGGCGTCGTCGGCGAGGGCGGCGGCATCGTCACCCTCGAGGCCGCCGAGGCCTTCACGAAGCGAGGCGGAGAGCCGAGCGACGCTTACGCCGAGCTGCTCGGTTTCGGGGCGTCGCAGACGATCCACCCCGCGACGCGCAACCGCACGCCGGACCCCGAGGGCCTGGGTATCGCCGCCGCGGCCCGCGCCGCTTTGCGTGAAGCGAAACTCACGCCCGACGACATCGATGTCGTCGTCCCCTTCGGCCTCGGCCACCCCGACTGGGACCGCCCCGAAGCCGCCGCGCTGACCGCCGTCTTCGGCGACCGCCTCGGCCACGTCCCCGTGCTCACGCCCAAGGCCCATGTCGGCAACCTCGGGGCCGGCTCCGGCGGGTTCGACCTCGCCCTCGCCGCCGCGGTCTTGCGCGACCAACAGCTCCCGCCGCTCGCCGCCCGCGACACGCCCCGGCCCGGCTTCGGCGCGGCCGCCGCCGACCGTCTCGACACCGCGCTCGTCCAGGCCACCGGCCTCGGCGGGCAGAACACCGCGATCGTCCTGCGGCGGATCGCCTGAACCACGCCGAACGCCTCACCCCGTCACCCGTCATGGCCAAACCCCGCATCGTTATCACCGGCATGGGCTGGATCACGCCGCTCGGCCACGACCTTGAGACCGTCTGGGCGGGGTTGCTGTCGGGCGCTTCGGGCGTTGATCGCACGACGCACTTCGACGCCTCGACGTTCCCGACGACCTTCTCGGCCGAGGTCAAGGATTACGACTGGACGCGGTACGTCGCCGACCCGTCGCTGCACGAGGGCGTCGGGCTCAACACCGGTTTCGCACTCGGCGCCGCCGCGCAGGCGTGGCGGCAGTCGGGCCTGGGCGATCACGCCGATCTGGACCGCGAGCGGATGGGGCTGTACCTCGGCGCGGGCGAGGGGACGCTGGACTTTGCGCCCTACCTCGCGGCCAATCTCAAAGGCTGGGACCCCGACGCGCGGGCGATCAACGGCCGGGCGTGGGGCGAGGCGGCCACAGCGCTGATGGCCGCCGACCGCGAGATCGAGCAGGAGCCCAACATGGCCCTCGCCCACCTCGCGCTGGAGTTCGGCGTCCGCGGCCCGGCGTACAACTGCCTCACCGCCTGCGCCGCCTCGACCCAGGCGATCGGCGAGGCCCGCGAGATCCTGATGCGCGGCGACGCCGACGTCATGCTCACCGGCGGGACCCACACCATGATCCACCCCCTCGGGGTCACCGGCTTCAACCGCCTCACCGCCCTCTCGAACCGCAACGACGACCCCACCACCGCGAGCCGGCCGTTCTCCGCCGACCGCGACGGCTTCGTCATGGGCGAGGGCGCGGGCATCATCGTCCTCGAGACCGAGCGGCACGCCCGGGACCGCGGCGCGGCGGTCCTCGCCGAGGTCGCCGGCTACGGCAGCACCGCCGACGCCTACCGCATCACCGACATCCACCCCGACGGCCGGGGCGCCGCGGCCGCCATGCGGCAGGCGCTCAACGGCGCGGGCGTCGAACCCTCCGGGGTCGACTGGATCGCCGCCCACGGCACCTCGACCAAGGAGAACGACTCGATCGAGACGCGAGCGATCAAGGCGGTCTTCCAGCCCGGCGACGACCCGTCGGTGGTGCCGCCGGTCAGCTCGATCAAGTCGATGATGGGCCACCTCATCGCCGCCGCCGGCGTGGTGCAGGCGATCGCCGCGGTGCTTGCCATCCGCGACGGCAAGCTGCCGCCCACCGCCAACCTCACCACCCCCGCCCCCGAACTGGACCTCGACTACATCCCCCGCGAGGCCCGCGACCTGACCGGCCGGGCGTCGGGCGACAGCTCCGGCGTGGACGTCTGCCTGTCCAACAGCTTCGGCTTCGGCGGGCAGAACGACACCGTCGTCTTACGCCGATTCCGGGCATAAACGAAAAAACCCACGCTCGCCGAGCGTGGGCTTCTGGTGTTGATCGAGTGGTGACTCGGCTCAGTCCTTCTTGACTTCACTGGCGAGTTTCAGGACGTTGCCGCTGTCGTCTTTGTCGTTCTCGATGTAGAGCGCGGGGTCGTCTTTCGAGCCGTCCCGCGTGACCTCGTTGCCCTTGATTTTCCGGGTGGTCTTCTCTTCGAAGATGCTCTTGACGGTCCCGTGGCCGTACGAGTCGCCGTACTTCCACTTCACGTTGTCGCCCTCGCTGAATTTCGTGTCGGCCATGTCGGGTCTCCTTTCGGCTTGGTGATCATCAACCGTAGGAGAACGCGGGCGGGCCGTGAAGCGGCGGCGGGCTGGATTCAGGTCGGCGTTAGTCCTTGCTGCGGGCGAGCATCTGGGCGGTGTCCTGCGCGGCGTCTTCGAGCATCTCGTCGCGGCTGTCGCCGTAGGAGTCTTCGCGGATCTGCGAGGACTTGAGCAGCGCGGCGGTCATGCCGTTCTCGAGCAGGATCTCGGCTTTGAACTTGTTCTTGGTCCGGCCGGTCCAGTAGCTGTACCGCGACTTGCTGTAGTCGTAGACCTGCCCGCGGAGCACGACCTCGTCGGCCTGGCCCAGCGGGGCGTCGGCGATGCGGACGGTCGTGAACGCGTCTTCGAAGCGGTCGGCCAGCTCGTCGACCAGCTCCTCGGCGAACTCCTGGCCGGCCTCTTCCTCCTGCGAGTTGTCGGTCAGGTTCTTGAGCGGGACGATCGTCACGACGTTGTAGCCGCTGAGGTCGATCGTCTCCTTGTAGCCGGCGGTGTACTCGGGCCACGCGGCGCGGGCGGCTTTGACCACGGCGTCGTCGCCGTCGCCCGAGTCGCCGTCGTCGTCGGAGCCGCCGCCGCTCGAACAGGCGGCGAAGACCACCGCGAAGCTCATCAGCAGGGCCGTTAGTTTCAGTGTGTCTTTCATGGTCGTTTCCGGGGCAGAGAGGGCGGGTCGCTCCGGCCGGCGGACATCCGCCGGCGTCTGATTTCGCAGCCAATATCGTTTGCGATCGCCGGCGGGTTGTCAACCGGTTTTCCGCTGGATCAGGCCGCCCGTCCGGTGGAATCCTCGTCCTCGTCGTCGACCTCTTCCCAGTCGCCGTCGTCGGCTTCTTCCTCTTCCCATTCTTCTTCGGCTTCGTCGTCTTCGGCAACTTCTTCGTACTCGTACTCGACCTCTTCGTCTTCGGTCTCGTCCGCTACGTCGGCTTCGGCTTCTGGGGCCTCCGCGTCTTCGGCGACCGCCTCCGCGTCGGTTTCGGTCTCGCCCTCCTCGGACAGGTCTTCCTCCATCACCTGCTTCATCGCCTCCCACTCTTCGGGGCTGATGAGCACCTCGCGGGCCTGCGCGGTCTTGTGGTGGCCGAGGATGCCCGAGGCCTCCATCTGCTCGATCATCCGCGACGCCCGGCTGTAGCCGATGGTCAGCCGGCGCTGCAGCAGCGAGACCGAGCCCCGGCCCGTCTCGAGCACGACCAGCACGGCGTCGTTGAACAGCGGGTCGCGCTCCTCGTCGAGGGCCTCGGCGTCGCCGCCGTTCTTGATCTGGACGAGCTGCGGCTCGAACGACTGCTGGCTCACGGTCTTGAGGAACTTGACGGTCTTGCGGATCTCGCGGTCGTCGACCAGCGTGCCCTGGGCGCGGACCAGGTCGCTGGAGCGGGGCGAGAGGAAGAGCATGTCGCCGTGGCCCAGCAGCAGCTCGCCGCCCTTGGCGTCCAGCACGATCCGGCTGTCCATGCCCGAGGCGACCTTCAT
>JBCCOP010000029.1:0-22113 GCA_039025315.1 Planctomycetota bacterium | reverse complement strand
GAAGGCCTTCCGGCGACATTTCGACGTGAGCCCGCGTGATTTCCGCGACGTCGGCATGTACCGCGGGTAGCCACACCCTCACGGACGGGGCGACGAGAAATTTTGGATTTGGGTATTGACGCACCCGCAGTTTTGATTTATCTTTTAGAAATCGTTTTCTATATAGTCTAGAAATCGTTTCCTATCTTTCCAAACCGATTCCCATGAGCCCGACCAGCTCCGTCAACCCCAAGCAGGCCAACCTCAGCGACGTCGCCAAGCACGCCGGGGTCGCGGTCTCGACGGTCAGCCGGGTCCTCAATGGCAACAAGAAGAACTTCTCGGTCCGCCCCGAAGTTCGCCGGCAGATCCACGCCAGCGCCGATCGGTTGGGCTACCGCCCCAATATCAATGCCCGGACGCTGCGTGGGCAGAAGACCGGGTACGTCGCGGTGCTAGGCCTGCGGATGCTCGCCCGGGCCGTCCACGACCCGTCGGACAGCGTGGTCGATCGCATGGCCGACGCCCTGGCGTCGCAGGACATGCACCTGACCTCGACGTTCGTCGGCAGCCGAGGCGGGGCCTACGCCATGCCGCCCTGGCAAGTCGAGAGCGCCGTCGTCGTGCGGGCGACCCGGCCCGAAGACTTCGCGGAAGTCGAACGCAGCGGCCTGCCCTACGTCAGCATCAACAACCCGGCCGGGCCGGGCGGGTCGTCGGTCCTGGTCGACGACCGGGCGGGCATGCTCGACGCGCTGAACCACCTGTTTGATCTAGGCCACCGGCGGATCGCCTACTGCCACCGGGCCGACCGTTTCGGTGTCCATTACAGCCAGTCCGAACGCCTGGAAACCTACCGCGCTTTCGCGGCACAGCGGGGCCTGCACGACATGATCTACGGCCTCGAGGCCGAGGGCGACACGGACGGCCGGATCGACGCCTTGATCGGGAGCGGGGCGACCGCGGTGGTCACCTACAACCACTACGTTGCGATGGACGTGATCCAGGCGGCCGACCGGTTGTACAAATCGGTCCCGCGTGACCTGAGCCTGGTGACGTTCAACGACGAATACCCGATGGCTTTCATGCACCCGGGCATCACCTGCGTCGCCCACCCCGCCGACCAGATGGCCGAGGTCGCGTCGCGGCTCCTGCTCGAAAAAATCGGCGGCGGCGCTTCGTCGTCGGTCCGCCTCCCGCTGTCCATGGTTGTCCGCGGGTCGACGGCCCCGCCATCTGCGGTCGTCTGACACCGCCCGCCGCCGTTCCGTCTCGCCCGGTATCGCTTCTCCTTTCCCTTCCTTTTGCTGGAGGTCTCACATGCAACGAATCGTCAAACCGTTTTTGGTTACCGCCGCCGCGTTCGCGGCGTGCCTTGGCTTCAGTCAGCCCGCCTCGTCGGCGACGTTTACCGACGACGGAAACTCCGGCGACTTCTTCGGCACCGCGAACCAGATGGCCATCTTCAATGCCGGGCAGCCTTACCTGATCGACGGCACGTTCGAGGTCAGCTTCTACACCTACGACGGCGACGGAGCGACGCTCGAAGACGACAACGCGACCGGCACGATCGACTACTTCGTCGCGGACACCAACCTGGGCCTGCCCGCCGGGGAGACGTTCGTCGGGATCGAGATCGACACCGCCACGTGGGACGGCCGGGCGGTCAACGACGGCCAGACCCTCGAAGACATCTACATGGTGCAGCTCTCAGACGACGGCGTGACGTACGGGGCCCCCATCGTCCTCAACTTCACCACGCCGGTCACTTCTTCCGACCCCGGGTTTGATCTGTCCACCGGCTCCGCCTCGGGCTTCACCGCCGACTACGTCCGCGTCAGCATCCTGTCCCGGGTCGAGTCCGCCGGTTCCGGTTTCAACGACCCGTGGTCGTCGCGGATCGAAGAGATTCGCTTGACCTCCGCGGTGCCCGAGCCCGGGTCGATGGCGCTGCTAAGCCTCGGCGGTTTGCTCGTCGCGGGGCGTCGCCGCCGCACGTCCCGGTCGTGATGCCTTCCGGCTTGGGTAGTAACCCGGTTTTCTCTCGGTTCCCCCGTTCTCTGGATTATCGTGAAACGGAGCCCGTCATGTCTCGCAAAGCCTTCACGCTCATCGAACTGCTCGTGGTGATCAGCATCATCGCGCTGCTCGTGGCCCTCTTGTTGCCCGCCCTCGGCTCGGCCCGGGCGGCGGCCCGCGACGCGAAGTGCAAGAGTAACCTGCGCCAGCTCATGATCGCCCAGTCGCTGTACGCCGATGACTACGAACGCTTCACCCCGTTCTTCAGCGAGTTCCCGGGTCAGCCGATCTGGCACGCCGCCCTGGAGAGCTACATCCCCTTCAACGAGAACACCTCGGCGGAACGCTCGGACGTCGCCTCGGCGTTCAACTGCCCGGACCGCGATAACGAGACCGCCACGCCGTCGGGCAACGCCGCGAGTTACGGGCTCAACTGCTGGATGTTCAACGACCGGTGGAGGGCCGAGCGTGACGCGGTTCCCATGGCGAGCCGCACCATCATCCTCGGCGACCAGACCGTGGTGGACGTCGACTACATGGCGGCTTCCGAAGGCGAGTCGTGGTGGGGCGCGAACCCGCCCTGGCACCCGATCCCCGGCTTCCGGCACGGCGCGACCGACCGCCGGGAAATCACCGTGAACCCAAACAACCCGACCGTCACGCACGAGATCGCCAACATGGCGTTCGCCGACGGCCATGTGGCCGGCCACACCGTGGAAGACCTGCGAGACAACGGCGGCCTCGGTCCCGACAACCGCGGCTCGCTTTACCGCTGGTGGCAGTGAGCCTCCGCCGCGTGGACATCGCCTTCCCCATCACCCAATGAGTTGTCAGCATGACGATCCCCTTCTTTCGTTCCGGATGGCCGGCCTTTGCGCTCGGTGGGTTCATGTTGGTGCTATTGGTAAGTCCGGTTTTTGCGGCGGGCGAGACGGCAGCCGACGAGGCGGCCCACCGCGAGTACGGGCCGTGGTTCTCGTCGCGGCTAGGGGGCGGGGGTTACTGGCTCGACACCCGGCCCAGCGCCGTCGCGGGCCGGTGGTACCTGTGGTCCGACGTCGGCGGCTTCTACCGCAGCGACGACGACACGCAGACCTGGCAAGCCCTGCACCAGAACCTGCCGGACGGGCGGGGCGACGTGACCAACATCCGGGCGTTGATCGAACATCCGGACGACCCGGACCGGTTGGTCGTGCTGACCGGGACGCGGTGGCGCGACGTCGGCGGGGTGTGGGCGAGCGACGACGGCGGGCAGACCTGGGACAAGACGCTGACCGCGTTGTTCTGGGGCAACGCCGACGGGCGGGAGTTCGGACGGACGCTGCGGGTGGACCCGGACGACCCGGACACGCTTCTCGCCGCCGGGCAGGAAGGCGTGTGGCGGAGCGAAGACTTCGGGCGCTCTTGGCGCAAGACCGCGGCCCCCGACGGGTTGAACCCGGTCGATCTTGGCTGCGACCCCGGCGACCCGTCGCGATGGTGGCTGAGCTCGTGGTCCGTCGACACGTGGACGCAGGGCAACGCTTTCACGACCGACGACGGTTTCTACGTCAGCGAGGACCGCGGCGAGACGTGGGCGAAGATCGGCCACGAAGCGCCGCGTGAAGTGGTCGTGGACCCGACGCTGCCGGGCCGATGGATCGGCGCGTTCCGCGGCGAGGTGCGGGAGAGCCGCGACGGCGGCCGTTCCTGGTCGGCCTTGAGCGACGGCCTGCCGCGGAGCGATGCCGGGGCGTCGATGAACATCGGCCCCGCGCAGGTGCAGGCGATGACCACCACGGACGACGCGGTGCTGGTCGCCAACGCGGCGGGCGAGCTGTTCCGCCTGCCGGGCGGCGGGTCGCGGTGGGAACCGATCGAACGCCGGCGGGTGTTGGCCCCGGCCTGGTGGTTCGGCAACACCGGCGATGCCACGCACGCTGCGGCCGCCGGCGAGGGCGGCTGGGTCCACTACGGCAAGTCGGCGGCGTCGCTATCGGTTGACCCGCGGGACCCGGACCGCTGGGTGATGACCGACTGGTACGCGGTCTGGCGGACCGAAGACGCCGGCCGGACCTGGCGCTACGCCGGCGACGGGGCGGAGAACACCGTGCTCCACGGCGCGGCGGTCGACCCGGCCGACCCGGACCACGTGCTGGTGTTCATGGGCGACAACGGCGTACTGCACAGCCGCGACCGCGGCCGGACCCTACGCAAGCTGCCGATGCCCGGCGCTCCGCTGTACAGCAACGTCAAGCAGGCCGTGTTCGCCCCGTCCGACGACCGGGTGGTCTGGGCGATCGGCAACACGAACCCCGGGCAGTGGGAGAGCTCAACGGTTGCCCGCAGCACCGACGCGGGCCGGACGTGGCGTTACGCCGAGAAGGCGGGGCTGCCCGCGGGCCTCGCCCAACAGAACTTCATCAACGCGATCGCGGTCGACCCGTCCGACGCCCGGCGGGCGTGCGTCGCGGTCTCCGGCCCGGTCGGCAGCGGCGGCGGGGTTTACGAGACACGCGACGCGGGCCGGTCCTGGTCCGCGATGAACGAGGGCTTACCGAACGGAGCAGAACTGTTCACCGCCAACATCTGGGACGCCGGCCCCGAGCTCGCAGTCGATGGCGACGGCATGCTGCTGGCGGTGAGCAAGTCGGACGGGTCGGTCCATCGGTACGCCCCCGACGCTGGCCGGTGGTCCGCTTTCGACCGGGCGCCGGGCCGGCCGGACGCCGTGGCCGCCGACCCGCACCGGCCCGGCCGGTGGTGGCTGGCGTGCGGGGACGCGGGGCTGTTTGTCTATGAGACAGAAGACGACACGGGGTGGCGGCGGGTGTTCGACCGCGGGGCGTCGTCGCTGGCGATCGACCGCACGCAGCCCGGCCGGATGGCCCTGGGTGCGCTCGACGGGGTTCACCTCAGCGACGACGACGGCCGGACCTGGCGGCGGGCCGACGCCCGCATGCCGCACCGCCACTTCCCGGTGGTCGCGGTCGGCCACGACCTGATCGTGGCGGGGACCAAGGGCAACGGCGTGTTCGTCGCGCCGTGGCACTGAGGCGTGGCGGGCCGGGGTCGGCCGGGGCATCTGGTAGGCTGCCGGCGGAGGAACCGCCGCCCCGATGCACGTTTACTTCGGCACCTACACCCGCGACCGCGACGAGGGCGTCTACCGCGGCCGGTTCGATCCCGACACGGGCGGGCTGACGATCGAGGCCGGCTACGGGGGGGTGACCAACCCGAGCTTTCTTGCGCTGCACCCGGCGGGCGGGGTGCTGTACGCCGTCAACGAATCGGACTGCGACAGTGGCGTGACCGGGTTTGCGATCGACGCGGGCAGCGGCGACCTCGTAAGCATCGGCAGTGCTGCGATCGTGTCGGGCCGTGGCGCGTGCCACGTGGCCGTCGACCCGGCGGGCGTGGCCGCGGTGGTGTCGTACTACGGCAGCGGCACGGTCGCGTCGTTCCCGCTGGACGAGCGGGGTGTGCCGGGCGAAGCGGTGTCGGTTCACCGGCACGAAGGCTCGGGGACCGACCCGCGGCGGCAGGAGGGGCCCCACGCCCACTCGACCTTTTTCGACCCGGCCGGGCGGTTCGCGCTGACCTGCGACTTGGGGCTGGATCAGGTGAAGGTCTACCGCTTCGACCCAGCGGCCGCGACGCTGACCCCGCACGACCCGCCGGCGTTCGGCCTGCACCCCGGCGCGGGGCCGCGGCACCTGGCGTTTCACCCGACACGGCCGGTGGTGTACGTGATCAACGAGCTCGACGCCACCTTGACGGCCGCGGCGTGGGACGACGCGGCCGGGACGCTGACGCGGCGGCAGGTGGTCTCGACGCTGCCCGAGGGTTTCGACGGCCGGCGCTCGACGGCTGAGGTGCTCGTGCACCCGAACGGCAGGTTCGTTTACGGCTCGAACCGCGGGCACGACAGCCTCGTGGTGTACGCGGTCGACCCCGACGACGGGACGCTGACGGTGAACGGTTTTGTCGATGCGGGCGGACTGGAGCCGAGAAACTTCGGCTTCGATCCGACGGGGCATTGGGCGGTGGTGTGCCACCAGAACGCCGACACGGTCCGGGTGTTCGCGGTCGATACGGAGAACGGGAGCCTCACGCCGACGGGCGAGGCGGTCGCGGTGCCGATGTCGGTGTGCGTGAAGTTTTTGGACGGCGCGTAAATGGTTAGCGGGCGGGCTTGCCCGCCCGAGGGCGAATGAGTTCGCCCACTACTCGGATAGATTTCACGGCGTGGCGACGGCGGCGGTGAGGGTCGGGCCGTCGATGAAGGTCTGGACTTCGGCGGCGACGTAGCCCGGGGCCTCGACGCGGAGGGTGCCCACGCCGGGGCGGTGGCCGCGGACGGTGAAGACGGCGACGCGGCGGCCGGGGTCGAGGTCGATCGTGATCGCCTGGCCCGGGGCGTGGTCGTTGAGCACGACGCCGCTGGCGTCGGTGGGCGTGACGGTCAGGGCCAGCGGGCCGCGGGTGGGCTGCGGCAGGCGGACCATCACGCTGGTCCGGCCGTCGCGGGGCAGCTCGACGCGGCTGTTGGGGCCCATGCCGACGTTGCCCTGCAGGCTCAGCGCGGGCGGGAAATAGGTCATCTCGGCGGTGAACGGCCGGCCGAGGGGTCGGCCTTTGGCGTTGACGCCGGGCTCGGCCGCAACGGTCAGCGTGTGCGGCTGCCGCGGCGGGGCGGCCTCGTAGACGTGGCCGGTCAGCACGCCGCGGCCGTCCTCGAACACGAAGGCGTCGGTGACGTCGCGGCCGTCGATCGAGGCGGTGAAGGTCGTCGGGTCGGCCTTGGCCTTGAGGGTCACGGCAATCGGGACCGGGGCGTTGAGCCGCTGACGGTGGTCGGGGCCGTCGAGGCGGGCGACCGAAGTCGAGCAGCCGGCGGCGGCGAGGGTGGCGGCGGCGGCGAGGCCGAGCAGGATGGGGGTCTCGGGGTTCATGGTTCGGTTCCGGGGTCCGGGTAGGGGTGGATACCGGCGAACCATCGAATCCGTGCGGGGCCCCGCAACCGATAAAAACACGCTTTATGCGGCGGCACGTCAAGCGGTGCGGGCTCTTCTCGTGGGCGGGACGCGGCGGGTCGTGCGGGTTGGTGAAGCGTTGCCGATCACCGCGGCCGGGTCAGGCCCGGGCCAGTTCTTCGAGCAGGACGGCGTGGGTCCGGCAGCCGAGGGCGAAGCGGTCGAGGTCCAGGTGCTCGTCGGGGCTGTGGATGTTGTCGGAGTTGAGCCCGAAGCCGATCAGCAGCGTGTCGATGCCAAGCCGGGTCTGGAAGTCGGCGACAACGGGGATCGTTGCGCCCTCGCGGACCAGGGCGGGCGGCCGACCGGCGGCGGCCTCGATCGCACGCGACGCGGCGGCGACCCGGGGCGAGTCGCGGGGCACGGCCACGGGGTGCGCCTCGCCGTGATTCGTGATCTCCCAGCGGCAGCCGCCGGTGTCGTGCTGGTGCAGCCAGTCGGTGAACTGCCGGGCCACCTTGCCCGGGTCCATCGCGGCGGGTATGCGGAAGCTGACCTTCGCGCCGGCGAACGTGGGGATCACGGTCTTGGCGCCCTCGCCCATGTACCCGCCGTAGAGCCCGTTAACGTCGCAGGACGGGCGGACCCAGCGGCGCTCTAGCGTTGAACAATCCTTCTCGCCGACGGGGCGTGAGCCGACCTGGCCGGTGAACTCGTGCTCGTCGAAGCCCAGGTGTTTCCACGCCTCGAGCTCGGCGTCGGTGGCGGGCTCGACGTCGTCGTAGAAGCCGGGGATGGTCACGCGGCGGTCGTCGTCGGTGAGCCGGCCGAGGACGCGGACCAGCTCGGTCGCGGGGTTGGCGAGGGTGCCGCCGTAGACGCCCGAGTGCAGGTCGCGGGACGGGCCGCGGAGCTTGACGTCGAAGTAGACCAGGCCGCGGAGGGCGTAGGTGATCGCGGGTTGCGGCCCCCCGGAATTTTCTCCACCGGCCGGCTCCCACATGCAGGTGTCGCTGACGACGCAGACGGTTTTCTCGTCGGCTTCGAGCCGGCCGGCGTGGTGGTCGAGGAAAGCGGGCAGGCTCACGCTGCCGCACTCTTCTTCGCCCTCGATCAGCAGCGTGACGGGGCACGGCAGGGGGGTGCCGGTTTCGCGGTAAGCGCGTAAGGCTTCGAGGAAGCAGAGGACCTGCCCCTTGTCGTCGGACGCGCCCCGGGCGTAAATCTTGCCTTCGCGGACAGCCGGGTCGAACGGCGGGGACGACCACTGGTCCACCGGGTCGGGCGGCTGGACGTCGTAGTGGCCGTAGAACAGGACGCGGTTCGTCGCGTTTTCATCGACGAGCTTCGGCGTGGTCTTGGCGACGACGACGGGGTGGCCGGGGCTGCCGGTGCCGGCGTCTGCGGCGGGGCGGAGAACTTCGACCGATAGACCGAGCTCCTCGCATTGCGCCGCGACCCAGGCCGCCGCCTCGTCGACACGCTCGGCGAACGCGGGGTCGGTACTCACGCTGGGGATCGAAAGAAACTGTTTGAGCCGGGTCAGCGCGTGATTGCGGTCGGCGTCGAGGTGGGCCAGCGGGCCGGCGGTCGTCGTGGGGGTGGTCATGCCGGCAGTTTAGATCGGCGGGCCGACGCGGGGTCAGTGGTCGTGCTCGTGGTCGTGATGGCCGGCGATGTGGGCCTCGTCGTGCTCGTCGAAGTACAGCCCGCGGAACTCGGCCAGCGACGCCCGTAGCGCGTCGACGTTCGCCTGCTCCAGCGTCTGCTTGCACTTCATGGCGTGGATCGTCACTGCGTGCAGCGCCGCGAGCTTGGCGAGGTAGGCCTCGTGCTGCGATTCGTCCGACGGCAGCTTGATCCGCTGGGCGAGGAAGTACGCCTGCACGTCGTCCATGATCTTCTCGGCGTGGTCCTCCTTGGTCACGATCCATCGGACCATCTTCTGCTGCGCCTCGGCCCCGGACTCACCTTCGAGCCCGCGGACCTCGCGCATCGCCTTCTCGATCGTGTCGATGTGCTGGGCGAACTCCTGGAACTTCATCGCGTCGCCGAAGATGCCGCAGGGCACCTGGCAGTGGGCTGCGGCGGGTTGGGGCGTGAGCCAGACCACCAGGGCGAGGGCGGGCAGCAGAGCGGTGAACATACGTTGGTGGGTGGTCATCGGTGGACTCCATAGTTTGACATTTCGATTGAATCGTAGCGCGACGCGTCGGCGACGCGGCGGGGCTATAAACGGGGTATGCCAACGACCGACGCCCGCCGGGTGCTTCCGCTGATTCGTTCGCTGGCCCGGCAGGCGATCGGGCAGGCGGTCGACGCCTCCCCGCACCGGCCGCGGCGGGGCGAGACGCGGTACAGCCTGACCAAGCTGCTGCCCGCGGCGGCGGCCCTGCTCGGCGACGGGGACCCGGCCGGCCTCGAGCCGCCGCCGACCGGCGACGACGCCCGCTTCGTCGACGGCATCGGGCACGAGCGGCCGGTGTATCGCTACCTCGCGGCGTACATCCACCGCCGCGCGACCGGGGCGCTACCGCCGCTCAACGCCTCGCCGGGCGGCGACGTGGCGCTGCGGCTCTGGGCGTGCTGGCACCGCCGCGCCTTGGGTGACGACCCGGCCGACGACGTGGAAGGTCTGCTCGGCCTCGGCGACGGCTGCCTGCACCCGCAGTCGTTCGACGAGACACCCGACCACTGGACCTACCGCGAGCTCGCCGGACTCCACGCCCTCGGCGCGTTGATCGAATCGGCCGGCACCGACGCCCCCGGCCGCTGGCGGCAAAGGGCCGAGGAGATCGCCGTCTACCACCAGCACCACACCCAGCCGGACTACACGACGTACCAGCCGTGGGCGTTGGCGGTGTTTTTCTCTTACGCCGAGACCCGGCCGTTCGCCGAACAGCAGCTGCACGACACCCAGACCCACCTGCAGATCGAGGGCGGTCCCGGTGCGTTGCTGCCGGCGCTGCTGCTGGCCGACGCCGCGGCCTCCCTCGCGGCGTCGGCGTGAGCGGGGCGGTACTCTGACCGATCCACCGTCTCGCCCCGCTCCCGTTGGAGGCCCGCCCGTTGGAACCGAACTTCAGCCTCGCCGACTACGGCATCGACGCGAAAAACGTCTTCCGCAACCTCGCCCCCGCCAGCCTGTACGAAGAAGCGATCAAGCACGAACGGGGCGCGTCCATCGCCGTCTCTGGCGCGCTGATCGCCTACTCCGGCGACAAGACCGGCCGATCGCCTAAGGACAAGCGCGTCGTCGAGCAGCCCGGCTCGAAAGACGACGTGTGGTGGGGCCCGGTCAACATGCCGATCGACGAACGCACCTTCGCGATCAACCTCAGCCGGGCGGTCGATTACCTCAACACCCGCCCCCGGCTCTACGTCGTCGACGCCTTCGCCGGCTGGGACCCCGAGCACCGGCTCAAGGTCCGCGTCATCTGCGAGCGGCCGTACCACGCCCTGTTCATGTGGACCATGCTGATCCGCCCGACCCGGGAGGAGTCGCAGAACTTCGGCGAGCCGGACTGGACCATCTTCAACGCCGGGCACTTCCCCGCCAACCCGCTCACCGCCGGTATGACCAGCCGCACCAGCATCGACCTGAATATCGACGCCCGCCAGTTCGTCATCCTCGGCAGCGAGTACGCCGGCGAGATGAAGAAGGGCATCTTCACGGTCATGAACTACCTCATGCCCAAGCGCGGCCACCTCTCGATGCACTGCTCGGCGACGTGCGACGAGCACGGCGAGAACACCTCCGTGCTCTTCGGCCTCTCGGGCACGGGCAAGACCACCCTCTCGGCCGACCCGAACCGCCAGCTCGTCGGCGACGACGAGCACGTCTGGACCGACCGCGGCGTGTTCAACGTCGAGGGCGGCTGCTACGCCAAGGCCCTGGACCTCTCGGAAGAGAACGAGCCGGCGATCTACCACGCCCTGCGTTTCGGCGCGGTGCTGGAGAACGTGCGCTACGACCCCGACAACCGCCACGTCGACTTCGCCGACCACAGCATCACGCCCAACACCCGCGGGGCCTACCCCGTCGAGGCGATCGACAACGCCCGCATCCCGGGCGTGGCGGGCCACCCCAAGGACATCATCTTCCTGACCTGCGACGCCTTCGGCGTGCTACCGCCCGTGAGCCGACTGACGCCCGAGCAGGCGATGTACCACTTCATCTCGGGCTACACCGCCAAGGTCGCCGGCACCGAGATGGGGGTCACCGAGCCCGAGGCGACGTTCAGCCCCTGCTTCAGCGGCCCGTTCCTGGTCTGGCACCCCGCGAAGTACGCCGAGCTGCTGGCGAAGAAGATGCGGGAGCACGACACGAACGTCTGGCTGATCAACACCGGCTGGTCCGGCGGCGCGTTCGGCGTCGGCTCACGCATCAAGCTCGGCCACACCCGCGCCATCGTCGATGCGATCCACGCCGGGACGCTCGCCGACGCCCCGACCGAGCCCGACCCCGTCTTCGGCGTCGGCGTCGTCACGGAAGTCCCGGGGGTGCCCGGCGACATCCTCCGGCCCCGCACCACCTGGGCCGACGGCGACGCCTACGACCAAACGGCCGCCAAGCTCGCCGGTCTGTTCCACGACAACTTCGCCACCTACGCCGACGGCGTCGCCCCGGAAGTCCGCGACGCCGGGCCCCGCCGCGGCTGAATTACCCAGCTTCACCCAGGCGTTTTCGAGGTTATCGGCGGCCGGGTTTTTGCTTGCGGCTGCGGTTCACGCGGTTTTAAGATCGACCCCAATTATGGCCTGCTCCGGGCGGAGCAGTGGCTTTATTCAATCCTGGAGAACGCGATGGGCATCGTTAAAGAATTCAAAGAGTTCATTCTCAAAGGCAACATGATCGACCTCGCGGTCGGCATTATCATCGGGGCCGCTTTCGGGGCCGTGGTCAAGTCGCTGGTCGACAACATCCTCATGCCGCCGTTGGGCTACCTGATGGGGCAGGTCGATTTCGCCGAACTGGCCATCGAAATCCCGGTGCCCGAGGGGACGGGTGACCCGGTGTTGGTCAAGTACGGAGAGTTCATCAACGCCTGCATCGCGCTGCTGATCCAGGGCTTTGCGATCTTCCTGGTGATCAAGGGCATCAACGCGATGAAGCGCAAGGAAGAAGAAACCCCGAAGGAAGACCCCAAGCCGTCACAGGATATCGTCCTGCTCAGCGAGATCCGCGACCTGATGGCGAAGCAGCAGTCCGGCGGCTGACCGGGTCAACAACCTAAAGAATTACTTCAGATCGCTCGGGTCGTAGGCCCAGCGATCTGTTGTTTTGTCGATCGACACCAGCTCGTCGGGGGTGAACCACAGGGCGAGCTCGCGCTCGGCCGACTCGGGGCTGTCGCTGCCGTGGACGAGGTTGTAGCCGCCGGACATCCCGAAGTCGCCGCGGATCGTGCCGGGGTCCGCCTTCTGCCCGTTGGTCGCCCCGATCAGCGTGCGGCAGACCGCCACCGCGTTGACCCCGCGGATCGCCAGCACCAGCACCGGCGAGCTGGTCACGAAGTCCAGCAGCCCGGGATAGAACGGCTTGCCCTCGTGCTCGGCGTAGTGCTTCTCCGCCAACCCGCGGGGCACGTTCATCAGCTTCATCCCGACGAACGTCAGCCCCTTGGCCTCGAAGCGGGCGAGGATCGGGGCGATCAGGCCGCGCTGCACGGCGTCGGGCTTCAGGAAGATCAGGGTCGTCTGCATCGCCAGAGGTCTCCGGGGCGGGGCGGGGCTGGGAGGCGATCGTTCGCCGGTTCACGAGGGGCGGTTTATCGCCCAAAACCTCAGGCTGGGCAACCCGCGTGGGCGGGAAAAATCGCCGAAGCCTGCCTAGAGTAAGAGGTCAGAGGTTTTTCCGCCCTCAAGGACTGAGGCCCGTTATGAAATCTGTAAACCTAGATATTCAAGATATTTCCGGAAACCGACTCGAACCCGGAGACACGGTGGTGACCGTCAACGGCCAAACCACCGGCCGGGTCTGTGAGATGACCCTGGAGGACGATACGGGCTTTGTTTGCCTGCGACCGGTCCACCAGACCTTCGGGCAGGGTGTCTGGTACGCCGCCGACCAAGTTTTCTGGGTGGCCCGGCCCAACGCGGCGGGCAAAAAGTCCGAATCGAAACCCGGGGCGGGTGCCGGTGGGACCGGGGGTGGCCGCACGAAGCCCGCGAGCAAAAAATAAGGTGGACGTGAGTCGGCCTGTCGTTCGGTTAGGTGGGTGACTGTCACCCGGTCGGTACACTGAGCTTGGGCGAAGTCTGTGTGGTGGCTACACTGCAGGTTATCGGGCCGCGCTGAAGAACGGCTTATCACCCTGTTAACGCGTATGCCATTGTTACCTGAAGAATTGCGTGGCACCCGTCGGACCCGCCCGTTTGCCTGGGCGTTGGCGGGGGTGGTGGCGGTCGGAACCGCCGTTGTCGGGTTGACCTTGGCGTGGGGCGTCTTGCGGGGCATCCAGAGTGGCCAGAGCATCGAGTTGATGAAGATCGACACCCCCGCGAGGTCGGTCGACCCCGCCGAATTCGTTGGGGCCGAGGCGTTGGCGGTCGCGCCGTCGCGGCCCAGCCCGGCGGCGATGGCCGGACTCATCGTGGCCGACCAGGAGCTTCGGCAACGCGAGGCCGAGCTTCTCAGGTCCACCGCCGACAACGGCCCGCAGTTGGGCACCGAAAGCCCGCTCCCCGCCTGGGCGCAGCGGGAATCGCTGACCTTCGACGGCCGGCCGCTACGCCCGGTCAAGACGGTGAGGATGCTCACCACCGCTTACAGCCCCGACGCCCGGTCCTGCGGCATCTGGGCCGACGGCATCACCGCGTCGGGCTACAGCGTCTGGACCAACGGCATGAAGTTGGTCGCGGCCGACACCGACCTGCTGCCGTTCGGCAGCATCGTGACGGTCCCGGGCTACCACGGCGGCCGGCCCGTGCCCGTCCTCGACCGCGGCGGGGCGATCAAGGGACATCGCCTCGACGTGCTGTACCCGACGCACGAGCGGGCGCTGCGGTGGGGGGCCCAGCGGCTGGACGTGACGGTGTGGGAATACGCCGACTGACCGGGTGATCGTGCCGCCGCGGTGATCAGGAATTCACCTATACTTCCGACGGCGACCGATGCGTAATGCGGTCCGCTTGAGGTGATTCCGAATCGCTCGGCTGGCGTCTATGACTACGTCCAAATCTGGCTTCGACTGGGTCCAGGTCGGCTTGGGTGCCCTGGCGGGGTGCGCTTCATGTCTCGTGGTGGGCGGGCTGCTCTATCTATCTTCCGGTGGTAACGGAGACCCGGCCGACCAAGCGGGCGGTCCGCCGGGCGGGGGGGGCGGTCCGCCGCCGAGCAACGTGCGGGTCGCCGCGGTCGAGGTGCAGACGCTCGCGCACCGCGTGCCGGTGATCGGCCGGCTGCGGGAGACGCGGCGGGTCACGGTCACGTCGGAGATCGAGGGCAAGCTCACGGCCGTGGACGTCGACGAGGGCGACGTCGTGACGGGCGGGCAGACGCGGCTGGCGCAGGTCGACGAGGTGTGGGCCGGACTGGCGTTGGAGGCGGCCGAGGCCGAGGTCGCCGCCGCCGAGGCCGAGCTGGACCAGGCCCGGCGTGACCTCGATCAGCTCGAGCAACTGGGCCGCGCGGGCTCGGCCCGGCCGCGTGAGGTCGAAGATCAGCGCACGCTGACGCGGGCCAACGCCGCCCGGCTCGACGCCGCGGTGGCCGCCCGCGACCGGGCGCGGGTCGAGGCGCAGCGGGCGGCCGTGGTCGCGCCGTTCGACGGCGCGGTGTCGCGCAAGCTCGTCGAGGTCGGCCAGTGGGTCGAGCCTGGCGACGGTCTGATCGAGATGATCTCGGTCGGCGAGTTAGACGCGGTGATCGACGTGCCGGAGCGCTACGTCGGGGCCGTCGCCGTGGGCGACCCGGTCGAGGTGCGGATCGGCGTGCTGGACGCGTCAATGGTCGGCGTGGTCGAGGCGGTGCGGCCGGATGGCAGCACCGCGGCGCGGACGTTCCCGGTGAAGGTCCGGCTGGACGACCCCGACGGCCGGCTGCGGGCGGGCATGAGCGTCGTCGCCGAGGTGCCGGTCCGCCGCGAGGCCGAGTACGTCACCGTGCCGCGGGACGCGGTCTTGTGGGGCGACGACGGCGCGGCGGTGTGGTACGTCAGCGACCAGGTGGGCCCCGGCCCCGCGGCGATGCCCGAGCCGGTGGACGTGCTCTTCGGCGTCGGCGACCGCTACGCCGTCCGCCCCCTGCCCGGTGGCCCCGGCCCGGTGCTCACGCCCGGAACTCAAGTCGTGATCGAGGGCGCCGAACGCCTGTTCCCCACGGCCCCGCTGGCCATCACCCCGGAACCCGACGCCGGAACCGCACCCGCCAAAGCCGCCACCCCGCCGCCCGCCCCGGCGGGGTCGTAGGCCTCTGCCATGGACGTCATCCGCTTCGCCATCTCGAACCCGGTCAAGGTCACCGTCGGCGTCATCCTGACCGTGCTGTTCGGCGTGTTGGCGTTGACCAACATCCCGATCCAGCTGACCCCCAACGTCGACGAACCGGTCATCACCGTCCGCACCGCCTGGACCGGCCGCAGTCCGGAAGAGGTCGAGCGCGAGATCATTGAGGAGCAGGAGGAGTTCCTCAAAACCCTCTCGGGCCTGCGCAAAATGACCGCCTCGGCGACGACCGGCGAGGCCAGCATCGAGCTGGAGTTTTTCATCGGCACCGACACCCAGGACGCGCGGGTCCGCGTGTCGGACAAGCTGCGCGAGGTGCCGGCGTACCCCGACGACGTCGACGAGCCGGTGATCATCGACGCCGACGCCGAGCCGGCCAAGGCGATCGCCTGGGTCATCATGGACTCGCCGGACCCGGGCTTCGACCTGCAGTCGGTCTTCGACTTCGCCGAGGACCGGGTCAAGCCGGTGATGGAGCGGGTGCCGGGCGTCAGCCGGGTGAACGTGCTGGGCGGCCGGGAGCGGGAGCTTCACGTCCGCATCGACCCGGCGGCGCTGGCCGAGCGGGGCGTGACGTTCAACGAGCTGCGCGACGCGCTGCGGTTCGAGAACGTCAACGTCTCGGCCGGCGACCTGGCCGACGGCATGCGCGACGTGCGCATCCGCACGATCGGGCAGTACGACGCGTTGGACCAGATCGAGAACACGGTCGTGCGTTACGACGAAGCGGGGCCGATCCGGGTCAAAGACCTGGGCGAAGCGGTGCAGACCCTCGAGAAGCGGCGCAGCTTCGTGCGGGCCAACGGCCAGTCCGCCTTGGCGATCAACGCGATCCGCGAGACCGGCAGCAACGTCATCGAGGTGATGGCCGGGCTGCGCGAGGCGATCGCGTTCTGTAACGAGAACGTCCTGCCGACCTACGCCGGCGACCGCTACCAGCTCCAGCTGCGGCAGGTCTACGACGAGACCGAGTACATCGAGCAGGCCATCGGGCTGGTGCAGTCCAACCTGGTCATCGGCGGGGCGCTCGCCGCGGCGGTGCTACTGGTGTTCCTCGGCAAGCTGCGGCCGACGCTGATCATCGCGCTGGCGATCCCCGTCTCCGTGCTCGGCACGTTCGTGGTGATGACCGCGGCGGGGCGGAACCTCAACGTCATCAGCCTCGCGGGCATGGCCTTCGCTGTCGGCATGGTCGTCGACAACGCGATCGTCGTGCTCGAGAACATCGACCGCCACCTGAACCTGGGCAAGCCGCCGCGGCGGGCCGCGTACGAGGGCGCGAAGGAGGTCTGGGGCGCGATCCTCGCCTCGACGCTTACGACGCTCGCCGTGTTCGTGCCCGTGCTGACCGTGCAGGAAGAAGCCGGCCAATTGTTCTTCGATATCGCCCTGGCGATCTGCGCCGCGGTCGCGTGGTCGCTGCTGGTGTCGATCACGGTGATCCCCTCGGCCTCGGCCCGGTGGTTGAAGCCCGCCAAGCAAACCGCCGACGGTAAGGCGACCGGGCTCGGCCGGCTCACGCAGGTCTTCGGCGTGCTGCCCCGCACCTACGCCGCGGTCGTCCACCGCACCACCGAGCCGGGCGCCCCGACCGTGCTCCTGCGTGGCGGCGTCATCGCCGGGCTCACCGCCGCGTCCGTCGCCGGGGCGCTGCTGCTCATGCCGCCCACCAGCTACCTGCCCAACGGCAACCAGAACCTGATCTTCGGCATCATGCTCACGCCACCGGCCTACAACATCGACCAGGCCCAGGGCATCGCCGAACGCATCGAGCCGAACATCGAGCCGTACTGGAACGTGGACACCGTCGCCGACGCCACCGCGATCCGGCCCGTCGCCATCCCGAACCCCGACCCGACCGCCGTGCCCGCGTTCTTCCCCGAGGTGCCGCCGGTCGAGAACTACTTCTTCGTCCGCTCCGGCCCGATCATCTTCATGGGCGCCCGCAGCACGGAAGACGAGCTGGTCGCCCCGCTCGGGCCGGTGCTCGACAACGCGATGGCCGGCATCCCCGGGTCGTTCGGCTTCTCGAACCAGCGCTCGATCTTCGGCCGCGACGCCGCGGGCACCGGCGCGATCGACGTCGAGCTCGTCGGCGACGACCTCGACACCCTCCGCCGCTCCGCCGACGCCGTCTACATGACGCTGGCCCCGCGGTACGGCTTCGCCAAGGTCCAGCCCGATCCGTTGAATTTCAACCTCTCGGGCCCCGAGGTCCAGTTCCGCCCCGACCCGGTCCGCGCTACCGACCTCGGGATCCGTACGGCCGACCTCGGCGCGGCCGTCCGGGCCCTGATCGACGGGCTCGAGATCGGCGACTACCGCCTCGACGGCGAGTCCATCGACCTGATGCTGGTCCGCCACCCCGACGTGGACCTCAGCACCGACCGCCTGCCGCAGACCCCGATCGCCGTAACCGACAGCGACGGCACCGCCCGCGTCGTGCCGATCTCCGCCCTCGGCGACTTCGTGCCCACCACCGCGCCCCAGCAGATCAACCGCGTCGATACGCAGCGCTCCATCACCTTCAGCGTCACGCCGCCCCCGGACGTCGCGCTCGCGACGGCGGTCGAAGACATCGAGGCCACCCTCGCCGACCTCGACGAGCGGGGCGCGATCCTCCCGGGGGTCGTCGCCCGTACGGCCGGCAGCGCCGACAAGCTCGCCGAGGTCCGCGGCGCTCTGCTCGGCAACTGGACCGGCCTCAACCTCGATTCGTTGGGCAGCCTGCTGTCGAGCCGGATGTTCCTCGCCGTGCTGATCGTGTTCCTCGTGATGGCGGCGCTGTTCGAGAGCTTCCTCTACCCGCTGGTGATCCTCTTCGCCGTGCCGCTGGCGACGGTGGGTGGGTTCCTCGGCCTCGCGCTGGCCCACGCCGCCAACCCCGAGCAGCAGCTCGACACGCTCACCATGCTTGGCTTCGTCATCCTCATCGGCGTCGTGGTCAACAACGCCATCCTCATCGTCCACCAGACCCTCAACTTCATGCGCCCCCGGAAGGAAGAAATCGCCCCCGGGCAGTTCGAGGACGTCGAGCCGATGGCGGCCCGCGAGGCGATCCGCGAGTCCGTGCGGACGCGGTTTCGTCCGATCTTCATGACCACGACCACGAGTGTCTGCGGCATGCTGCCGCTGGTGCTGATGGGCGGCTCGGGCAGTGAGCTGTACCGCGGGCTCGGCAGCGTCGTGGTGGGGGGGCTGATCGTGGCGACCGTGTTCACGCTGGTCGTCGTGCCGCTGCTGCTGAGCCTGGTGATCCAGGGGCGGCAGCGGCTGCTGGGCTCGGCCTGAAGAAGCTGGCTTGACACCGACACCGGGTTCGCGCGGGGCGGCCGATAAGTCGCCGGCCGGCCCGCCGCGTGGTGGCGGGTCTCGGGGAGGTCCGATGGTACGGGTGGGTCGAACGCGGCAGCCCGCCGACGTCAACGGCCCGCCCGCCCCTCCCCGGAAGCAGGCCGAGCCCATGTCTTCGCCGACCCCCGCCGTCTCGGCCGAAGCCGCCGCCGCGGCCAAAGTCTTCAGCCTCGACGAGGCGAACCGGGCGCTGCCGTACGTCTCCCGCGTCGCGGTCGACATCGCCGAGGTCTACGCCCAGGTCATCGAGCTGCGGGCCGAGCTGGAAGGCCTCGACGACGGCGAGCTGCGGACGCTGACCGAACGCGAGTACGAGGCGACGATGGACCGCCTCGGCGGGCTGGTGGACGAGCTGCACCTCACCGGCGCGGAGCTGCGCGACTTCGAGCGCGGCCGGGTCGAGTTCCCGGGCCGGCTGGGCCACCGCCGGATCATGCTGAGCTGGGAGGCGGGGGATTCGGCCGTCACCGGCTGGCACGACGCCGAGGCCGACGACGACACGCTGCACCCGGTCGCCGACCTCACCAGCGCCGACGCGGCCTAGCTCTCGGCCGGGGTCAGCAAGCCGGCGGCGTCGATCGATTCGTCAAACGCCGCGACCTGACGCGCGGCAAACTCACCCAGCCGATCGGTCTCGCCCGCGGGGATTTTGCTTGCCGGCAACTCTTTGGGCTTGCCGCCCGAGACGTAAGCCCCCGGGTTGCCCTGCCAGCCCGGCCGGGCCGGTTGCCGCAGCCGCTCCGCGCCCTTACGGGGGTGGGGCAGCAGGCGCCACATCAGGCGGACGATCAGCGGCACGCCGCCGCGCGCGGTCATCGCCGTGCGGTTGAGGCCGGGGTCGATCGCGTAGAGCTCGATGCCTTGCTCGGCGAAGGACGGGGCCAGCCGGGCCGTGAGGACCGCGGAGGCGAGCTTGGACTGGGCGTAGGCCCCGAAGAGCCCGGCCCGGACCGGCCGTTCGAGCTCGGCGGTGACGAGCGGCCGGCCGCGTGCCACCGCACTCGAGGCGGGCGTCACCACGACGGCCCGGCCGTGGCGCTGCGCGGCGGTGGCCAGTTGGTCACGCAGACCCAGCGTGAGCAGCAGCGGGGCGACGGTATTGATCTGGGCGTGCAGGTCGATGCCCGTCGGGCTCGGCGTGGTCTCGTCGGACAGCAGCCCGGCGTTGTTGACCAGCAGCCCGATCTCGGGGTGCGAGGCCTTGATCTCTTCGACCACCCGCCGGATCGATGGGGTGTCGCCGAGGTCGGCCGTGAATGAGGCGGTCTCGAACGAAGGAAACTCGCCGCAGAGTTGTTGGGCCTGGCTCGCGGCCTTGTCCGCGTTTCGGTTGACGCAGACCACACGCCACCCGTCGGCGGCGAGTAGGCGGACTAGCTCGTGCCCGATGCCTCCCGTCGAGCCCGTGACGACCGCGGTTTTCGGAGGATCGCCGGTTCGATCGGCCATGGTGGTGTGACTCCCGGTTGGCGTTGATGGCGTGTGGTTGCGGCCCTGGTCGGCTGCGTGGACGCAGGCCGGGGCAGAATTAGCGTGCACTGTACCGGGGATCGCCGAGGGTCAGCCGGCTTCGAAGAACCGGCTCTCGGTCCCGCCGGGCCCGACGACCGCCCGCACCGCCGTGCCGCACTTCGGGCAGTTGCCTTCGTACGCGTCGCCCCGCCGGTTGCGGTACACCCGGCTGTACGTCGAGCAGCAAGTCCACGTCACCGCGATCCAAGGCCTCCCCCCCGCCCCCGGAAATTTTTTCCCCCCAGTCGGGAGTCGTTCCGTATGGATCGGCTCGACGCCGTCGATCTCCACGATGTAGTCCGGCTCGTCGCGTCGCATCCCCGACCTATCGGCCAGCCGTGGCGGCGTCGTACAGCCCGTGCTCGGCGATATACGCCGCGACGCCGGGGTGCAGCAGTCCGTCGGTCGGCTTGCCCGCCGCCAGCCGCCGCCGCACCTCGGTCGAGCTCACGTCGGTCTCCGGCACCTCGACCACCCGGCCCCGCCACGCCCCCGGAAGGGAGTCGCTACACGTCGGCGGACGCATCATGACGACCGGCTCGGCCAGCTCGACGATCCGGTCGCCGCGGTGCCACGAGTCGAAAATCGCCACCTGGTCCGTACCGATCAGCAGTCGCATGACGGCATCTTGGGCGAACCGCGGCCGCAGCGCTTCGAGCGTCTCGACCGTGTAGCTCGGCCGGCCGTCCGCAGCGCGGTCGATCTCATCCGTCAGTACCACCGCATCGGGCCGGTCGGCCAATACGAGCCGCAGCATCGCGACCCGGTGCGTCGCGTCGGTCTGCTTCAGGTCGAGCTTGTGCGGCGGCCGGGCCGCCGGGACGTAGGCCACGACGTCCGCGTCGATCGCCTCGGCCACCGCCGCGGGCAGGGTGAGGTGCGCAACGTGCGGCGGGTCGAAGCTGCCGCCGAAGATCAGCGGCCGGCGGTAGCGGGACAGGTCCGGGTTTGCGGGCATTCGGAAAGGTTGCTCTTCTTACCCCTCCCCCTCAGGGGGAGGTTGGGAGGGGGTGCCGAGCGCTCGTGAGTTTGCGGGGACTCGTCACCCTCCCCCGGCCCGTCCCTGAGGGAGGGGGGTTGAAGGTAAAGACTACTGCGACGCTTCCTGCAGCGCGATGACGCTGTACGCCGTAACCAGCACCGGGTTGTCCTCCATCCACCGCGACGCGGTATTGACGAAGGACCCGTCGTCGTTCTGCCGCTCGACCAGCGCAGCGATCAGGTTGTTGGCCCAGTCGACCCGCGTCCCGTCGGTGAGGTCGAGGTAGGTCGCGCCCCAGGCGGCCAGGGCGCGGGCGTGGGTGAGGTAGTAGTAGTAGAGGCCCTGGAGCTTCACCGCTTCGGGCATGCCGGGGTTTTGTTCGAGGGTGTAGTTGTCCTGGATCCAGTTCAGGGCGGCGGCGACGCGGTCGTCGTCGCGGGGCAGGTCGGCGTAGAGGAAGCTCTTGAACGCGGCGTAGGTCATGCTGCCGTAGCCGCGGAGGCCGGAGACGGGCCGGCCGGCGCGGGCCTCGTCGACCTGGTCGGGGTTGGCGTAGCTGACGGGGCGGTCCTTGTGGTCTTTGTTGACGGAGGTGGCGTAGATGACGCCGCCGTCGTTGACGATCGTGCCTTCGGGGAAGTAGTCGTTGGCTTCGATGCCCTGGCAGCGGCTGATGAAGGTCAGGGCGTTGAGGAAGGCGGGGTCTTCGCAGTCGACGCCGGAGTCGTAGAGGGCCTGAAGCATGAACTGGGTGTTGGACATGTCGGGTCGGCCGTTGCGGCCGTAGCCCGAGCCGCCGAAGTAGGGGTGGTCTTGGGTGATGGTGTCGCCGTCGGGGGTGACGTCGCCGACGGTCCACTGGAT
>JBCCOP010000028.1:0-22369 GCA_039025315.1 Planctomycetota bacterium | reverse complement strand
GGGGGTCCGGGGGGGCCGGGGCGTCCGGGGCACGCGGCTGTGGCTGGTCAACCGCCGGCAGGACGAGGAGGCGTTCTACTACTTCGACCGGGAAACGGAGAGGCAGGTCATCGAGACGCTGGCGTGGCAGTACTGCACGCCGACCCAGCGGGACGCGATCTTCGGCGAGCGGGCGCAGCCGGCGTTGGCGGGGTCCGCCTAACTCGCCGCGGGCAGGTCGGCCGCGGGAGGCGGTGAGACCCAGTGGCCCGGCGCGACCTCGACCAGGTCCGGGCGGTGCAGCAGCTCGTGGCGGGTGACGTACTCGACGCCGGGGCGTCGCTGGGCGTCGAGTTCGGCTTTTTCTTCGGGGGTCATCTCGTCCGGCCCGCCGTGTTCGTCGGCGAACAGGCGGATGGGCGAGGGCACGTCCCCCAGCAGCATGATCCGCCGTCGGTCGGCGTCGGGGTCGGGCTGCGGCGCGGCGCTGAGCAGGGCCTTGGTGTAGGGGTGGCGGGGGTCGCGGTACAGTGTGTCGCGGTCGGTGAGTTCGACGATCCGCCCGAGGTACATCACGGCCACGCGGTCGCAGAAGTGCTCGACGACCGCGAGGTTGTGGGCGATGAAGAGATACGACAGCCCGAACTCGTCCTGCAGGTCGTTGAGCAGGTTAAGCACCTGCGACTGGACGGAGACGTCGAGGGCGGAGACCGGCTCGTCGCAGACGATGAACCTCGGCGAGAGCGCGAGGGCGCGGGCGATGCCGACGCGTTGGCGCTGCCCGCCGGAGAAGGCGTGGGGGTAGCGGCGGGCGTGGTCTTTCTGCAGGCCGACCTTGACCAGCAGGTCGGCGACGCGGTCGGGCACCTCGTCGCGGGGGCAGACTTTGTGAACGACCATGGGTTCGCCGACGATGTTGCCGACGGTCATGCGGGGGTTCAGGCTGCCGACCGGGTCCTGGAAGATGATCTGCATCTCCCGGCGCAGCGCCTTCATGCGCGACGCCGACGCGGCGAGCACGTCCTCCCCCCGGAAGTGGACGCCTCCGGAAGTGGTCGGGATGAGGCGGAGGATCGAACGTCCGACGGTGGACTTGCCGCAGCCCGACTCGCCGACGAGCCCGAGCGTCTCGTTCTCGGCGAGGTCGAACGACACGTCGTCGACGGCGCGGACGTCGCCGACGTGCGACCGCAGCAGGCCGCGGCGGACCGGGAAGTAGGTCTTGAGGTTTTTTACCCTCAGCAGGGGAGCTTGGTCTTCCGGGGGGTTCATCGCTTGAGCTCGATGCCGAAGTAGTCGCGGGCGTTGCCGAAGCAGATCGCTTCGACGGTGTCGCCGAGCAGGTCGAGGTCGTCGGGCAGCTCGCCGGCCTCCGCGTCGCGGCCGAGGATATCGCACAGCAGCCGGCGGAAGTACTCGTGACGCGGGAAGCTCAGGAAGCTGCGCGAGTCGGTCAGCATGCCGACAAACCGCGGCAGCAGCCCGAGGTTGGATAGCGCGTTGATCTGCCAGGTCATACCCTCTTTCTGGTCGAGGAACCACCAGCCGCTGCCGAACTGCACCTTGCCGGGCCGGCCGGGCTTGCCGGTGGGCCCGCCCTGGTAGTTGCCGGCCATGGTGGCGAAGAGGTAGTTGTCGGAAGGGTTGTGGTTGTAGAGGATCGCCTGCGGCAGTCTCTCGCGGCGGGCGAGCTCGCCGAGGTGGCGGCGGAGGCCCGGGGCCTGGCGGTAGTCGCCGATCGAGTCGTAGCCGGTGTCGGGCCCGAGGTGCTCCATGGCCCAGCCGTTGTTGTTGCGCATCGCGCCGAGGTGCAGCTGGTGCGTCCAGCCCGCGGCGTGGTCGAGCTCGGCGAAGAACAGCATCATGAAGCTGGTGAAACGTTCCTGGTCGCCCGCCTTCGGCCGGTCGCGGACGTGCAGGTCCTCGTCGTCGAAGTCGGGGTCCTCGCCCATCGCCCGGCGGAAGATGTCTTTGGCTTGTTGCTCGGTGCAGGTGTGCTCGGGCAGGTGTGTCAGGCCGTGGTCGGAGCAGCGGCCGCCGAGGCTGTGGAAGAAGGCGTGGCGTTTGGCGACGGCGTCGAGCAGGTCGTCGAGGGTTTTGATGCGGACGCCCGCGGCTTCGCCCAAGGCGGCGACCTGGGCTTGCCACGCCGCCGGGTCCGACAGGTCGTGCAGCTTGTCGGGGCGGAACGTCGGCACCACTGCGGTGCGGGGCAGGGTGTCGGACGACGCAAGCTTTTTGTGGTGTTCGAGACTGTCGGCCGGGGCGTCGGTGGTGCCGATCGCCGCGACGTCGAACCGCTTGACGATCTCCGCCACCGGCAGGTCGGCGAGCTTCCGGTTCGCCTCGTCCCACACCTCGCGGGCGGTGTCTCCGCTCAGCAGCACGTCGATGTCGAAGTACCGCTTCAGCTCGAGGTGGCACCAGTGGTACAGCGGGTTGCGCAGCGTCATCGGCACCGTGCGGGCGAAAGCGAGGAACTTGTCGTACGGCTTGGCGTCGCCGGTGCAGTACGCCTCGTCGACGCCGTTAGCCCGCATCGCCCGCCACTTGTAGTGGTCGCCCTCGAGCCAGGCCTCGAAGAGGTTGTTGAACCGCCGGTTGCCCGCGAGGTCTTGCGGGGGAAGGTGGCAGTGGTAGTCGAAGATCGGTTGTTTCGCCGCGTGTTCGTGGTAGAGCCGGCGGGCGGTGTCGTTCGAGAGCAGGAAGTCGTCGGTGATGAAAGGCATGGGTTCCGGGGTGCGGGGTCTGGGGTTCAGGGACGAGGGATCAGGCGGCAACGGGTGTCGGTATCGGCGTGTCTTGCATCAGTCGCTCGATCCCCGCGTCCCAGAAATCACGGAACGCGTCGGCGTCGGCGATCGGCTGCACGTCGCGCTTGAGGCCCGGCCACGGCTGGAGGTGGGCGGAGTACTTGCTGATGCGGGTCTTGATCGTCCGCAGCGCGACCGCCTCGCCGCGGTAACGCACCAAGTTCTCGAAGTGGTCGCGCACCAGCGCCGCCCGCGCGGCCCGCGGCAGGGGGGCGGGGTCTTCGCCGGTCGCCAGGCGGTGGGCGATGTCGCGGAACAACCAAGGTTGGCCCATCGCGCCGCGGGCGACCATCACGCCGTCACAGCCGGTGACCGCCATCATCCGCGCCGCGTCGCCCGGCGTCGTGATGTCGCCGTTGCCGATCACCGGCACCCCCGGAAATCGGGGCTTGACGCTTTCGACGACGGCGGCGATGCCGTCGAGGCGGACCGCCGGTTTGAACTTCATCGCCGTCGTCCGGCCGTGGACCGTCACCATCGCCACCCCCGCGTCGCAGAGCCGCGGCGGCAACGAGTCGGCGATCAGGCACGAGTCGTCCCAGCCCAGCCGGATCTTAGCGGTCACCGGCACGTCCACCGCCTTCACCACCGCGGCCGCCAGTGCCGCGGCGTGGCCCGGGTCGCAGAGCAGCTTCGAGCCGCCGTGCTTCTTGGTGACCTTGTCGACCGGGCAGCCCATGTTGATGTCGATCAGCGTCGCGCCGTGTTCCTGCGCCCAGACCGCCGCCGCGGTCAGGTTCCGGGGGTCACTCCCATACAACTGCATGCCGACGGGGTTGTCTTCGGGGCTGGTCGCGGCCCGCCACATCGCCTTGTCGGACTCGCGTAACAAGCTGTGCGGGCAGAGCAGTTCGGTAAACGCCAGGCCCAACGCGCCGTAGGTCCCGTCGCCGACGTCGCGGGGTCCGCCGCGATCGCCGGGCCGGCACGCCAGGCCGGGCACGGACCGCGCGACCAGCCGGTAGGCGAGGTCGAAGTAGCCGGCCACGGGGGCCAGCAGGAGGTTGGTGCGGAGCGTGACGCTCCCGACCCGCAGCATGCCGAGAGTTTAACGGGCCGCCGGCGTGGGCCGGGCGTCGGCGGGGTCGCCGAACGCGGTAGACTCGGGTAACGGGTCGGTCGTCGTGCCGTTTGTGGGCGTCTCGGCCCCCAGCGCGGCGCAGAGGCCGCGGACGTCGCGGATGGGCGACGGGTCGTTGGGCTCGGGCTTGAGCACCCGCCGCCGCAGCTTCGAGAGCCGGGTCGCCGTGCGCCCCATGCGGTTGTACTTCACCAGGCCCTTGAAGTCCGGGTTGTCGTGGGGCCGGGTCATGTTGCTCACCAGCGCGAAGAGGTCGAACGCGGGCGCCGGCGGGTGCGGCAGGCCGGCGAAAATATCGGCGCGGACCAGGTCTTTCTCCCGCTGCCGGGCCAGGTCGCGGGTGACCTGCGACGCCGCGAGCATCTCCCGGACCAGCGTCTGGAGCATCACGTTGGCCGAGAAGTCTTCGCCGATCCGCACCGCCGAGCCGAAGTCGACCACGCCCACGCCGGCGTCGGTCACGATCAGGTTGTCCAGCCGCAGGTCCAGATGCAGCACGCCCGCCGACTCGTGCAGCGCCCGCACGACCTCGGCCGCCTCCCGCGCGAACCGGGCGTGGCTCATCCGCTCGCCGCCCTGACGCAGCCAGCTCAGCCGCACCTCCCGCACCAGCCCGCCCGCCCCGGCCCGCAGCGACAACGCCCGCGGCACCCGGTCGCGCAGGTCCGGCGGCAGGTCGCGCTGCAGCAGCTGCAACATCGCTGCCTCCCGCGTCAGGAAGATCGGGAACACCTTGTTGACCAGCTTCGAGGCGATCAGGTCCAGCCGGCGGGGCGGCACGCCGGGGCACGTCTGCCGCAGGCGGTCGATCGCCTGCTGCATCGTCGGCACCCGCTTAACGACGTCCCACGTCTCGGGGCCCAGGCCCGGCCGCTCCGCCGCGTCGGGCGCGGGCTCCAGCCGCACGTCGTAGGAGTGCTTCGCCGTCAGCCGACCCGGCGGGTCGATCAACACCTTGCGCACCGACGCGACGTGCCGCGTCTTGTGCAGCCGACCACGCAATCGGGCCCGGCGGTCGAGCCACGCCCGCCAGCCCGGACGCAGCCGACGCAGCGCCGCCCACCGCGGCACGTCCACGACCACGGCCCCGTCCGCGACGAACCACTCGGCCCGGTCGCGGAACCCCGCGAGCGCTTCGGCTAGCAGTGAAGCGCTGCCGGCGATCACGAACAGCTCACCGCCCCAGCGCAGCGTGTCGAAGGTCGCCTCGGGGCGGACCGGCTCGCCGGCGTCGAGGTCCAGGAACAGGTAGTCGCGCTGCGCCCCGTCCGCCGCCTGCGCCTCCGATCGGCGGTAGCGGGCCCGTTGTTCGGCGGTGGTGAGCACCGCCGCGCCGATCTCCGGGGCGTCGGCGGGACCGACGGCGGCGGCGTCGACCGGCGTGGGGCCGAACGGCGCGGCGGCGGCACAGGCTCGGAGCAGACGGCGGATCACGTCGCGTCGTCGGCCCGGCTCGGGGTCGGGCGGGGCTCCGGCAGGTCCGGGCGCGGCTGCCGCTCCGCCGAGCGGATCGCGCGGTCCACCAGCTGGTCCATCACGTCGTCGCTGACCTGGACGCGGACCTCCGGCGGGGCGGCGACGTCGTCGTCCGCGCCGCGGTCGTCCGGCGACGGCGGCCCCGGCGGGGTGCGTGTCGGTGTCGGGCCGGCGTCGGCCGGCGGCTCGGTCACCGGATCGACGCCCTCGGGGATCGAACGGCCATAAAGACCCAGGGCCGCGGTGTCCGCGGTGTCCGGGGTATCCGCGTTTTCGAGGGTGGAAGTGTCGTCGGCCCAGGGCAGCGGCGCGTCCGGCAGCCCGCCGTCGCCCCCCGCCCGCGCCTCGACCGCCGCGGCGAAGATGCCCGAGCCCGCCGTCGGGCCCATCGGCCGGCGGGCGCGGGTCCCCGTGATCGTCCGCGGCGGCTTGTCGCGGCCCGCGACGCCGCCGCGGTTCAGCACCGTACCGATCACCTCCGCGCCGATCAGCCCCAGACGCGTCACCGCCTGGTCGTACGCCGCCTGCGTCTCGCCCGGGCTGACCACGACCAGCGTGCCGTCGGCGGCGACGCAGCCGAGCATCCCCTCGACGCTGCCCGTCGCCGAGCCGCAGTCCACGACCGTCGCGGCGTAGCCCGCCCGCTTGGCCACCTCCATCAGCTTGCCGAGCCACCGCGACGATACCCGCCCGGCCCACCGCCGCCGCAGCGCCTCGCCCCGGCCCATCGCGCTGAGGATCGACAGGCTCCCCAGCCGCGTCTGCACCACGCTGCGCCGCAGCGACGCGCCGCCGAGCATCGCGCCGAAGCCGACGCCCGCGTCTTCCTCGGCCAGCGCGATCGCCTCGCGGTCCTCGTCCTCGAGGTAGCCGAGCTGCTGCACCACGCCGTCGACGCCGAGGCCGCGGGCGGTCGCCTCGTCGTCGCTGCCGTCGCCGGCCGGCTTCTGCAGCCACGCCAGGTCGATCAGCAGCACCCGGCTGCCCGAGATCGCCATCGACGCCGCCAGCCCGACCGCGACGCTCGTCGCCCCGCTGCCCGGGGCCACGCCCGCCACCGCAAACGCCCCGGGGCCCGCCGCCATCCGCCCCTCCAGCACCGCCCGCACCGACTGGATCGACGACACCTCGCTCGGCGCGGCCGCCGCGACACCGGCCGGCTCGGCGACCGCCCCGGCACCCGGTTCGACCTCCGGCAACGCCGCAAGCGTCGGCACCCGCGAACCGATCAGCCGGCCGTGACGGTCCGACCGCACCCGCCGGTCCAGCAGGAACACGCCGTGCATCAGCCCGACGCCCAGCAGCAGCCCGGCCAGCCCCGCCACGCCGCCAACGCGTGGCCGCGGGTCGACGACGATCCGTGGCGTCGGCCCCGGCTCGCCGGGCCCCGGCCGCATGCTGAGCAGCGCCACCCCCGGGCCCGGATCGAGGCCGGCCAAGGCCGCCGCTTCGGCCGCCGCCTCCGCCTCGGCGCGGTCGGCATCGGCCTCGAGGTTCCGCAGCGCCTGGACCTGCGGCCGCAGTCGCGCCGCCTCGGCCTCGGCCTCGGTCGCCCGCGCCGTCGCCCGCTCCAACTCGTCGCCCGCCACGCTCAGCCGCACCGCCCGGAACGCCAGCCCGCCGTCGCCCACCGGCACCACCCGGCTGTCCGCCGCCCGCGCCCGCAGCCGGACCTCCAGGGCCGCCCGCTCCCGCAGCCGCGACGCCACCGCCAGGTTCGCCGGCCACACCGCCTCGGTCATCGCCCGCTCCAGCCCCCGCGCCCGGCCCCACCAGGCCGCGGCCTCGGGGTCCAGCGCCGCGACCTCCGCCACCGTCGGCTCGTTCAGCGTATTCAGCGACTCGAGCCGCTGGGCCGCCCGGTCCACCGCCCGCGTCGTGGCCGCGAGGTTCTCGGCCGCCTCGTCCCACGCCGATTCGGTCCCGGCCGCGTCCCGCTGCGCCTCGGTGGCCCGCGCCCGCGCCGCGGCCGCGGCGGCCGAAGCCGCGGCCGCCCGCCGCCGCGCCGTTCGGTACGCCTCGGCCTGCGCCCTTTCCGCTTCGAGGCGGTCCGCTTGTGCGGCGTAGGCCGCGGTCACCGCCCGTACCGCGTCCGACGCCGCGCCGGGGTCGGCGGACCGCGCCGCCAGCGTCAGCGTGCCGCCCGCGGGCCCGCCCCGCGACACGGACAGCGACACGCCGGCGGCGGACGCCCCGTCGTCGATGTCGTCGGGCTCGACCGCCGCCGCGCCGGCGAGCCGACGCAGCCGATCCAACTCACGTTCGGCGACCGCGTCGAGCCACAGGTCGGCCGGGCGTGTGGTCTCTCCGAGAACGGCGTCTTCCGGGGCCGCGGGCCCGCCGGTCGCGACGCCCAGCACGACCCGGCCGCGGGCCTCGTGCAGCGGCGGCACCGACACCCACGCGATCGCCGCGCCGGCGGCCGCGCCGCCCAAGCCGCCTAGCAGCACCCAGTGCCACCGGCCCCGCAGCCGCAGCCGCCACCAGGACACCGGCCGCATTTTCCCGGGGCTTCTGGGTTGCGCGTCGCGCCGCCGGTCCGGGGCTGGGGCGTCTGGGGTGGGGTCCAAACCGTGTGCTCCTGCGGCGGCGCCGGCCGATTGGGGGGATCGGCCCGACGCGGCCCTTGACCACGCACGACCGCCACGACGCCCCACCGACCGGACTCGCCGCCGAGATCTCCAACACCCTGATCGTTGGCCGCGGAGGGGCGGGCACGCCTCCCCGCGACGGAAGTATAACCCACGATTCGGGGGCTCCGAAACGACTTAGAGCCCGGCTCGGACAAACCGGCCGCGTCTTCGTCGAACGCGGCCGGTCAGGTCAGCGGGGCGTCGGCCAACCCGGACGGGTCCGTCGTCGCTATCGCCGCACGTTTGGCCCGGATGTCCGCGGCCAGGAGCCCGGTGGCGGCCAGCGCGACGACGAAGAGGCCGGCGAAGACGTAGAGCGTCGCGGCGTAGCTGCCGGTGGCCTGCTGGACCCGGGTCACGACGGTGGGCCCGACGAGGCCGGCGGCGGCCCAGGCGGTGAGCGTGTAGCCGTGGATCGCCCCGAGCTGTTTCGTGCCGAACAAGTCCCCGAGCAGCGCGGGCACCGTGGCGAAGCCGCCGCCGTAGCAAGTCAGGATCAGCAGTACCAGCGCGACGAACAGCCACGGCGGCGGCCCCTGCGCGAGTGCGGCGAAGGCGACCACCTGGATGACGAAGAACGCGGCGTAGGTCGCGGAGCGGCCCAGGACGTCCGACGCCGAGGCCCAGCCGATGCGTCCGAACCCGTTGCACAGGCCCATGAACCCGACCATCGCCGCGGCGGCCCCGGCGGTCAGGCCCGCGACGTCCTGCGCCATCGGCGAGGCGACCGCGATCAGCGCGATGCCACAGGTCACGTTGATGAACAGCATCAGCCAGACGAAGTAGAACCGCCGGGTCCGCACGGCCTCGCGGACGGTGAGCTGCGCGAGGTCGGCCTTCATGCGGCGGGGCGGCTTCGCGTCGGCGGCGTCCGGACGGTCACGCAGGCTCGCCGGCAGCCAGCCCTTCGGCGGCGGGGCGAGGTACAGCGCGCTGAAGCTGATCATCAGCAGGTAGACCACGCCGAGGGTCCAGAACGTGCGGGCCGGTCCAACGGCGGCGAAGAGCCGCTCCATCACCGGGCCGAACACCATCGACGCGAAGCCGAAGCCCATGATCGCCATGCCGGTCGCCAGGCCGCGGCGGTCGGGGAACCATTTGACCAGCGTCGAGACGGGGGTGATGTAGCCCACGCCCAGCCCGACGCCGCCGAGCACGCCGTAGCTGGCGACGAACAGCGGCAGCGAGTCGAGCGCGACCGCGAGGCCCGCGCCGAGGGTGCCGCCGCCGTAGCACGCCGCCGCGAGCAGGCCGGACGTCCGCGGCCCGTAGCGTTCGACGAACGTGCCGAGGAACGCGGCGGAGAGCCCGAGGCAGACGATCGCCACGGAGAACGCGGTGGTGACCTGCGCCTTTTCCCAGCCCACAGCCTCCTCCAGCGGCAGGACCATGACCGAGTAGGCGTAGACCGAGCCGATCGCGAGGTGGACGCCGACGCCGCTTAGGGCGACGAGCCAGCGGTTGCGGTGGGCGGGGACGTTTCCGGGGGTGTTTCCGGGGGCGGTCATCGGCGGGTTCCGGGGCGGGGCTGAGACCGCACGGGACCCGTAGTGTGACCAGACGAAAGAAGCGTGCAAGCCGGACGCTTTTCGGACGGATTGGCGGGCCGTGGCTTACCGCTTGGCCTGCCGGTCCTGGAAGTACTTGCGGGCCTCGCCGACGAGGTAGAAGCTGCCGGTGACGACGATCAGGTCCTCGCGGCTCACCGCCCGGGCGGCGAGCTTCAGCGCGGCCTCGAGGTTTGGCGCGGTCTGGGCCATCTTCGGCGACAGCTCGCGGAACCGCCGCATCAGGTCGTCGGGCTCCTCGGCCCGGGGGTTGGCCTTGGCGCGGGTGAAGATGATCTTGTCGGCGCCCAGCGCGATCTGTTTGAGCATGCCGTTGACGTCCTTGTCCTGGCCGCAGCCGAAGACCATGACCAGGCTGTCGTACGAGACGTGCGCCCCGAGCGACTTGGTCAGGGCGGTGATGGATGCGCTGTTGTGGGCGCCGTCGATGATGACGCGCGGCCGGTCGTGGACGGTCTCCATCCGGCCGGGCAGGTCGGTGGCGGCCAGGCCGTCGATGACCTGGTTGATCGGGAGGTTGAAGCCGTGGGCCTTGAGCCGGTCGAGGATCGCCAGCGCGAGGCCGCAGTTGAGCGCCTGGTGCTCGCCCTTGAGCGGCACGGGCAGGTGCTCGAACTTCGAGCGGTCGGTGGTCAGGCAGACGCGGGTGTGCGGCCCGAGCTCGCGGTTGGACTCGAAGCGGTAGGAGAAGTCGATGTCCTTGCCGGTGATCTCCAGCTCGGTGCCCGCGTCCTCGGCCGACTTCCGCAGCGTGTCGGTCGCCTCTTTGTCCTGCGGGATGGTGAGCGCGGGCACGCCGGGCTTGAAGATGCCGCCTTTCTCCCGGGCGATCTCGGGCAGCGTGTCGCCCAGCAGGTGGGTGTGGTCCAGCGAGATGGCGGTCACCGCGGTGACCAGCGGGGTGACGACGTTGGTGCAGTCCAGCCGGCCACCCAGCCCGGTCTCGAGCACGGCCACGTCCACGCACTGCTCGGCGAAGTAGAGCAGCGCGGCCGCGGTCATGATCTCGAAGAACGTCAGGCGGTTCTGCTGGCCAAACTTGTGCTCGACCGAGGCGATCTGTTTAAAGAGCTCCGCGCAGTCGGCATACGAGATCAGGTGGTTGTTGATCGTGATGCGTTCGCGCAGGTCCACGAGGTGGGGGCTGGCGTAGCTGCCGACGGTGTAGCCGCAGGCCCGCAGCATCGACGCGGTCATCGCGCAGGTCGAGCCCTTGCCCTTGGTGCCGGCGACGTGGACGACCTTGAGCTGCTCGTGCGGGTTGCCCAGCAGCGACAGCAGCCGCCGCATGCGGTCGAGGTTGAACGTCGGCTGGTCGTACTTGACGACGCGCTGCCGCTCGTGGTCGACGTGGCTGTAGAGCCAGCGGAGGGCGGTGGTGTAGTTGGTGATCGACTCCGGGCCGGGCGTGGCGTCCGCGGTGGACTTGGCCGCGCGGGCGGCGGGCTTGGCGGGTCGGGCGGAGCCGGCGGTTTTCGGCGTACGTTTGGGTTTTCGGGTCGAAGTGGGCATAAGCAGACCAGCTTAGCGAAACCCCAAAAAAAGTCAATTTGATGAGCCTAAGTCTAATCAATTAAGTGTTTTGCGGATTCCGGCCGTGGGGCGACGTAGGCGGCGAGATGCCCGGTCATCGCCGGTGGGTGCAAAAGCTGTGTAAAAAATGTCGGGCCGCGCGGGTTACCACGGCAGCGTGACCGCGGCGAGGGCCCACATCGCCGCGGCGACCGCGAGCTTGGCGACGGCCCCGGTGAGCTTGCCGACCGCCGCGCCGCCGCCGACCTTCAGCGATTCGTCCCACCGCCGGCCGGCCCAGACCTCCCCGAGCATCGCCCCGCCCGCCGCGCCGGCCGCCGCCCCCACCAGCGTCCCGACCACCGGCACGGGGATCGCCACCGTCCCCGCGATCGCCCCGAGCACCGCCGTGACCACCGACAGCACCGCCCCCCGCCGGCTGCCGCCGACCGCCCGCGACCCGACCGCCCCGGCCAAGAACTCCAGCAGTTCCCCGACCGCCGCGAGCCCGAGCAGCCCCGCGAGGGTGCCCCAGCCGTAGCTCCAGTTCGCCTCGCCCCAGCGCCACCACGCGAACAGCCCGCCGGCGGCGACCATCAGCCACGTGCCCGGCAGCTGCAACGCGACCAGCACGACGCCGACCGTGTTGACGATCAGTAGCAGCGCGACGGCGGCGACGAGGAGCGAAGTCTCAAGCATTTAGCGATTTGGCGATTTCGTGATTTGGCGATTAAAGAAAACAGGATAGCTCGCCGGCCTCCCGTTCCCCGCGATCACCAAATCGCCAAATGGATCAGGCCGCCGCGGCCAGCGGGCTGACCCGCGCCAGCGCCGCGAGTTCGCCCACGACGATCAGCACGTCGCCCGTCTCGAGCGTCAGGCTCATGTCGGGCCGCAGCCGCGTCGCCTCGCCGGGACGTTTGTGGGCGACGAAGACGAGGTCGGGCTCGCGTTTGCCGAGCTTCAACAGCGACATCCCGCTCAGCGAGCTGCCGGGGGCGACGCTCAGCTCGGTGAGCTGGTAGCCGTCCTCCCCGGTCTGAGCCAAGAGGTCGGTCGTGTTGGGGCGGACCAGGAGGTTGGCGATCGTGTGCCCGCCGTTGGTCTCGGGCGCGACGACGCGGTCGGCCCCGGCCCGGCGGAACTTCTCCTCCGAGTACGCCCGGTCGCTGCGGCAGACGATCAAACAGTCGGCGTTGAGCCCGCGGGCGGTGAGCGTGATCACCAGGTTCTCGTTGTCCGACGGCGCCGCGGCGACCAGCCCCCGGCAGCGCTCGACGCCCGCGGCCTGCAGCACCGCGTCGTCGCTCGCGCTGCCCTCGATGGCGAAGTGCCCCTGCTCGCGTGCCGTGGCGCAGCGTTCCGGGTCGAGGTCGATCACCACCAGCGGCACGCCCGACTCGGCGAACCGCTCGGTGACGGCCTCGCCGACCCGGCCCATTCCGCAGACGATGAAGTGGTCCGACAAACTCTCGATCTGCTTGAGCATCTTGCGTCTCCAGGCGGCCCGGCCGGTGACCGCCAACTGCACCACCTGGCCGAAGGCGTACGTCGTGACCCCGATCCCCGCGAGCAGCAAGACCAGGGCGAACACCTCGCCCTTCATGTCCAGCCCGTAGTCGCCGTAGCCGACGGTGGTGATCGTGATGAGCGTGAAGAACAACGCGTCCCACGCGGTCCAGTGCTCCTCGATGATCGTGAACCCGGCCGTGCCGATCGCGATGATGATTATCATCGCCAGCACGGCGTGGGCGACGTTGCGCCGCTGCCGGCGGTGCTCGGCCAACTCGCTGAGGTGCTGGGGCAGGGGGGTGGACATGGGCGGGCCGATCGCGTCGTAACCCCCGGATTGGTAACCCCTGTGATATCGGGACGATCCGCCGGCATGGTTGGTCCCGGCCCCGTCGGCCCGCCCGCCGCGTCGGCACGGCGGCGGTTATCGGTCGAGAGACGCGGCTATCGGGCGTGGTTCAGTTGATCGGTCGGTAAGGCGTGGCGGACGACGCGGGGCGGTCGCTCTTCTCGACGCGGGTGGCGAGGCGTCGGCCGATGAGCCCGAACGCGTCCTCGCCGACGTCGATCTTCAACGGCGGGGCCGTCGGCAGGGGCGCGAGCGACTCGAAGTAGCGCAACGTCTGCCGCACCCGCGACGTGAGCTTGCCGAACGGCTGGGGCAGGAACGGGTCTTCGTCGATCACGACCTCGAGCCACCGCACCCCGGGTTGCCGCGACACCAGCAGCACCGACCAGGCCCAGCCGTGGTCGTCGTAGCTCGCCGTCTTGCCCCGCCGGGTCACGCGTCGGCGGACGACGACGGCCAGGCCGTTGTACCGCCGCAGGTCCAGCCGGCCCGACCGCCGGACCTGCCCGCGTCGGCGGACGTGCAGCGTGTGGCCGTCGGCGTCGCGGCGCAGCGTGACCCGCTCCCGCCGGGCGACGAACGGCACCGCGGCGGCCAAGACGAACAGCCCGCCGAGCGCGGACCAGTAGAGCGTGTCGCCCACCGTCCCGAGCGTGGCTTGCGCAGCTTCCGCTTTTTGCCGCTGCGCCTCGACCTCGACCCGCAGTTGCTCCGCGGCTTCGCGTTGCTGCTGGGCGACCCGCTGCCCGATCGAGCCCGGCTCGTTGGCCGTCACGCCGACGCCGCTGCGGCGGGCCTGCCGCTCGAACCGCTCGAGCCGCTGCTCCATCTCCGCCAGCCGCTCGCGCTGGGCCGACACCGCCCGGCAGCCCGGTGGGAACCCGCACGCCAGCACGACCAGCCCCGCGAACACCAGCAGCACCCCCGACAACCCGAGCGACCGCGTGACGGTCTTGGCCGACGGTTGCAACGCCAAGACGCCCGGCGTCGCGTCGTCGATCTGCCAGTCGGTGCAGACGCAGCGGGTCGGTGTCATCGGTGCGGCTCGCTAAGGCCGGCGGTCGAACGTGCGGACCGTAAAGGCGTAGGCGTGGCGGGCGTCGGCGGGGTGGTGCCGCTCGTCGGTCAGGTCCCAGGCCGCCTCGTCGTAGTCCGGGAAGAACGTGTCGCCGTCGAGCTCGGCGTGGACGGTCGAGAGGACCATGCGGTCGACGACGGGGATCGCCAGGGCGTAAACCTGCGCCCCGCCGATGACGTAGGGCTCGGGGTCGCTGTCGCCGACGCGGTCCAGCGCCTCGTCGAGCCCGTGACAGACCTCGACCGCGTCGCGGACCTCTTCCGGGGGCGACCAGTCGGGGCGGGTGGTGAGCACGAGGTTGCGGCGGTACGGCAGCGGCTTGCTGTCGCCGGCCTCGAAGTTCTTGCGTCCGGTGATGACCGCGTGGCCCAGCGTGTAGGCCCGGAACTGCGCCATCTCGTGCGGCAGGTGCCAGGGCAGCGCGTTGTCTTTACCGATCACGCGGTTCTCGCTCATCGCGGCGATGAGCGAGACGCGGCGGGGCGGGCGATGGTTTTCGATGGCTTTCGTCATTCCGGGGGTCAAACCGCGATCGGGGCGCGGATCGCGGGGTGGGGGTCGTAGTTCTCGAGCGTGATGTCGTCGTGGGTGAACGTAAAGAGGTCGGTGACCGCGGGGTTCAGCCGCATCGTCGGCAGCGGCCGGGGGTCGCGCGACAGCTGCTCGCGGGCCTGGTCGAAGTGGTTGCGGTAGAGGTGGGCGTCGCCGAGCGTGTGGACGAACTCGCCGGGCCGGTAGCCGCAGACCTGCGCGATCATCATCGTGAGCAGGGCGTAGCTGGCGATGTTGAACGGCACGCCGAGGAACACGTCGGCCGAGCGCTGGTAGAGCTGGCAGGACAACGAGCCGCGGTCGCCTTGAGTTTCCGGGGGCGCCACATAGAACTGAAAAAGGCAGTGGCAGGGCGGCAGGGCCATCTCGTCGAGCTGCCCCGGGTTCCAGGCGCAGACAACGTGGCGGCGGGAGTCGGGGTTGTTTTGCAGCGAGTCGAGGACGTTTTGGATCTGATCGACGCCGGTGCCGCTCGGGGTGGGAAAGCTGCGCCACTGCCGGCCGTAGACGGGGCCGAGCTCGCCGTGTTCGTCGGCCCACTCGTCCCAGATCGTCACGCCGTGCCGCTGGAGGTAGTGGACGTTGGTGTCGCCGCGGAGGAACCACAGCAGCTCGTGGATGATCGACCGCAGGTGCAGCTTTTTGGTGGTCAGGCAAGGAAAGCCCGGCCCGTCGACAGGGTCGAGGTCGAACCGCATCTGGTAGCCGAAGACCGACCGCGTGCCCGTGCCGGTGCGGTCGTCCTTATCGACGCCGCGGTCGAGGATGTGCTGCAGCAGGTCGTGGTAGGCCTTCATGAAGCGGCGATTGTAGCCGGCTCTTCGGCGGGTCCCGGGTGACGATACGCGGCGCGGGGATTACACTTCAACAATGGCCGTCACGCTTGCCGCCAGTTCGTTCAACATGTGGGCCGCCGTCGGCGTGCTGCTGATGATGGCGGTCGCCTTCGGGCTCGGGAACCTGGTGCTGACCCACGTCATCGGCCCCAGCCGCAAGGGCGAGGTCAAGGGCACGGTCTACGAGTCGGGCATGAACCCGATCGGCGACGCCCGCCGGCGGTTCAACGTGCGGTTCTACGTCATCGCGATGACGTTCCTGCTCTTCGACGTCGAGATTGTGTTCCTGTACCCGTGGGCGACGACGTTCCCGAGCTTGGGTGGGCCGGAGGGAGATGCCCTGTCGCCGATGTTCTTCGGGCGGATGGCGTTTTTCATCCTGACCAGCGTGCTGGCCTTCGCCTACGCCTGGCGGAAGGGCGTGTTCCGCTACGACTGAGCGGCGGTGGCATGCCCGCGGCGCAACAAAATCCCCGCCGGGTGGGGGGGTAGTGACCCGGCGGGGCAGGCGGGGGAGCTGCCGAACGGCTGGCGTACTGCATTTCCCCACACCTCTTACGTGAGAGTACTTACACGTCCCGCGGTTTTCCCCCGTCGGACGCGGTAATCCGCCGAAATTCAGGTATTTGCCCGACGCGAACCGCGAAGAAAGCTCTACGATCGCACCCGCCGAAAACGACCCCGTGGTCGTTGGTCAAGATCGGCCGGGAGACCGACTTAAGTCGCACCCGTCGCCGCGGTGCCGTTTGACCACGGTTCCGCTTTCGTTGCGTGAGGCCGAGCCATCGCATCCGTATTGTCCGGCCTCACGCCACGCGAGATCCAGGTCCTGGGTTTGATCGGTTACGGGTTCACGATCCCGCAGATCGCCGACCGTCTGTTCCGCAGCCCCAAGACCATCGAGAGCCACCGGCAGGCCCTGGGGCGGAAACTGGGGATCCGCAACCGCGTCGAGCTGGCCCGTCTGGCGATCCGCGAGGGGCTGGCCCCGCTGGAGCCCGACCAGGCTGACGACGAGGCGGCCGATGTGCCGTGGGCCGGGGTGCTGACCCGTTACCCCTCGGCCCTGCGGGCGATGCAGCGGATCGTGCTGAGCTGCTGGCCCGCGGTGGACACGGCGTTCTGTGTCGGGCTCGTGCAGCGGGTCACCGAATCCCTGGAAATCGGCGGGTCCGCGGTCTGGTCGTGGGACCCGGGCCCGGGCGAGCTGCGCCAAATCGCCGGCTTGTACCGCGGCCGGGACCTGGCACCGACGCGGCTGGACGCCGACTCCGCCGCGTGGCGGGAGAGCCTGAAACACGGCGGCTGGTCGGGGGTGGGGCCGGCCGCCGTTGACGGGCTCGGGCGGATCGCCGAGACGAACACGTCGGTCCAAGCCGCGCTGGGGGTCCGGCTCGACAACCCGGCCGACGGCGCGGCCGTGGGCGGCTTACTGGTCTTCGGCGACCGGCCCGAGCCGATCGGCCCCGAGATCGAGGCGGTGCTGCGGGCCTTGAGCCCGCGGGTCGCCGCCGAGGTCTTGCGCATACGCGGAGCGTAGCCGCGGCCGGCTCACCCCTTGGCCTCACCGCGAGACGCCGAAGAGGTCGATCCCCCCCCCGGGCGACGCGTCGAACGTCGGCTCACGCACAAACTCAAACCTGCCCCCGAACGCCTCCGCGATCCGTTCGAGCGTGCGGTCATCGGTGCCGCGGTAGAAAAACTGCACCGTGTGGACGACCGGCGGGTCGCCGCCCATCAGGTCGATCAACTCGTCGGCACCCACACCCGCGGCCCGGCGACCGCGGCTGCCGAACTTGTCGTCCGACAGCAGGTAGATCTCCGTGGGGCCGTAAGACAAGGCCCGGCGGACCGCCGCCAACGGTTCGGACTTCCCGCCGGGACGGATGTTCCCGCTGCCCGGCGCGACCCAGGCCAGCGTCTCCACGCGCGCCCCGCCGCCCGCCGGCCGGATGCCCGCCGGCGGCGCTTCGATCACCTCGTCGCCCCGGAAAAACAGCACCGCAAACTCGTCGCGGTCGCCCAGCCGGCCGAGCTCCCGGCTCAGCCAGGTCAGGGCCCCCTGGTTCATCGAATCGACCATCGAGCCCGACGCATCGATGAGGTAAACCAGACGCCGCGTCTCCGCGACGCTCGCGGCCGAGGCGTCGGTCGCCCCGGCGTCTACCGCTGGCGTCGAGCCTCCGGCCGCCGCGTCCGCGGTCACGCCGTCGGCCGATGACAGCTCGGCCGGCTCGGTGACCACCGGCGGGGCCACGACCACGCCCGGCGGCTCCACCTCAAGGCCGGGCTCGGACACCTCCTCACCGGAAGCCGATGCCACCACCGGCGGATCGTCCGGTTCTTCCGGCTCCGGCGGCGCAACCGATGGGAAACGTGTCACACGCTCGGCCGGTGCCGGCTGGTCCAACGGCGACAACGCCAAGGCGGGCGAATCGCCGAACGCGTCTTCCGGCTGCGGCTCGCTCGGCGACGGGTCCGACGCCGCACCGCTCGATCCTGACCCCGCGGCAACATCTCCGATATCCGGCAAGCGGACCGTATCGGTCGGCAGGGCCGGCGTCAGCTCCACCTCGTCCGCCGCCGCCTCGGTCGGGCCGGTCCGTAGCGGCAACTGCGGACCCCGCGGCGGCGTCGCCGGGGAACGGGCCACGACCGACGACCCGCCCGCCGCCGGGCGGTTCAAGACATAAAAACCAACCCCACCCGCAACCAAAACCAGAACCGCCGCAGCCACGGCCCACCGTGCCCCCGCCCCGGACCGGCGACGCACCAACGCCTGCGAATCAAACGGCTCCGCCCAGGCGACCTCGGCGGGTTCCGTGTTCGCCGGAGCATCGCCCGCTTCCTCCTGGTCCGGCTCATCAAGCTCGGGCTCGACCGATCCCTCCGACACCGAGTCATGAGCCGGCGGGGGCGTGTCGAGCGACAGCCCGACCAACGGCGGCGCTCCGGGCTCCCCCTCTTCCGCTTGAGGTTCCGCGTCGGGCTCCGGCCCCGGCGCGGTGGCATCCACGCCCAACGGCGGCACACCCTCCAACGGAGACTCCGGCCGGCGCGACCGCGGCGGCGACGCTCCGTCCGCCGCCGGGGCCGCCGCCTCTTCCTCGCCGTGGTCCCGCGCCGGGCCGAACGCCGCGTCGGGCGACAGCCCCGGCCCCTCGTCCGGCGGGTCCAGCGCCAACGACGAAGACTGCCCCGGCCAACCCCCGGCCGTCTCGTCCGCCGACGCCGCAACCCCTTCCGCCGACGCCCCGTCCCCGTCCCGGCCCGCGTCCCTCACCTCGATGTGACCCACCAACAGCGTCACCCGCCCCAGCTGGATCCGGTCGCCCTGCTCCAGCTCCGCGATCCCCGTCACCCGCTCGCCGTTGACCCACGTCCCGTTCGACGAGCCCAGGTCCCGGATCACGAACACGTTGTTCTGCGTCGAAAACTCCGCGTGCCGACGCGACACCCGCGTGTCGCTCAACGCCAAGTCCCCCTGGTCCCGTCCGACCACCCACGCCGCGCCCGCCGGCACGCGGAACGTGTCCGGCTTCCCCGTCGCCGCCGGGTCGTAATGGATCAGCGTCAGCAAGACCGGTTCCTATAAGAGCCGTGGCCGCCACACGCCGGGCCGCCGTCCCTCCTGACATCTTTCCTCTCCAATTTACCCGCAACCCCGCCGATCGACCGGGCCACGTCCGCCGTTCACCACAGACCCAAAATTGTAACACCTCCCCGTGTTTTTCCACCCGCAGCCGACGCCGATCCACCGATCAACCCCGCCCCCACCCCAGACCACCCCCAAAACCCCCCGACACCGCCCCCGGCCGCCCGCTGGGTCTGATAACCACACCCGCTTACGCCGCCCCAAGCCCCACCCCGCCTTGCCGCCCCCCCGACTCCCGCTAAACTCTCTGCCCGAAGGCCCCTTCGTCTAGTCTGGTCTAGGACACCTGGTTTTCATCCAGGCAACACGGGTTCGAATCCCGTAGGGGTCACTTCTCACCCGGGCGTCCGCCCACACGCCGATTTGTCAAAGAGCGAGCCGCTCGACCCCCCGCAACGCTTCAACCACCCCGCCTCTCGGCCGTCGGGTTCACGCGGTGGCACGCGTGGCGTCGCGGAAGAAGCTGCTAGCCGCTAGAGCCTAGAGCCTGGTAAGCACGCCGGATACGCCACCTCCGCGCCATCGCTTACGTCTTGCCAGGCTCTAAGCTCTAACAACTAGCAACTCCAAGGCCTCGGCCCCCGGCCGCCGTCCCGTCGTGTCCTCGACCCCGGGGGTTCCCGGCAAGGCAGTACCCCGAGCATCGCCACGCCCACGCGGGCCCTCGACCACACGGCCCCTCCCCCGGAAGTTGTCACCCCACATGGGGTACCAACTTCCGGGGGAGGGGGTCCCGACGACGAGGCCACGGCGTGCTCCTTGCCTGGTTCAGCGTCCGTCACCTGTGTCGGGCCGTCACCAAGGGGCGAACCGTCGGTTATGTGCGCGCTACGCGTCCGCCGACCCCGCCGCGGGTCACCATAACCCTCGCCTCGGACTCGAATAGAAAAATTTCCGCGACCGGCCGATTTTTGTCCGGTTTCGGTGACAAACTATGCGCAACTAAGGGCCGTATCGTCAGAGCAAGACACTTAGATGGGGTCAGACCCCGTTTCGATACCGACCCCGTTTCGATACCCCATCCGACCGTGAGGGAAAGCGATAGCCGAAGCCGGATAAATCCGCCGCTACGATCAAGTAGAGTAAGGTTATGGAATTACCTCATCTAGCCAGCGTCCCCTTCCAAGAATTGTTGGAAAAATTCGCGGCAGGAAATCACAAACCCGGCAGCGGTAGTGCGGCTGCGTTATCCGGATTGTTGTCAAGCGCAATGGCTCGCACGGTCATTGATCTGACGCTTAGAAGGCAGAAATATGCTGACAAGCATCAAGACTTTCGAGTGATGCTTAATGAAATCACACGGCGCATTGAACCACAATTATGGCAAGCGTTTCAAGAGGATTCAGAGCAATTCGCCAAAGTAATTGCCTCTAGTAAGAGCGCGCGACAAAAGCAATGGTCGGCTAAGGAAATATTTGAATAATCGGAGGCAGCTGCAACTCCTCCAAGATTCAAATCAAATTCTGGAGAAAATTGCAATTTGTTGTCTTGAGCTTGCCCGCTTCTCGATCAGTATTTTTGACGACGGTTTTAAATCCGCAAGAGGCGACTCTGAAGTTGCCATTGGCTCAGCGCTATCAGGTGCATTTAGTGCTGTTGCGATCGGCTATCTGAATTTAAAGAGTTCCGAAGGGGCGGCTATTTCGTTATCGACTTTGAATAAATTTGGAAATCTTGAGAAGGAAGCTAGGGATCTCGATGATGCACTCCATCATAGAATATCAATTCTCAGGGAACATGCGGAAAAATCAAATGCTTCAAGCCTAATTAATCTTGAAGATATTATCGCAGAAGCATCAATTGAAACTAAATATAGCGATGACGAAATACAGAAAATCGCCCGTATTTTACAATCGAAAATTTGGGACAGACGCAGTGAATTTTTAAAAGAAGTGAATGATCCGCACCAGCTTCATGTTTTAGAGCCAGCGCGTGTATTTACAAACGCAGGTTATGAGTTCATTAAAGCCGACGACCTCGGTTATGTATCGGAATATAACACTTCGTTCAAAGTCGCTGGAGAACTGGATAGAAAAAATAAACGGGTATCTATTTCCGAACGATTTTCGCTTCCCGTACAGAAATTCACTGCTGCACACGAATTAGGGCATGCGATACTTCACAGGCATCAGGTGCAATTTAGAGATCGGCCATTACAAGGTGAACACGATAATCAAAATCGTGGAAGAGCCGAGTATGAGGCCGATAGATTTGCCGTCTATTTCCTTATGCCCGAAAAACTGGTAAAAGCTGCTATGCTCGAAGGTTTTGGAGTAAGTGAGTTTCGGTTAAACGACGAAAGTGCTTTTAAGCTTGGATTCACAGACTTAGCGAAGGCGTATCAACAGCTGAATACTAAACGAGATTTGTCTCGCGTGTTGGCCGCTACAACTCAATTTGCTCAAAAGCCTAGAAAGTCGCTGGCAGAGCTATTTGGCGTGTCGAAACTCACTATGGCAATACGTTTGGAGGAACTTGAACTGGTTGAGTTAAGTAACTAAGGCTGGATTTACTCGTTAAGTCAGCTGAAGTGACCGGATGAATACGCCCCTACGGATCAGGCGGGGACGAGGGTTTCTTCGATGTAGGGGTCGATGGTGGGGGCGGGGTTGCGTTTTTCGAGGAGGTCGGCGGTGCGGGGGTCGGCCCGGAATGTTTCGAGGACGGCGGGGAAGCCCATGCGGTGGATGAAGTCGCCCATCGGCTCGGGGTGGGGTTCGGGGCTTGGGGTCTGGGGGCTGGGGGGGTGGGGCAGCCCCGCTGAAGCGGGGCCGCCTTCGGGGGGGCGGCGGGCTTCGAGGTACCAGTCGAACAAGACCGCGCAGACGTCGGCGACGCGGTCTCGGGGGACCATGCTGAGGTAGTGTTTTTCGCCGTCGGTGAGGTAGTGGCCCTGGGTGGAGCCGTCTTCGTGGCCGCCGAGCTTGAGGGCGTAGTTGTCGCCCCCGGAACCGATCCAGCCCAAGGTTTTTGTGGCTGGTCTAAAGCATTGGCGTTCGCAGCCGGTGATGCCGATGGACTCGGCGAGGTGGCCGTAGCCGCGGTCTTCGAGTTCGTCGATGAGCTGGGGTTCGAACTGTTCGGAGTCGGTGTAGGAGAGGCGGCAGGTGGGGAGGCCGACGCAAGCGCCGGAGAGGACGCGGAGGGTGGAGAGGGGCTTGCCGCGGCGGGTGCCGTGGCCGTGGTCGGAGAGGAGGCCCTCGAAGTCGGGCTTGGCTTCCGGGGGGATGTTGGTGAAGAGCAGGTCCTGGTTGGGGGTGATCATGACCTCGGTGCCCGGGAATTTGTTGAGGGCGGCGTGGACCATGGAGCGGAGGCGGGGGGC
>JBCCOP010000027.1:0-22423 GCA_039025315.1 Planctomycetota bacterium | reverse complement strand
TGGAGGCGATGCGCTGATGCCGCGGCGACGCTACCGCCGGCCACGGTTCCGCACGTTCCGCCCCGGGCTCGCCGCCAAGGCGCCGGGGCTGATGCTGCTGGTCGGGCTGCTGGTGAGCCTGTCGGTCCACGCCGGGCTGGGCTACACCCTGCAGGACCACGCCTTCGGCCGGGTGGACCCGGACGCGTTCGTGCGCGAGGTCCGGCCGGTGCGCGTCAAGCGGGCGACGTTCGATCAGATCGTGCGCCCCGCCGACGAGGGTCTCGGCGGCCGGCCGACCGAGTCGGCCGACACGCTGGCCGAGCGGCTGCTGGACGAGGTCGCGCCGTCGCCGTCGGACGTGTTCGACCCGGAGCTGGAGCTGCGTGAGGCCCCCGAGCCGCTGCCACGCCCGGACGCCGAGATGTCGGCGACGGCCGAGGCGTTGGACTTCGAGGCGATGCTCGAAGGGTTGATTGATGCGCCGGAGGAGCCGACGTTCGCGGAGTCCGCGGCGTTCGAGGCCGAGCGTTCGGCCGGGCCGGGCAGCGCGACGCTGGCGGGCGACCTGTTGTCGCAGTTGACGTCCGACGCCGGCGGGCTGCCGGCGGTGGGGCGGGTCGGTTACGGCACGGGGCCGGGTGGCGGTCCCGTGGGCGGAGCCGGTGGTGGCGCCGACGCGGGCTTCGGGCCGGGCGTCGGCGGGCCGGGTATCGCAAACGCGGGCGGACGCGCCGCGGCAATTCCCGGGGGCGGCGCTTCCGGGGGCGGAGGTGGGATCGATTTCCTCGACTTCGGCGCGTTGAACCCCGCGGATTTCGAGCCGCCGCAGCGCCTCGACGAAGACTTCGACTACACCATCACCCGCTACCGCGACGACGACCGCGCGAATCCCGGCGTGACGGGAGGCGGGTATTTCCGCGTCAACCTCGCCGGCCGGCGGTCGCTGCGCAAGCTCGAGACCATGCCCAAGGACGTGGTGTTCATGGTCGACACCTCGCGCAGCATCCCGCAACGGACCATCAACCAGATCATCGACGCGATCAAACAGTCGGTCCGCACGATGAACAACGGCGATCGGTTCAACCTCGTGTTCTTCAGCGACCAGGTGCGCACCTTCGCCGGCGAGCCGGTCCCGCCGACCGCCGAGAACCTGGCGACCGCCGACCGCTGGCTGCGCAACGCCCGGGCCCGGGGCCAGACCGACGTCAACCTCGCGCTGCGTCGCTTGCTGCGCCGCGACCTCGACCCGGGCCGGGTGTACGAGCTGATCCTGATCAGCGACGGCCGGCCGACGCTGGGCGTGCTCGACACCCGGGAATTGATCAACCTCATCACCCGCGAGAACGACCTCGCGGCGTCGATCTACTGCGTCGGCATCGGGCGGGAGCAGGACAACCGGCTGCTCGACTTCCTGGCCTACCGCAACAAGGGCTTCTCGGTGAGCATCGACCGCCGGGCCGACGTGACCCTCGAGCTGCTCGAACTGATGAGCCGGCTGCGCTACCCGATCATCACGGATGTGCAGGTCCGTTTCGCCGGCCAGGGCATGAACGAGGTCTACCCCCTGACCCTACCCAACATCCACCAGGGCGAACGCTTCGACGTCTTCGGCCGCTACCAGGACCTCGGCCCGTTCACGATCCAGGTCACGGGCCGCAGCGGCGGCCGGCCGGTCGACCTCACGTTCCGTTACGACCTGAACGACGCGGCGGTGGGCGACCGCGAGCTGGCCCGCGGCTGGGCGTTCTGGAAGCTGCACCACCTCTACAGCGAGATCATCCGCCTCGGCGAACGGCCCGAGCTGCTCGACGCCATCGGCCGGCTGCGGACCCGGTACCAGCTCGAGACGCTGTACTGAACCTTCCCGGCTTTTTTCTGCCCGCGGCCGACGGCGGGGCGGAAAAAGCTTGCGGAGGGGTACGGCCGTTCGTTACGTTGTGGGTGATTCGGTTTCTATGTCGGCTCTCCGTTTCCCGCCGGCGCCCGAATCCGGTTTCCCTCGGTTCACGGGTTTTTGTATGTGAGGTTGTGATGGCAGCAAGTCGCCGCGGCGGTGGTTGTGTCGGTGTCGTTACGGTCCTAAGTTCTTTGCCCCGGAGCGTTCTGCTCGCGGGGACCGCGTGGCTGCTGCTGACGGCCACGCCGGCCGAAGCGCAGCCGACGGGCACCCAGTGGCAGCCGATCGAGGTCGAGTTCACCGGCCCGCAGGGCCTGAGCGAAACCAGCGCGGTCAACCCGTTCACGGACTACCGGTTGCAGGTGGCGTTCACCTCCGGCGGCGAGTCGTTCGACGTCCCGGGCTTCTTCGCGGGGGTCGACGACCAGGGCAACAGCATCTGGAAGGCCCGCTTCACCCCGAACGTGGCCGGCGACTGGTCGTACGAAGCGAGCTTCGACACCGGCACGAACGTGGCCGTCGATCCCGATCCCTCCGCGGGCACGCCGACATCTTTCGACGGGGCCACCGGCAGCTTCAACGTCGCCCTACGCAACCCCCTGGCCCCGGGCTTCTGGTCCAAGGGCCGGCTGGCGTACGTCGGCGAGCACTACCTGCAGACCCAGGGCGACGAGAAGTATTTCATCAAGAGCGGGGCCGACAGCCCGGAGAACCTGCTGGGCTACAAGGGCTTCGACAACACGCAGGCCAAGGGCAACGACGGCCCCGGCCGCCGCGGCATCCTCCACGAGTACGAGCCCCACTCGATCAACTACAACGCCGGCGACCCCGGATGGCTGACGGACGACTTCGACTTCGGCAACACGATCGAGCAGGGCGGCGACGGCCGCAACATCATCGGCAAGATCAACTACCTCGCGGAGATCGGGGTCAACTCCGTCTACTTCATGGTCAACAACGTCGGCGGCGACGGCCAGGACAGCCACCCGTTCACCAACATCTCCACGCCGGCCCAGCTCTCGGGCGAGACCAACTCCGGCGTCCCGAACGACAACCTCCGCTACGACGTCTCGAAGCTCGAGCAGTGGGAGGTCCTGTTCACCCACGCCCAGCAGCAGGGCGTCCAGCTGCACATGGTCCTCAACGAGGCCGAGTTCGCCAACAAACAGGAGCTCGACGACGGCACGCTCGGCGTCGAACGCAAGCTGTACTACCGCGAGATGATCGCCCGCTTCGGCCACCACAACGGGCTGATCCTCAACATCAGCGAGGAGTACGACCTGGGTAACGGCTTCGGCTCGAACCGGGACGAGGAGGCGGGGCGGGTCAACGAGTTCGCCGACTACATCGCCGCGATCGACGCGTACGACATCCCCGTCACCGTCCACAACGCGGGCACCAACAACTTCGCCAACGCGCAGCAGATCCCGATCAACTCGCCGTACGAGTACTTCATCAACAACGAAGACTTCGACCTCACCAGCCTCCAGCGAGCGGGCCAGGAAGAGGGCTGGTCCGACGTCGTCGAGGCGTTCCTCGAGGCCTCGGCCAACGCGGGCCGTCCGCTCGCGGTCAACGTCGACGAGCCGGAGTCGATCACCCGGATCGACATCGGTGTGAACGACGACACAGAGCCCGGAAACACCAACTTCGAGAAGTTCAATACGGTCCGCAAGACGATGACCTGGGACATCCTGCTCTCCGGGGCCGCCGGCGTCGAGTGGTTTATTCATAACGCCGACCAGGACGTCGAGGACCAACGGGTTTACGAGAAGGTCTACGTCGAGACCGCGATCGCCCGGCGGTTCATCGAGGACAACCTGCCGTTCATCGAGATGACACCCGACGACGACCTGGTCCGCGGAGCGGACAGCGACTACGGCGGGGCCGAGGTCTTTGCGAAGGAGGGTGAGGTTTACGCGATCTACTTCCCCGACACCAGCAACGACGACAACAACATCGGGGACAACGTCGCCGAGACGCCGGAGCTCAACCTGACGCTGTACGATGCGGCCGAGTTCGACCTGCGTTGGTTCAACCCCCGCGAGGGAGTGTTTGTCGGCGGCAGCAAGACCTTGATCGGCGGGGACTGGGTGTTCCTCGGGGCGTCCCCGGACGGCACGCAGCAGGCGGGGCTCGAAGACTGGGTCGCCCTCGTGACGTTGATCCCCGAACCCGGCACCGCGGCTTTGCTGCTTTCGTGCTTCGGGTTGGCGGCGCTGCGGCGACGCGGCTGAGGCGGCTGAGGCGGCGGGCCAATGCTCGACGGGTGGGGGCGGGGCTGGCCGGTGCTATGGTGCGGCATGCGTGTCTTGCTGCAACGGGTCGAACGGGCGTCGGTGCGGGTCGCGGCGCGGACCGTGGGCGAGATCGGCCGGGGCTACGTGCTGCTCGTCGGCGTCGGGCCCGGCGACGACGCGGGGTGTGTTCAGCAGATGGCGGAGAAGGTGGCGAGGCTCCGGCTGTTCCCGGACGTGGCGGGGCGGTTCGACCGGTCGCTGCTCGACGTCGGGGGCGGGGCGTTGGTGGTGTCGCAGTTCACGCTGTTCGCCGACACGCGGAAGGGCCGTCGGCCGAGTTTTACCGGCGCGGCTCCCCCGGAAATCGCCGCGCCGCTGGTCGAGCGGTTCGCGGCGGCGTTGCGGGGGTTGGGGGTGTCGCCGGTCGAGACGGGGCGGTTCGGGGCGGACATGCGGGTCGAGCTGGTGAACGACGGGCCCGTGACGATTTGGCTAGACAGCGATACGCAGTAGATACGAGATCGCCTGCGCGGCGAGCGGCCCCCGGAAGGGGGCTCCGCCCCTGCACCCCGTCAGAAACAAGTCATCTCCTCACTCACTGTCGTCGAGGCCGCGGTCGAAGCCCTTGAAGAACCGGCCCCAGGCGGGGTTGGTGATGCCGTCCTCGAACGAGACCGCGACGAACTTCGCCTGGCCGGTGATCTGGTCGAGTTGGACCGGGCCGAAGAACCGGCCGTCCTGCGAGTTGTCGCGGTTGTCGCCGATCATGAGGTACTCGTCGTCGCCGAGCTCGTAGGGGCCGAAGCGGTGGGCCGCCGGCTGGAGGGGGAAGGGGCGGGTCCGCCCCGCGGTGTCCTTGACCGTGGTGCCGCGCATGTACTGCACCCGCCGGGAGACGCCGCCGATGGTTTCGGTGAGCTCGACGCCCTGCTTGTCGGTGTAGACGGCCGCCTCGCCGTTGATCACGAGCTGGCTGAAGTCGAACGGCCGGCCGTCGAACTTCTGGGTGACCGGCCGCATCTCGACGACGTCGCCCGGCCCGGCGACGACGCGCTTGACCATGCGGATGCCGCCGTCGCCGACGGTCGCCCGTTCGCGGGCCGCGTCGTCGCCGATTCCGAGGGCGAGCCACTGCTCGTACGCCGGCTCGAAGAACCCGCCGGGCTTCCAGAACGTGACGATGTCGTTGACCGCGGGCCCGCCCCAGTAGAAGCCGGGCAGGAAGTCGAGCGGCCAGGGGACGCTGACGTTGACCACCGGCACGGCGAGGACGGGCCCGTTGAACGGCAGGTTGAACCCGTAGGCGAGCTTGTTGACCGCGATGCGGTCGCCGACCATGACCGTGGGGATCATCGAGCCGGTGGGCACGTCGTTCCAGTCGACCAGCGAAGAGCGGACGGTGGTGACGATCAGGATGACGACCAGCAGCGGGCGGACCCAGCCGCGCCAGAGGCCCTGGGGCTCGGGCTTCTTCGGCTTCGCCGGCGGGTCGGTCGACTCGGCGGCGGGGTTGGCGTTTTCGTTCTCGGTCATCACGTGATTGTTGCCGATCGGCAGCGGGTCGTCAGGCTAGGCCTCGGCAAACATCGCCTCGACGAAGGCGGCCGGGTCGAAGGGGGCGACGTCGTCGGGCGTCTCGCCGGTGCCGACGAACTTGACCGGAATGTTCAGGGCCTCGCGGATGGCGATGACGATGCCGCCGCGGGCGCTGCCGTCGAGCTTGGTCAGGAAGAGCCCGGTGACGTCGATCGACTCGGCGAAGACCTTGGCCTGGTTGACGCCGTTCTGACCCGTCGTCGCGTCGATCACCAGCAGCACCTCGTGCGGGGCCCCCGGAATCTGCTTCTCCACGACGCGGCGGATCTTGGTCAGCTGGTCCATCAGCGGGCCCTGCGTGTGGAGCCGGCCGGCGGTGTCGAGGATCAGCACGTCGACGCCGCGGGCCTTGGCGGCGGCGGCGGCGTCGAAGGCGACCGCCGCGGGGTCGCCGCCCTGCTGGCCCTTGACCACCTCGACGCCGAGGCGGGCGGACCAGACCTCGAGCTGTTCGACGGCCGCGGCGCGGAAGGTGTCGCAGGCCGCGAGCAGGACGCTGTTGCCGTCGTCGCGCAGGGTCTTGCAGAGCTTGGCGATGCTGGTGGTCTTGCCCGCGCCGTTGATGCCCGCGACGAGGATCACGGTCGGTTTCTGGCCGTCGGGGGCGAGGTTCAGCGTCCGGTCCCACTCGGGGTAGTAGGCGGTGAGCTGGGCCTTGAGGAAGTCTAGCGCGGCGTCGCCGTCGTCGATCTCGCCGCGTTCCCAGCCGGCCTGGAGGTCCTTGCGGATCTCGACGGCGGTCTTGACGCCGATGTCGGCCTCGATCATGGCGCGTTCGAGGTCGCGGAGCAGCTCGGGGCTGAGCTGTTTCCCGCTGAGGATGGTCCGCAGCGTCCCGGCCGAGCCGCCGCGGGTCTTGGTCAGCGCCCCGGAGAGTTTCTTGAAGGCAGACTTGAACAGGACCATGGGCGCGGAGTTTAACCGCCAAGGACGCGGAGGACGCCAAGGAAGGCAAACGGGATCGTGTGATCAAAACCGGGCGGATGAATCCGCCCGCTACCCGTCCGTGGTCTTCCTTGGCGATCTTGGCGTCCTTGGCGGTTAAACGCCTTTCGCGTCGTCGAGCCAGGCTTCGGGTGTGGCGGGCGGCTTGTCCGGGGGTTCGGCGGGTTCGAGCTGGCGGCGGAGCTTGTCGAGGACACCGTTGATGAAGGCCGGGGCGTTCTCGTTGCTGTAGGCCTTGGCGAGCTCAACGGCCTCGTTGATGGCGATCTTGGCGGGGGTCCGGCCGGTGGCGATCTCGTGGGCGGCGAGGCGTAGCACCGCGCGGTCGACCGGCGGCTGGCGGTGCGTCGGCCAGTCGGGGGCGAGCGCCGCGATGCGGGTGTCGTAGACCTCCCGGCTCGCCCACGCCTCGACCGCCAGGTCCACGGCGTCGCGGCGGACTTCCGGGGGATCGTGGGTCTCGTCGAGGCCGGCGAAGATCACCTCGGCGTCGGCCTCGCCGGTGGCGTCGATCTGGTAAAGCACCTGCATCGCCAGGCGGCGGGTGTCGCGGCGTCGGCTCATGACGGCGAGCCCTTGCCTTCGATCTGCTCCAGCAGGTCCGCCATCTCCACCGCGGTCATCATCGCGGACCGCCCGGCGTTACCCATCTTCGCCCCGGCCCGGTGGATCGCCTGCTCCAGGGTGTCGCAGGTCAGCACGCCGAACACGCAGGGCACGCCGGTCTTCACGCCGACGTCCTTTATGCCCTTGGCGGTCTGCTCGACGACGTGGTCGTAGTGGTCGGTCTCGCCGCGGATCACGCAGCCGAGGCAGATCACCGCGGCGTAGCCGCCCGACTCGGCGAGCTTCATCGCGGTCACGGGCAGCTCGAAGCTGCCGGGCACGTTCACGACCGTGAGATGTTCCGGGGGTCCGCCGAGCTGGTGCCAGGTCTCGACGCAGCCGTCGAGCAGGTGCTTCGTGACGAACTCGTTGAAGCGTCCGACGGCGACGGCGATGCGGTGGTCGCCGGGCGTGAGCCGGCCGGTGAGCGGGGTGGGCATGACGGGGGTTCGGTGCGGGCCTGCGGGGCGGGGGAGTATATCGCCCGGCCGACGGCTTGCGGGTTCGCGTGGCGGTGGGCGTTAATCCGGCCCGCCGTGGTGGTCGCGCAGGTCTTCGAGGCGTAGGCCGGTGCGTTCGACCAGCCGGATCAGCTCGGCGCGGTCGGCGAGCTTGAGCTTCTTGCCGATGCTCTCGCGCTGGGTCTCGATCGTGCTGAGCGACCGGCGGAGGTAGCGGGCGATCTCCTTGAGGCTCAGCCCGCCGCCGAGCAGGGCGAGGACGACCAGCTCGCGGGGCGAGAGCGACGCGAGCTCGCCGAGGTCGATCACGTTGGCGTTGACCTGCCGGAAACCTTCGTGCGCGAGGACGATCTCCTGGGTGTCGCCGGCCACGCGGCGGGAGATGATCAGGACCTGGCGGTTGTCCTCCTCGCCGACGAACCCGGGGATCGGGGTGATCCACGAGAGGTGCTGAAACCCCTGCCAGATCGCGCGGAAGAGCACCGGCCTCTGCCGCTCGATCACGCCCCGGAAAATGCGCATGCGTTCCCGGGCAAACTCCTCGGGGAACACCTCGTGCATCTTCTTGCCCTGGACCTGCTCCGGGCCGATGCCGGGCTTCTGGAAGATGCGGGTGGATTGTTCGTTGACGTAGGCGATGGTGCCGTCGTGGCAGACGACCGAGACCCCGGTGGTGGGGTCGGTGGTCATCGCCCGCCACATCGCCGTCTGGCCGGCGTCTGCCGGTAATGCGGGCTCGTCCTGTCCCCGGTCCCGGTCCATGGCTTAATGATAAATTTGGTCTCACCCGGCTCCAAGGATTCTTTTCGGGTGTTATCCCTAAAACGGGTCGGCGGGCGGTCGTCTACATCGGCCGCGTGACCCCAGACAAGACCTCGGCTCAGCCTTCCGGGTCGTCGAGCAGCTCACGCAGACGGTCGGACAAAGCCGTTGGGACCCGGTCGAGCCAAGAGCGATCAATCAGGCCGACTCCGATCATGTCCAGCAGGTGGACTTGGTCCTTGCGGCGGTACGAGTTGAGCTTCATCTCGACGAGGGCATCGAGCGAAACGATCTGGAGTCCCTCGTCGCCCTGGGATTGATCAAGCAGCGGCGCGGCCGTCATATGCTCCGCCCGCACCTTTTCCCCGGCGTAGATGAGGTGAACCGCGTCTCGCGCTTTGGCCTGGGGACCTTCGAGAAACATATCCAAGCCGCTGGTGTGGCGGTAGACAAACCCGGCTTCACCCAACACCAGGCGGATTCGGTTCAGATCGTCCCGCTGCACGAGAAGATCAACGTCTTGGGTAAAACGCACCGCGGCCCGATCGACTTTGGTGACCCAGGCGGCGACCGCATTGCCCCCGGCCACCGCATACCGCACGTCGGCTTCGGCCAAAGCCTCAGCAGCCCGCTCGAGCCTCCGCCTGACCGCATCGATCGCTTCGCTCATGCGATGCCACGAAAAGGGTTTGATCTCGACTTGGGCCATAAGAGGATCTTACGGCCTACCCCAGCATCTCCGCCACGGTTTCGCGTTCGCCGACGAGTTCGGCGTTGGTGGCTTGGATCTTCGATCTGGCGAAGTCGTCCATGTCGAGTCCGTCGATGACTTCGTATCCGCATGCATGGCTTCCGGGGTCGGGGTCGGTGGTCTTCACCGGCAGGCCGGCCCAGACGTCGGGGTGGAAGCCGTAGCGGCCCTCGGACTTGACCGCGACGGAATGAACCGTTCCGGGGGTCAGCAGGTCGCGGACGTGGTCGATCAGGGCGTTGCCGGCGCTCGCGGCGCTGGAGAGGCCGCGGGCGGCGATGATCGCGGCGCCGCGTTTGCCGACGATTTCGCAGAACTCGCTTTGCAAGTAGGCCGGGTCGTTGATGATTCCGGGGGCGGGTTGGCCGTTGATGGTGGCGAGGTGGAAGGCGGGGAACATGGTGGGGCTGTGGTTGCCGAAGATGTAGATTCCTTCGACGGCGGTGGTGGCGACGCCCGCCTTCTGGGCGAGCTGGGTCTGGGCGCGGTTCTGGTCGAGACGCACCATCGCGGTCCAGCGGTCGGCGGTGATGCGTTTGCACTGCGCCGCGCCGATCATGCAGTTGGTGTTCGCCGGGTTGCCGACCACGGCGACGCGGGCGTCGTCCGCGGCGTTCTCGTCGATGGCTTTCCCCTGGCCGACGAAGATCCGGCCGTTGTCCTTGAGCAGGTCGGCCCGCTCCATGCCCGGGCCGCGCGGCTTGCTGCCGACCAGCAGGCACCAGTTCGCCCCCCGGAAGGCCACGTTCGGGTCGTCCGTGAGCACCATCGAGTCCAACAACGGGAAGGCGCAGTCGTCGAGCTCCATGGCGACGCCTTCGAGCGCCTTCATCGCCTTCTCGACGGGGATCTCGAGCAGCTGAAGGATCACCGGCTGATCGGGCCCGAACATCTGGCCCGAGGCGATGCGGAACAGCAGGCTGTAGCAGATCTGGCCGGCGGCGCCGGTCACGGCCACGCGGATCGGGGCGTTCATCGAAGCGTTCCTTAGCAACAACGGAAACGGGAAACTCGGAGCACGGCCCGGCAGTATAGAAAACCGGCCGCAACGGCTCGGGGCTCGGACTCGTGGTCGGCGGGAAGCGGTCTCGCCGGGTTACGATGGGGTCCGGGAGCGGGTCAGCAAAGGGCGATGAACGTCAGCACCATGAGGACGAAGACGCGTTTGCGGATCGAGCGGGGGCCGGGGTTGAGTTGGAAGAGGTCGGACACGGCGGGCTCCTGATCGGGGTCTGCCGGGGATGCTTCAACCGCCGGGCCGGGGCATGCGGGTCGATATTTTTTACCGTAAATACAATGCTGAAAATGCTTAAAGGGAAATTTGCCGTGGGTTACGGTTCCGCGGGTGCCGACGGGATGTGGCGTAGACGCGACACCGTTGTGGTGCCGCGGCGACCGTGGCTGGGGACGGGGGCCGTGGTGTTGGCCGCGGTGTTTTCCGCGGGTGGCGGGGCGGCGCGGGTGGCGGAGCCCGCGGTGGCGCCGCGGCTGGACCTGTCGCACGGGCTGCGGGCGCACCGGCTGGTCGAGCGGTGGACCCAGGCCGGCGGGGTGCCGGGCCGGCGTGACGCGTCGATCCGGGTCGCGGGGGCGGTGGCGGTGAAGGTGACGCTGCGGCTGGACGGCACGACGATGGGCCGCGGCGTGGCGCCGCGGGCGGACCTCGCGTCGCAGCTTGACGAGCCCGGGGGGACGGGGCCGGTGGACCTGCTGGACCTCATCGAGCCGGCCACGGCCGCGGCCCTGGAGGCGGCCCTGCAAGAGGCGCAGCGGCGCGGGCTGGACGAGGTGATCCTCGCCGAAGCCGAGGAGAACGCGGTGACCGAGCGGCGGGCGCGGCGGCTGCGGGCGTCCGACCTGGGCCCGAGCCTGAGCGTCGACCTGCAGATCGCCCACGACCCGGCCCGGATCGTCCTCGGCGACCGCGACGCGGACGACCTGTTCTACGCCCGCTTCGCCCCGGGGTATCACGGGCTCATGACCCGGCCCGCCGGCGTCGAGCCGGGCGCGACGTTGGTCTGGCCCGGCACCGCCGTCGCGGGCAATCTCTCGCCGCAGCGGCAGGTGGTCCGCCTGCTGAACCGCTCGGAGATGCCGATTGATGGGCTGGCGCAACTTGCCCGGGCCGACGGCGTGCCCGCCTACCGCTTCGAGGCGATGCACCTGGTCCGGCCGCGTCCCGAGCTGCCGGTCATGCGGCTGATCCGCGGCGGCGAGCTGCTGCCCGGCCGCTTCGTCGACCGCCAGACGCTGGGCGGCATGGCGGACCGGCTGGCCCTGCACCTGTTCGGCCGGTTCACGGGCGACGGCCGGCTGCGCGGGTCGTACCGCCCGGCCCGGGCGGAGTACCGGCCCGAGTGGGCCGACGACCGCGAGGCGATGCTGGCGTGCTACGTCCTGCTGCGCTACGCCGCCGAGAAGGCCCGGCAGGCCAACCCCGAGCGGTTCTTCGAGGGCGTGGCCGACGCAGCGCGGCGGGGCATTGAGGCCCGCTTAGCCGGCCGTGCGGAGTCGAGCGCGACGCCGCCCGACCCGGTGGCCGATGCCTTCGCGCTGCTGGGCGTGCTCGAGGCGCCGCCCGGCGCGTTCGGCGACGCGGCCCGCGACGCGATGGCCGCCGCCCTGCGGGACGCCGTGGACGACGAGGGCCGGGTATCCACGATCGACGGCGGCTCGGCCACGCAAGCGGCGGGGACGGCGGCGGTGCTCGCGGCCCTGGCCCGCCACGCCGAGCTGACCCGCGACCCCGACAGCGACGCGGCCGTGGCCCGGATGCTTACTACGTTCTGGACCGTCGACGGCGGCCGGCTGCACGTCAACAGCCTGCCCTGGCTCGCGCTCGCCCACGACGCCGCGGCCGCGCGGCTGGTCGCCGACGGCCGGCTCGATCCGGCCGTCACCGCGACCGCCCGCACCAAATTCCGTCAGAGCCTCGAGCTCATCGCGCAGCGTCAGGTCGTCGAACGCCCGTCCCTCGGCCCGGCCGACGTGCTCGGCGGGATCGACCTCGCGGCCGTCACCGAGGGCGGGCCGCCCGCGCCCAACTGGCAGACCGCGGCGCTGCTGAGCTTCCTCGCCACCGCCGCCCGGCAGGAGGCGGTCGTGCCCCCGGACGAGCGGCACGGCGTCCTGCTCACCGCCTCGGGCGCGGCCCGCTTCGTCGCTCAGCTCATGATGGACCAGCCCCACTGCTTCGCGGTCCGCAGCCCCGACGAGGCCGTCGGCGGCGTCAAGGTCTCGCCCTGGAACAACCGGCTCGACGTGATGCCGTCGGCCGTCGCCCTGCTCGCGATGATCGAGATGGAGGCGACCCAGCGGGCGTTGGCCGGCGGTTAGCCCGCGTTCTCCAACGCGTTGACTTTGTCCAGCCGCCGCTGGTGCCGGTCTTCGCCGCTGAACTCGGCGGCGACGAACGCCCGCACCAGGTCCTCGGCCAGCTGCGGCCCGATGATCCGCGAGCCGAGGCACAGGACGTTCATCGCGTCGTGCTCGACGCCCTGGTGCGCCGAGTAGACGTCGTGGCAGACCGACGCGCGGATGCCGTCCATCTTGTTGGCGGCGATGCAGGCCCCGACCCCCGAGCCGCAGAGCAGCACGCCGCGGTCGGCGTTGCCGTGCTGGATCGCGGTGCCGATGTACCGGGCGAAGTCGGGGTAGTCGTCGTGCTTGTCGTATTCGTGCGCCCCGAGGTCGACGACCTCGTGGCCCAGCGACTCGATGACGCCGATCAGCGGCTGCTTGAGCGGGAACCCGCCGTGGTCACAGGCGATGGCAATCTTCATGCGGGGCGGCTCCGGGGCGGGGTGGACGACGGTCAAGTTGCATCATGCCCGGGCGTCGCGGGCCTTGTCAAAGCCGCGGCCAAAGCCCGGGGGCGGCCGCCCCCGGGCTTTATCGTCCACCGCTGGATTACCGAAGAGCGTACCCCCTTGGGGTCAAGGCGTGCTGACGGGCGGGGCGGCCCGGGGGTCGGGCTTGCGGGGGACGTCGCGCATGAAGCGCGGCAGGAAGTAGAGCAGGCCGGTGAGGGTCTGGACGCTTTGGAGCATGTGGTCGATCAGGATGTTGAGGGTCTGCTCGGTCTCGTGGACCGCGTCGCGCTGGCAGGTCACGAAGTAGCGCTGCTCGACGCGGCGCCAGCCGGCCCAGAGGTCGCGGTAGATGCGGGCGGTCTGGTCGCCGCGGAGCACGGGGCTGAGGCGGATGCCGCCGCCGGTGAGGCGTTTGAAGGGGGCCTCCAGCAGGCCGAGGTGCTGGGTGTACTGCTGCCGCCACTCGGAGTCGGGGTGGGTGCAGCACTGGTGGAAGACGTGGGACGCGGAGCGTTCGGGGTGGCGGGTGAGGAATTGGCGGTAGGCCTCCTTGCCGAGGTGACGCTTGGCGGCGGCCAGGGCGGTGAGGCGGTTGGGTTGGCCGGACTCCAGCGCGCCGCGTCGGAGCCAGGTGAGGTCCTGCTCGAGCAGGGCCAGGGCGTGACGGGTCTTCTCGGCGATGCCGTGGGGCAGCTCGGGCGGGCTCTTGGGGGGGGAGACACGGTCGGCGTCGGTGACGGGGCGGACGCCGGCGTAGTCGACGACGGCGGCGGTGATGTTGTCGGGGCCGCCGGCGTCGTTGGCGGCCGCGATCAGCGCGGCGGTGGCGTCGGCGGGCTCGGCGTGGTCCGAGAGGATCGCGTGGATCGCGTCGTCGCCGACCGGGTCGGTCACGCCGTCGCTGCACAGCAGCAGCCGGTCGCCGGGCCGCAGCGGCAGCGACGCGACGGTGGGTTCGAGGGCCTCGGGCTTGCCGATGTACTGCGTGAGCAGCCGGCGTTCGCCGGCGTCGATCAGGTCGCCGGTGTCGGGCTCGGCCGCGAGCTTCTGTTGGGTGTGGGTGTGGTCTTGGGTGAGTTGACGGAGTTGGTCGTCGCGTAGCAGGTACAGCCGCGAGTCACCGGCGTGGAGGTAGAAGACGCGGCGGGCGTCCACCAGCGCGGCGACGAGGGTGCAGCCCATGCCGACCAGCGCGGGCACGGCCTGGCTGTGCCGGTACATGTGCCGGTTCATCGCCACCGCGGCGTCGCTCAGCAGCGCCAGGAGCGTCGCCTCGTCGAGGCGCGGCAGCCCGCGGAGCCGGCGCCGCATGGCGTGGGCCAGGGCGTGCGCGACGATCTGCGACGCGGCCTCGCCCGACGGCCGGCCGCCGATGCCGTCGCAGACCACGAACAACCCGAGCCGGGGGTCGGCCGCGGCGGCGTCCTCGTTCGCCAGCCGTTTACGCCCGACGTCGGTCAGCGTCGCGTGCCGGAGCTGGGGCAGGAGGCTGGGCATCGCCGAGTCATGATATCGGGTCAAATGAACCCGCTACTGCCAACAATGAGTCTCGACGTCTCACCACCGCGAGTTTCCGCTCGCCTCGTCGCGCGTCAATGGGTAAACTTTTATTGTGACGAAAGAAGCTGACAACTCGGAAATCGGCCAGCAATTCACCGTTTCGGACGGCAAGCTGGTGCTGACGCTGACCGTCGCGGGGGACGGGTGGTACGCGGTGGAGTCCCCGCTCGATCCACAGTTGATTACCCAAGGCCGAACAATCGAAGAATGCTTTTTTATGGCTCACGATGCCTTAGAAGGGCTGCGTGAGGTTCGCGAACAATACCGGGACGCGATCAACAAAGCCATGCGGTCGCCAGCGGCTTGAATCAGCCGTGTCATTTCTGATCGGGTGCCGGGATTCCTAGCTTTTTGCAGATGCTGGCGACAATGTAGGTTTTGATTTCTTTGTGTCGTGGCACCGGAGCTATCGCCTCGGTTTGCGTATTCCTCCAGACTTCATGTGGGCCGCGATCTCGGGCTGGCTCGCAGCGATTGGAGCGTAAATACTTTTCGAGATCGCGGCGCTTCATGACCGCAGTTTATGGTTTCAACTTTCCACGAAAAGGTGGTTCGTATCGTTTGATCGAAAACGGCGAAAACGGCGAAAACGGCGAAAACGGTGAAGAAGGCAAGGGTGTAAACATATGGACGTAGCGCCCAATGTACGCGCCCACCTCAAGTCCAAATCAAAGTTGTCATCACAATCAAGCGGGCCCCAACACCATCTCGTCGACGCTCTTGCCCGCGGGCACCATCGGGTAGACGTGCTCGTGCTTCTCGACCAGGGCGTCGAGCACGGCCGGGCCGTCGTAGGCCAGGAACTCATCCATCACCTTCGGCAGGTCCGCGAGCTTGGTCACGCGGAACGCGCCGCAGTGCATCGCCTCGATCAGCTTGCAGAAGTCGGGGTTGTGCATCTCGGTGTGGCTGTAGCGTTCGTCGTAGAACAGGTCCTGCCACTGCTTGACCATGCCTTGGAAGTCGTTGTTGAGGATGATGGTCTTCGCGGGGATCTTGTATTGGGCGGCGGTGGTCATCTCCATGGCGGTCATGGAGAAGCTGCCGTCGCCGTCGATGTTGACGACCTGACGGGCCTTGCGGTTTTCGCATTTGGCCTCGACCATCTCGCCGAGCTGAGCGCCGACGGAAGAGGGGACACCAAAGCCCATCGTGCCCAGGCCCCCGGAGGTTAGCCACTGCCGGGGGGTGCGGTACTTGTAGAACTGCGCGGCCCACATCTGGTGTTGGCCGACGCCGGTCGTCACGATCGCCTCGCCCCCGGAACTCTTGTAAAGCTGTTCGATCACGGCTTGGGGCTTGAGGTGGAACTCGCGCTCGTCGACGTCGTAGGCGTACGGGTGGTCGCGTTTCCAGTCGGCGATCTGTTGGAACCAGGCGTCACGAGCTTGGGGTTTCAGCAGGGGCAGGAGCAGCTCGAGGTTCTTGCGGGCGTCGCCCTCGACGCCGATGGTGACGGGGACGGCCTTGTTGATGTTCTCGGGGGCGATGTCGAAGTGGATGATGCCGCCGCGGCCCTCGGCCTCGGCGGCGCGGGCGGCGGGGGCGAACTTCGCCACGTTACCGGTGACCCGGTCGTCGAAGCGGGCGCCGACCGACACGACGACGTCGGCGTCACGCATCGCCCAGTTGGCGTAGGCCGCGCCGTGCATGCCGAGCATGTCGAGGTTGAACTTGTCATGCGTCTGGTCGAACGCGCCGAGGCCCTGGAGCGTGGTGGTCACCGGGATGTTGCCCGCTGCGACGCACTTGCCGAGCACGCCGGTCGCGCCCGAAAGGATCGCGCCCTGGCCGACGTAGAACAGCGGCCGCTCGGCGGCGTTGATCATCGCGGCCGCCTTCTCGATCTCGCTGCTCGTGCCGGCCTCGCGGATGTGGTAGCCCGGCAGGTGCGGCTCGGCGTAGACCTCTTCGTTCAGCACGCTGGCGGTCACGTCCTTGGGCAGGTCGACGAACACGGGGCCCGGCCGGCCCGTGGTGGCGACGAGGAACGCCTGGTTGATCGCGCGGGGGATGTCGCGGACGTGCTTGACCAAGACGTTCCACTTGGTGCACGGCCGGGTGATCCCGGTCATGTCGGCCTCCTGGAACGCGTCGGTGCCGATCGCGGAGGTGGCGACCTGGCCGGCGAAGACGATCAGGGGTGTGCCGTCCATCAGCGCGTCCTGCAGCGGCGTGACCGTGTTGGTCGCGCCGGGGCCGGAGGTCACGAGTACGATGCCGGGCTTGCCGGTGATGCGGGCGTAGCCCTGGGCCATGTGGCCCGCGCCCTGCTCGTGGCGGGAGAGGATGAAGTTGAACTGCTTGGACTCGTGGATGGCGTCGAAGACCGGCAGGATCGCGCCGCCGGGGTAGCCGAAGATGGTGTCGACGCCGTGGTCTTTCATCATCTCGTGGAAGATTTGGGCGCCGGTCATACCGCGGAAGCGGTCGGTGGGTCGGCCGTGCTTGGGCGACGGCACGGCGGCGGCGTCGAGGTGCTGGGGGCTGCGTTTCTTGGGTGCGGGTGCGGGGGCCATGGCGGGGTTTCCGAGGGTTTCCGGGGGATTCCCGGGGGGGATCGGTAGCGTCTCAACGGTCCATTCGACCGGAGAAGCATCGGGCGGTTAATCAAATGTTGGCGGCGGGGGTGTTTTCGTCGTCGGGGCGCGGGTCGTCCGCTCAACTAACGACGACGCCGAGCGGCGTGACCGGCGAGAACAGGGAGAGGGGAAGCGATTGCTTCATGGCTAAGAGAATAGCGGCGGGGCGGCGGCGAGACAAGGCAACGCGCCGGGTTCAGAGGGTCGACGCCAGCCGGATCGCCGGCTGGGCGGCGCGGAGGTCGCCCATGGTGTCGCCGACGAGGTAGAACACCATGTCGGCTTCGCGCCAGACCATCATCGGGGTGTCGGTGTGGTCCGACGGCGGGACGTACGGCACGCCGGGGTCGAGGGTGGGTTGGCCGTCGTAACGCTTGATCCACAGCGAGAGGGTACGGCCGTCGGGGTTCTCGTAGATCACGTGGACCGCATCGCCGCCGGGCAGCGGGCACACGCCGGCGACGCGGTAGTCGTAGCTGAGGGTCGAGAGGTCGAGCGCGGCGCCGTCCAACTCTTGGCCGACGTGTTCGACTAGGGCGTCGTCGAGTTGGCCGATCTCGGCGGGGAACAGCTCGGTGCCGTAGGGGATGGCCTCGCCCACGGAACACTGCCGGTGGCGTTTGCCGAAGGTGTTGGCCAGGGACGCGGTGATCAGGCCGTCGGCCGTATACCCGCCCCCGGAAGCATCGGTGCGGAAGGCGTTCAGGCTCACGAACCCGACGATCAGCAGGACGGCGGCGGCCGCCAGCGGCGCGGCCCACCGGCCGATCGTCGCGAGCACGTCGGGACGAGTCGATCCGGCGGTTTCGCCGGCCGGCGTCATCGCCTCGATCTGCCGGCGCAGCTCGTCCGGGCAGCGGTGCGTCTCGCCGCCGCCCATCGCCCGGCCGCAGGCTCGCCGCAGCTGCTGCTGATGCACGACCCGCCGGGTCTGCGTCGGGTCGGCCGCCATCTGCTCGAGCGCGCGGAGGTTCTGCTCGGCGTCGAGCTCGCCGTCGGCGAACGCGGGCATCAGCTCGCGGTCTTCATCGGGGGACATGCCGGGGTTCATGGTGCGGTGCTTTCGATCTCCAACGCCAAGTGTTTCAAATCTTCGACCCTCACCCGACCGCGATCCCCTGCTCCGCCGCGTACTCCGCGAGCTGCTTGCTCAGGATGCCGCGGGCCCGGTACAGCCGGCTCATCACGGTGCCCAGGGCCACGCCCAGCACCTCGCCGATCTCCCGGTATTTCAGGCCCTCGACGGCCCAGAGCAGCAGCACCTCGCGGTAGTGGTCGGGCAGTTCCTCGATCGCGTGTTTCAGCCGGTCGTCGACCTGTTCCCAGTCGAGGTGTTCGAGGTCCCAGGCCGGCGGGGGCTCGTCGAGCTCGCTGGGTGTGCTCTCGTGGATGTAGTCGTCGGGGATGGTGGGTTCACGTTTGCGCTTCTGGTACCGGGTGTAGAAGCTGTTGTGCAGGATCTTGAACAGCCAGGGCTTCACGCCGCGTTCGCCGAGCTCGAAGCGGGCCTCGGCCTTGAAGGCCTTGAGGTACGTCTCCTGGACGAGGTCGGAGGCCTCGTCGGGGTGGCGGCTCAGGTGCATGGCCATCCGGTAGACGGCGTCGATCTCCGCGAGGGCGAGTTGTCGGAACGCGGCGCTGTCCACGGGTCGGTTTCCAACGGGACGGGCCGCGTCCTGGCTGTCACGGGTGATGACCCGGACGGGGCGGCTGTTATTCCCGGCGGTCGGGCCGGGGTAGGAAATTTAGCCGAACGCGGCGTCGTGCGGGTCGGCGGCGGGTAAGCGGCCCGAGGCGGGCGGCGGCGCGGGGTCGAGACGCCACGACCGGCGGAGGTCGGCCCCGGCGGCGCGGAGGTCTTCGCCCAGCTGAGCCCACTGCCGGCGGGTGGCGTCGTGGGCGGCGTCGAGGCCCCGCGGCAGGGCGTCGAGACGTCCGGGCAGGCGGGCGGCGGCGGCGAGCGACGGGCCGAGGCGTTGGCCCAACTCGGTCTCGACCTCGCCGAGGCCGCCGACCATGGCTTGCAGCGACACGCCGAGTTGGCCCGGTGCTGGGCGGTCGGCGAGCCAGACGGCGGGTGGGGACGGTGACTCCGAGGGACCGCCGAACCACGTGAGCGTCAGCAGCAGGGCGGCGGTCGCTGCGGCGCCGAGCCCGGCGAGGCGGGCGAGCCGGCCGAGGACGGCCGCGGGGCCCGGCGACGGGGCGGGGAGCGTTTGACGGGGCGGGTAGTCGCCGACGGGGAACGTCTGGTCGGCCAAGACCCGGCAGCGGGCGTCGGCGTCGCGGCGGAGTTCGGTTTCGAGGGGGGGGGTAGGCATGGCGTTAACTCGTGACAGGATATTCGGCAACGTGGGTGTGGGCTCTCGCGATCGCCAAATCCGCGGCCAGCGTCTTGCGGGCGCGGTGCAGCAGGACCCGGGCGTTGACCCGGCTGACACCGAGGGCCTTGCCTGCCTCGGCCGGGGTCAAGCCTTCGCCGTAGACCAGCCACAACGCGGTCCACTGGTTCTTCGGCAGCAGCGCGTCCGCCCGCTTCCACAAGCCGTCGCCCGCCTCGGCGTCGATCGCCCGCTGCAGCGGCCCGGGCTCGTTGCCGGCGAGCCCGGCGTAGGGGGTGTCGCCCCGCGGCTCGGCGGCGGGCCGACGCCGCGACGCCCGGCCGTGGTCGATCGCCTTGCGGACCGCGATCGTGAACAGCCACGGCCCGAACCGCCGCCGCGGGTCGTAGCGGTCGAGCTTTTCGTAGGCGGTCCAGAGCGTCGCCTGGGCCAAGTCCTCGGCGTCGGCCTCACGGCCGACGCGGCGGGTCAGCAGGTGCACCAGCCGGGCGCGGTACCGCCGGTCGAGCGTCTCGTAGCTGCGGACGCAGCCCCCGCGCGCTGCGGCGGCGAGGGCTTCGTCCGTGGGCTCAAGATGGTCGGCTGCGGCGTCGGGCATGCTCAGCAACCCGGCTCAGTCCAGGTTCAGGTCGTCGAACGCCCCGGCCTCGTCGAGCAGGTCCAGCAGCGACGCGAGGTCGTCGTTGTCGCAGCGGACCGACAGCGTCAGCGTGTCGCCGCCCTGATCCGGGCCCTGCACCGAGACGTAGGCCAGCAGCTTGTTGAGCATCGCCGCGTCGGGGTCGGAGTCGGCCGCGAGCTCGAGCATCGCCTTGCCGCCCTCGGCCAGCTGATGGACCTGGCGGGCGCGGGCCGGGCTGGTCATCCGCAGCTCCAGGCCCAGCGTCGTCTCGTCCACGTCGGTCGCTCCGGCCAGCTCCATGGAGCGGATCATGTTCAACACGTTCGAGCCCTGGCCCTGACCCTGCCGCAGCTGGTCCGGCAGGCGGTTGACCCACATGCGGAAGAACACGTCCCCCGGCAAGGCGGCGTCGGGCGCGACCGCTGCGCCGCCGCGGGCCGCGTCGATCAACGCCTCGGTCCTCTCCTGGTTGGGGGACATCAGCGCGACGCCGCTCGCCCCTTCCGCGCCCGGCAGCACGGCGACGTAGACCCGCGGGTTCTCCGGCTCCCCGCGGACCGAGTGCACGATCAGGTCGCCGTACTCGTACGACTGGTACGCCCCGTCGGCGAGCATCAGCCCCTCGAGGTTCGTCGGGTTGGGGCCGACGTCGACCGCGACCGAGACGTCGCCGGGCTCGAAGCCGTCGCCGAAGGCGATCACGGTGCCCAGGTCCTCCCGCAGGTCGATCCCCACCATGTTCGAGACGTGGTCGATCAGCTCGCCGGCCTGATCACGCTGGCCCTCGTTGAGCTTGGCGGCGAACTGGCGGGCGAGCGAGCTGTCGGTCAGCCGCGTCGGCTCGATGACCAGGCCCCAGTCGGCGTCGGGCGCGAGCAGGCTCGTCTCCGCCGCGGCCGACGGCGTCGGCGAGGTGAGCAGGGCGGCGAGCGTCAGGCCCGCCGCGGCGGTCGCGGCGGGGCGGGAAACATGAAGTCGGTGGAACATGGCGGGTCTCCGGGGGTGCGGTGGGTTCTCGGCTCGGGCCGGACCTTTCGGGTCCGTCACAGGCACTACGCCGCTGGTCCCCGCCCCGTTACAGCGTAGAACGGACCGCCGTCGTTACGATGCCGGCATGACGCCAAGTCACCCGCCCCCCCTGAAGATCGGCATCATCGGCGGCAGCGGCCTGGGCGACACCTTCGCCCCGCCCGGCTCGCCCGACACCGTGGCGACCCACGACCTCGACACCCCCTTCGGCAAACCCAGCGGTCCGGTCACCGTCGTCGATTGGGCCGGCGTCGAGGTCTGCCTCTTGCAACGCCACGGCCCGGGCCACGTGCTCAACCCCACGGCCGTGCCGTACCGCGCCAACGTCTACGCGATGAAAGCGCTCGGCGTCACGCACCTGCTGGCCAGCGGCGCGACCGGCAGCCTCCGCGAACACCTGCACCCGGGCCACCTCGTCGTCGTCGACCAGGTGATCGACAAGACCACGAAGCGGGCCCACACGTTCTACGAACGCGCGGCCGTCCACGTTGAGTTCGCCGAGCCGTTCTGCCCGGTGATGCGGCGGTGGCTGTTGGCGGCGGCCGAGCGGGCCGAAGCGCCGGACGGCGAGACCGTGGTCCACGACGGCGGGGCGTACGTGTGCATGGAGGGCCCGAGCTTTTCGACCCGGGCCGAGAGCGCGTGGCACCGCCGGCTCGGCGGCGACCTGATCGGCATGACCGCGATGCCCGAGGCCCGTCTGGCCCGCGAGGCCGAGATCGCCTACGCCCTGATCGCCATGCCCACGGACTACGACTGCTGGAAGCCTCACGCCGAAGGTCAAGACCCGCAAAGCCTGCTGCAGGAGATCATCGGCAACCTCAAGAAGGCGACCGCCGCGAACCTCGCCCTGATGAAGGCCGCCCTGTCCGACCTCTCGATCCTCCGCGACACGCCCAGCCCGGCCCACACCGCCCTGGCGTTGGGCATCTGGTCCGACAAGTCGAAGCTCGACCCGGCCGAGATCGAGCGGCTCGGGGTGTTGTGGGGGCGGTATTTCGGGGATTGACCGGAGGCTTGCGGGGTGGTCAGTGGCCCGCTTCGTCGGTGTTCTTGCGTTTGACCTCGGCGAGTTCTTTGCGGTTGATGTCGACCTCGCGGGGGAAGTCGAAGGCGAGGCGGACCTTGTCGCCGTGGATGTCGACGACGCGGATGAGGCCGAGCGGTTGGTCGGGGTCGCCGATGACGACTTCTTCGCCGACGCGGCGGGTGAGGGCGAGCATGGCGGGGGTCCTG
>JBCCOP010000026.1:0-22815 GCA_039025315.1 Planctomycetota bacterium | reverse complement strand
GCCGCCGACCCGCCCGGCGATCATCACCGCCGCCAGCACCGGGCCGATCTGCTTGACCACCGACAACGCGATCACCCCGCCCAGCCGCGTCTCCTGGCCGATCGCCTGGAACTGGGCGTAGGTCTCGATGCCGATGACCGCCCCGACGAACGCACCGACCAGCATGACCACCGGGATGCTGCGCACGCCGATGGTGAAGAGCTGCGGCAGCAGCAAAAACAGCCGGCCGTAGCCCGCGGGCCGGCGGACGGTCCAGTACGCCCACGACCCGCAGAACCGCGCGAACTCGCCGAAGCCGATCAGGCGTTCGGTCAGCGCGGACCCGAGGCCCACGAGGCGGTCGGCGGAAGTGGCGGGCAGGGCGGGGCTCCGGGTCAACGTCCGGTCGAGTGTCTAACCCCCGGACTTCATCCACAGTCAACCCCCGAACGCGCAGTTAGAAATTCCGGGGGGGGGGAAGGGTGACCGACGGGATTCGAACCCGCGACCCCCGGGATCACAACCCGGTGCTCTAACCAACTGAGCTACGGTCACCGTCGCCGCCGTCGGCGGAGAGCGACCAAGTATCGCGGTTGGCGGGGGGGTGTCAAACAAAGCGGCCCTGAGCCCCCCCGGGTTTGCTCGCCTCACGGGCCACCGATACGATGGCCGTTTGGTAAGCCGTCCCCGACGTGTCGAGGTTTCAACCATGATGACCACCCCCCGCTTCCGTCTGGCGGTCACCGTCGGCGGCCTGCTCGCTTTGACCCTCGCGGCCGCGCTGCCCGGCTGCAACGACGGCGGCCAGGGCCCGTTCCCCACCTACGCCTACTCCGACGACGGCGACCTGCTGCCCCGGCCCAGCGGCGGCGGCCTCGTCGTCGACCCCGACTCCGAGATCCCCGACGTACCCCGGCCCGTCGGCTTCGTCGGCGTGCCGAGCAAGAGCACCAGCAGCGTCGACCCGCTCACCGGCATCCGCACCGTGTTCCACGTCTACCAGGGCCGGTCCAACACCCTCGACGCCGCCGCCTACTTCCGCCGCAACCTCGACGACTTCGGCTGGTCGCTCGACGGCTTCGACCAGGGCGACCCCCGTTCGACTGTCCAGTCTTACGCCAAGGGCCCCGAACAGCTGCGGATCAACATCACCGGCGACCGCGCGATCACTACCCTGACCGTCGCGATCAACCCGCGTGACGCGGTACCCCAAACCGGCCCGGTTCCCGGCATCGACCCCGCCCCGGGCGACGAGATCGAGCCGCTGCCCGCCGACGACGCCTCGCTCTAAACCTGATCCATCATGGCCGAGACGCCCCCCAACCTGCCGCCCGACGAGGGATCGCTGGAAGACTCCGGCGCGTTCTCCAACTTCTTCAACGACGTGAAGTGGGCCTGGGAACGCGTCGGCACGCCGCTGGTCTGGGCCGTGGCGATCGGGGCGATCGCGTTCTTCGGCTACCGGATGGTCAGCCTCCGGGCCGAGGCGTCGAAGCAGACCGCCTGGCTGGACCTCTACGGCGCGACCAGCCCCGAGTCGCGGGAGCTGGCGATCGACGCCACGAACAGCCCGTCGGTTCGGGCGACCGCCCACCTGCGGGCGGGCGACCTGCTGCTGGAGGAGGCCAACACCGCGGCCGAGGCCGACGCCGCGGACATCCTCGCCGCCGTGGCGGGCCACTACGAGCAAGCCATCGCCGAGGCCCCGCACCCGATCTACGCGCTCAACGCCCTGGACGGCTTGGGCGTCGTCGCCGAAGCGAGGCACGACACTGAGGCCGCGCGGTCGCGTTACGAGGCCGTCAGAGAACGGGCGACACCGGACTTCCCGTACTGGATCGACCTGGCCGACAAACGGCTGGCGATGCTGCCGCGGCTGGCCGAGCCGGTGGAGTTTGCGCCGGAGCCCGAACCCGAGCCGCTCCCCGAGGGCGACGTGCCGTCGGAAGCGCCCGCCGAACCGGGCGAGGCGACGGCTCCCGCCGAACCGGCCGAGTGACGCGGCATCGCCGCCGGCGAACGCTGCGCTGCCGGTGATGTCCCATGCCTGCCTCTGATCCCCCCGACCCCGACGCGCGGTACGAGGCGACGACCCTCGCCGAGCTCGAAGAGGCCGGGGCCGAGCGGCGGGTGTATGAACTCACGACCGACTCGTCGCAGCGGCTGGACAAGTACCTGCACAACCGCCTCAAGGGCATCAGCCGCAGCCAGATCCAAAAGCTCATCGCGCTGGGCGGCGTCACGGTCAACGGTAAAAGCGTCAAGCCCTCGGCGTCGCTGCGTACCGGCGACATCGTCGAAGTCGTCGTCCCGCCCAAGCCCGCCGTCGACCTGCGGCCCGAGCCCATCCCGCTCGACATCCTCTACGAAGACGACGACCTGGTCGTGGTCAACAAGCATGCCAATTTCATCGTCCACCCCGCCCGCAAGTACAAGTCGGCGACGATGGTCAACGCGCTGGCGCACCACTTCGCATCACCCGGGTTCAACACGCCGCGGATCGACGAGCGATCTTCGAACCGAGCCGGCCTCTCCGCCGTCGGCCGAGACGACCAGCGCCCCGGCGTGGTCCACCGCCTGGACATGAACACCACCGGCGTGATCCTCTTCGCCAAGCAGGACGCGACGCACTGGCTGCTCGCCAAGCAGTTCGAGGACCGCACGAACCTCAAGTGCTACCTCGCGCTGGTCCACGGCACGCCGGACCCGCCCGGCGGCGCGATCGACCAGCCGCTGGGCAAGCACCCCACCATCCGCGAGGCCCACGCCGTCCGCCACGACGGGGCCGGCAAGGAATCGCTCACCTTCTACCGCGTCCGCCGGCGGTACTGCGGCTACAGCCTGATCGAGTGCGAGCTTAAGTCGGGGCGGACCCACCAGATCCGCGTGCACCTCGCGCACCTGGGCTTCCCGATCGTCGGCGACCAGCTCTACGGCGGCGAAATCGTCGGGCCCCCGGAATTGGCCGACCCGCCGACGGCGGCAGGCTCGCGGCCGAACCTCAACTACGCCCGCACCAAGCCCGAGGGCGCAAAGCTCGAGGCCGCCGCCGCCGACCGCGCCGCCGCGGGCGAGTTGGTCATGGGCACCCCCGCGCTGCACGCAGCCTTGCTGCGCATCCACCACCCCGTGCGACGCGAGGACCTAACGTTCACGGCCCCGCTGCACCGCCCGATGCTGGACTTGGTGCGGCATCTCGAAGCGGGGTACGTCGCCGACGGGCCGGTGGTGGACGACGGGACGCACGTCGATCTGTCGCGGGCGCTACCGGGGGTGCTGGGGGACGGGTGATGGGGGGTGGGCCCACGGACGGCGTCCGTGGGCTTCTCTTGCGGGATTGGAGTAATTTGCGGGGATGAGCAAAGCCGAGCTGCCGACGTCGATCGCCGTGCCGGTGCGGGTGCGTTACCCCGAGTGCGACCCGATGGGGGTGGTGCACCACGCGGTGTACCCGGTGTGGTTCGAGCTGGCGCGGACGGAGCTGCTGCGGGCCCGCGGCCAGACGTACCGCGACCTCGAGGCGGCGGGGGTGTACCTGGTGGTGGCGAAGCTGTCGGTGCGTTACCGCCGGCCGGCGCGGTACGACGACGAGCTGACGATTCAGGCCGAGGCCCGGCCGACGGCGGGGGTGAAGCTCGAGCACCGCTACGAGGTGCGGCGGGGCGACGAGCTGCTGGCGGTGGCGGACACAACGCTGGCGTGCGTCGACGGCGAGGGGCGGCTGCGGCCCGTGCCCGAGGCGGTGCTGGTGCCGCGGTCGGGCGAAGCGGATTAACCGCCAAGGACGCGGAGGACGCCAGGGAAGGCAGGAAGCAATTCATATTGTTTCGTTTATTTGCTTGGCGCTCTTGGCGTCCTTGGCGGTTGCCTTGCCGAGTCCGAACCCGGTTATCGCCGAAGCGGCGTGGCGGGGTGGTCGAAGGAGGGGTAGCGATAGAGTTTCGTGTCTCGCGGAAGGGTGGGAAGCCAGGTCTTGTCGGGCGACGCTTCGGTTCTCTGGTTCGTGGGCACCGCGCTGCTGACCGCGGCGGCGTGGGCGGCGGGCGTGTGGCTGGGGCGGGGCGGGGCGTGGCGGGGGCGGCTGACGATCGGCTTCGGGGTTTTGGCGGTGATCGGCTGGGGCTGGCTGGTGCGGCACCCGGCGGCGGCGGTCGCGGTCGTGCCGGTGGGGGTGCTCAGCCGGGTCGAGGGCGTGGGCGGCGTGCCGTGGTTCATGCTGATCCTCGGCGCGGCGTGGTCCCGCGCGGCGCTGACCCGGCAGCGGGTGGTGATCGCCTGGGCGATGATGTTCGGGGCGGTGTACTTCGTCCACGGCGGGCGGTGGCTGCTGCAGGAGACGCCCGCGGCGGTGATGGGCCAGACGACCCGGCCGTACGCGATCCGCCAGAGCCGGGACTACTCCTGCGTGCCCGCGGCGTGCGCAACGGCGTTGAACCTGCTGGGTGTGCCGTCGACCGAGAAGCAGATGGCGGAGCTGACCCAGACCCGGCCCGGCACGGGGGCCACCGTGGTCCGCGCCCTCGACGGGTTGAGCCAGCGGCTCCGCGGCACCGGCGTGACCCCCCGCTTGCTCGAAGTCGAGCCCGACGCGATCGGCACGCTTCCGCTTCCGCTGCTCACGCCGCTGCAGTTCGTCGCCGGCCGGCGGCATATGGTCGTGGTCACCCGGATCGACCGCCGGGGCTACTGGGTCATGGACCCGACCGACGGCCTGCAGCACTTCGACCGCGACGCGTTCGCCGAGGTGTTCCGCGACCAGGTGATCGTGTTCACGCGGGAGTGAATCGCCCCGGCCGTCACACGGGATAGAGCCGCGCATAGAGCGCTAGATGGGCGTCGGCCATCTTCCGCAGGGTGAAGCGTTCGGCTCGCCGCCGGCCCCGCTCGCGCAGCGCATCGGCCAGCCCGGGCTCGCGCAGGACCCGCCGCATCGCCCCGGCCAACGCCGCCGGGTCGTCGACGTCGCAGACCAGCGCGGCGTCGCCCACCACCTCCGGCAGCGCCCCGCCTCCGCCGCAGACCACGGGCAGCCCGTCGCGCATCGCCTCTGCCGCCGGCAGGCCGAACCCCTCGTAGCGGCTGGGGCTTACGAACACCGCGGCGCGGCGTCGCAGCGCATCCAGCGTCGCGTCGTCCACGTAGCCCGCGAACACCACCGCGTCGCCCAGCCCGGCATGTGTTGCGGCCCGCTCGGCCTCGGGGTACCGCGGGTCCGTCGGTCCGACGACGACGAGCCGCGGCGGCGGCCCCGCAGTCCCGGCCGACCAATCGCCACGCAGCCGGGCGAAGGCGTGGACCAGCCCGGCCACGTTCTTGTACGGGTCGCGCCGCCCGACGCTCAGCACCACCGGCTCGTCGGGGCGTAACCCGACGCTCCGTAAAACATCCGACGCGTGCGCCGCCCCCACTTCCGGGGGGGGCAGGCCGTTGGGGATCACGTGCAGCTTGTTGGGCTCGACGCCGAGGCGGCGGACAATGTCTTGCCGGGCGTGCCCGCTCACGCAGACGACGGCCGCGGCTTGCCGGGTCTGGCGGCGCAGCCACGCCCGCCACAGCGGCCGCAGGCGCCGCTTGCGGCTGCGCGGCAGGCCGTCGGGCAGGGCGAGCGGGATGACGTCGTGCAGCGTGATCAGGTGTCGGGGTGCCGACTGACCCAAGACCAGTGGCGCGAACGCGTCCGGCGTATGCACCAGCCGCGCACCGGCCCGCCGCAGCACGGCCTGCCCCCACGCGGCGTGACGCAGCGACGCCGGCCGACTCGCACGGACCACGACGTCGAGCCGGTCGCTCCCGCGGACCGCGTCGCCGAGCCCGGCGTCGGGCCGGACCCACACCGTCGGCCGCGGCAGGCCGGCGGGCCGGTCCACTTCCGCCAGCCCCCGCAAGAGGTTCGCCGTGTACCGCCCGATCCCCGTCGGTTGCGGCCCCAGCGTCCGGGCGTCGATCAGCAACATGCCCAGAGCGTACCGGCGACCGTTTGTCCATATCGGGTCATCCCCCGGTTGCGGCCGCGGCCGGCGTTGGCTACTGTTTATCTGAACGCTTTCAGGTGCCCGAAGCCGCTGCGTCGGCCGAGGGTGAAAAGGGAAGCGGAGTGATTCCCCCCCCCCGGAAACGGGCCGCGGCTTCGGCCGTGTGACCCCGAAAACTTCCGGGGGGAGAAGATTCTCCCGCGGACGCGCCGCCGTGATGGGCCCGCGTCGAACTCAACCGCCACTGTCGGGCCCGCAACGGGCCGAGGACGGGAAGGCGAGTTCGACCAACCGGACAAAAGTCCGGGAGCCCAGAGCCGGAAGACCTGCCTGAACAGCCGCATCGGGTCCTCGCGGAACAGGACACCCGGGCAGGTCGCTTCCCCGCCGCATCCCCCGGCGGTCCCGTTGCATCTGCACGCCCCGCGAGGACGGTTTTCACCGTTGGGGAATGCCGTGCGCGAATCACGGCGAGGAGTTAGAGATGAAAGTTAAGAGTGTTTTTAGCGTGAACAAGTCGGCCGGATGGACCATGTCGGCGGTCGCGGCCGGTGTATTTTCGTCCACCGCGTGGGCCGGTATCTACTCGGGTCCGACCGACACGGCTAACGCCATCGACGGTGCGATCCCGTCGGGAAGCGGCTCGTTCGTAGAGTGGGCCGACGCGATCGACGCGTCCCGCACGGCGTTCGCTCCAAGGGGAAGCACCACGATCGACGAGACGGGCGGGTTCAACTCGCTGGGCGATCTCGACGAGACCGAGATCGCTAACGGCGATTCGCCCGGTTTTCTGACCGTCACGTTCCCTACCGGCATCCGCAACGGCAGCGGGGCCGACTTCGCCGTTTTCGAGAGTGGTTTTGTCTTCGGGACGACTCCCGAGGGCGGGGACGGTCTGTTCGCTGAGTTTGCATTTGTGGAAGTCTCTTCGAACGGGACCGATTTTGCTCGGTTTGCCTCGATTTCCACGAATACTGCCGCCTTGCCCGGGGGGTTTGGCTCTGCATTTTCCGGCTTCGACGTAACCAGCGTATTCAACCTCGCTGGCAAGCATGCCAGCGGCTTCGGTACGCCCTTCGATCTTGATGATCTACTGGGTGACCCCGCAGTCGTCGCCGGCGATGTCGATGTGGATGACATCCAGTTCGTCCGGCTCGTGGATATCCCCGGCAACGGGAGCTTCGTCGATAGTCTCGGCAACCCAATCCTCGACAACTGGTTGACGACGGGCACCGGCGGTTTCGATTTCAGATTGCCCGTGGGTCAAGGCGTCGGCGTGATCAACGCCGTGCCCGAACCGGCCGCCGCCATCGTTCTCGTGGCAGCCAATCTTCTGTCCACCACGCGGCGACGGGTCCGAAGCCGGACCTGACTTGCGCCAGTTGTTATCGCATTTTTTAGTTTTGCTTTTCAACTCTCGCTTTGGAGACTCGTCATGCGACGACGAACTTTGTTAAATGCTGCGCCGGTATTTACGGCGCTACTCATGGCTTTGGGCTACTCCCCGGCCCGGGCCGACGGGAATATCCAGGACTACACGCTCGACCGCACGTTCGACCTGCCGGCCAGCTGGAACGGCACCGGCGACTTCGACGACGCCGTTATTTTTGACGACCTGCCTGACGGCCGGCTGCTGCTGGTAAACGGCCCGTCCATCTCTGTCGAAGACAGCGTCGGTGCCGGCACGTTCACCGCCATCGGCGATTACACAACCACCGCGCCCTTCTTTGGCCCCGGCTTCGTCGCCGTCTCGCCGGACGGGACGCGGGCCGCGATCGGCTCCAACGCCGGCGGCTCGGTCTTCATCGCCGACACCACCGCCCCGACGCCCGGCACGACCCAGAACCTGGCCGCCTCGGACTTCGCCGGCGTCTGGCTCGATAACACCAACCTCGCGTTGAGCAATTTCAATGGCGTCGACGTGCTCAACACCTCGACCGGCACGGTCACCAACATCATCAGCAATATCGGGGGCTCTTCCGCGGGGATCACCATCGACGCGGCCGGCAACCTCTACACCGGCAACGGCTCCGATTTCGACCCCCTCGTCGGCTCGAACACCGGCTCAGTCAAGGCTTTCGAAGCCGTCGCCGTACAGACCGCGATCACCAGCGGCACCGCAATCGACTTCGAGGCTTCCGGCGTCGAGGTCGCCGACCTGCTCTCGGCCAACACGCTGGGCTTCGACGCCTTCGGCAACTTCTTCGTCGGCGGCGGCGATACCTTCGGCAGCTCGGGCGACCTCGGCTACGCCGGGCTTATCGACGGCGATGCGTTCGCCGACCGGTTGGCCGACCCGGTCAACGTGGCCCTGATCAACCAGAACTCATCCGCGAGTATCCTGCGCCAATTCGACACGCCCCAACCCTTCATCGACGCCCAGCAGCCGCCGATTTGGGTCTACAACGATTTCACCGGGGAGCTGCTGTTGAGCTACTTCGAGCAGTCCACGGTCCAGGTTTACGTCATCCCCGAACCGGCCGCCGCGGGTCTGCTGGCCTTGGGTTTGGTTCTCGTTGTCACGCGTCGTCACGCCGGCCGGTGAGCGGGGTGGTCATCCCATGACCTCTACTTTTGGAGCCGTATCTATGAGGCCTCTCATGAACATCCAGCCGGATCACCTGGCCGCGGACGTGTCGTGGCCGTTGTCGGCGATTTTCGTCGCGGCCGTGCTGATTGCTTCGGCGACGTCGGCTCACACGGTCCCCGATCCCTGGGCCGACAACGTCATCAGCTACAACCAGGGGTCTAATCCCCAGGCCGGCTTCACCGACCCGACCACCGCGCTGGGCGAGCCGACCCGGACCACCAATATCACAAGCCCGGTCGGCGGGGCGGTCACGCCGTTCCAGCCCGCGTTCGGCACCGACGAGATTGTCTCGATCGGGGCCGGCGGGCAGCTCACCGTTTCGTTCGACGAGCCGATTACCGACGACGCCGGGAACCCGTTCGGCATCGACCTGCTTGTGTTTGGTAACGCGTTTTACGTTTACAATTTTTCCAACCAGACTGCGACGGGCGCAACGTTCACCGAGGGCGGCGTTATCGAAGTCAGCGCTAACGGGACGGACTTTGTCACCGTGCCCGATCTCTTCGCCGACGATTTGTTCCCGACCAACGGTTTTCTTGATCCGACGCGGGACCTGACGACTGCAACGCTCGACGGCAGCTTGATCGCCGAGGGCACGGTCCCGACCGACTTCACGCTCCCGGTCGATCCCTCTCTCGAGGTCGGGTTCGGAGACACGCTCGACGATATTTTGGAGATCTACAACGGATCGGGCGGCGGCGTCGGGATTGATCTCGCTGATGTAGGGCTCAGCGAAGTATCGTTCGTCCGGGTCAGCAACCCCCTGGGGTCCACGGCCTCGCCGGAGATCGACGGCTTCGCCGACGTGGTGCCTGAACCTACATCGCTTGTCTTTATCGCCGCCGGGCTCGCCGTCGTCGGCCGGAGGCGACGCGCCGCCTGATGCCCTCCACAACCACCCTTTTCCCGGCGTCCGCCACTCCGGACGCCGGGACTTTAATGTCTGATTGACTTGCACTGCACAAGCCCACTATGACCCGACGCCCGCCGGCCTTCACGCTGATCGAACTGCTGGTGGTGATCTCGATCATCGCCTTGCTGATCGGCATCTTGCTGCCCGTGTTGGGGTCGGCCCGTGAAACGGCCCGGGGCGTGCAATGCCTCAGCAACCTCCGCCAGTTTGCGATCGCGGCGACGGCCTACGCCACGGAAGAGGACGGGGCGTTGCCGATGTCTTTCGACTACCGCGACTTCCCGACGCCGCGTCCCGGCTTCTCTTTGCAGACCGTGCACTGGGACTTCGTGACCGATTTCACCACGTTTGAGGTCCGGCCGGGCCTGATGTGGCGCGGCCGCACCGACCCGCGGGTGCAGCAGTGCCCGTCGTTTGACGGGGCATCGGCCACCTTCGTCCCCGAACCGCACACGGGCTACAACTACAACACCAGCTACCTCGGCGGCTTCGTGAACAACGCCGCCGCCCCGGTGTTCCCCTCGGCCCGCCTCGAAGACCCCCGGACGCCGTCGGCGACCGCGATGTTCGGCGACGGGGAGTGGGGCGGCGGGGCCAACAAGTCGATGCGGGCGCCGCTGAGCCTTCCCGGTGCCCCCAACGAACCCAAAGACTACGCCTCCGGCTTCGTCGGACGCGAGGCGGGCACCCAGGGCTACCGCCACCAGGGCGCGACCAACGTGGCTCACGTTGACGGCCACGCCGAAGCCCGACAGGACCGCTTCACGACCGGCGACCTGACCGGTGCTGTGGCAGACGGCACGGGGTTTCTTTCGGCCGACAACGCGTTGTACGACCTGAACTGACCTAACGTCCGGCGTGATGCAAACCAACCGCGGCAAGCATGTTCGGTGTGCCCCCGCAGCCTTGCGACTCGCAGGCGAGGAGCAGGTATGCGGATCGTGAGCCTGCTGCCCGCGGCGACGGAGTTGGTGCACGCGCTCGGGCTCGGTGACGTGCTGGTGGGGCGGTCGCACGAGTGCGACACGCCGGTATCCGTGGCTGAGCTGCCGGTGGTGACGCGGGCGGAGATCGACGAACGGCTCAGTTCCGGGGAGATCGATCGGCTGGTGCGGGAGTTTGCGCGGGACGGGCGGCCGCTGTACCGGATCGATGACGCGCTTCTGAAACGGTTGCGGCCCGACGTGATCGTGACGCAGGAGCTGTGCGACGTCTGCGCGATCACGCCGGGGCAGGTCGACGAGGCGATCCGGGGGCTGGAGCCGCGGCCGCGGGTCGTGCGGCTGGGGCCGGGGGGGTTGGACGACGTGCTGGACGACCTGGTCCGCTTGGGGCGAGCCACGGGGCGGGTCGAGCAAGCCGAGGCCTGCCGACGACGGTTGGAGCGGCGGATCGCCGAGCTCACGGTGGAGGCGTCGGTGTCGCCTCGTCCCCGCGTGTTGTTTCTCGAGTGGCTCGACCCGGCGTTCGGGGCCGGGCACTGGAACCCCGAGCTGATCGAGCGGGCCGGCGGACAGAGCGTGCTCGACGTGCGGCCGGGCGACCACTCCCGCACCATCGACGACGACACGCTGGACCGCGTTTGCCCCGAGTTGATCTTCGTGGCGGCCTGCGGGTTCACGGCCGAGCGGGCCCGCCGCGAGTGGGACGCCCTCGACGACGACCACCCCGTCCGCCGGGTCCACCGCCGCAGCGGGGCCCGGCTGCACTTCGCCGACGGCAACGCGTACTTCAACCGCCCCGGGCCCCGGCTGGTCGACAGCCTCGAAGTCCTCGCGGCGGCGGTCCGCCCCGGGGCAGTCACCTACGCTTCGGAATCTCCCACTCACGTCAGCCACGCATGAAGATCGACCGCTGCATCTGCACCCGACGAAGTTTCGCGGACCTGACCGAGCAGGCCCGCGCGGAGGGCTGGTCGCTGCCTCAGCTCGTAGAGCACACGTCGGCGTCGGCGTGCTGCACGATGTGCGGGCCGTACCTGCGGCGGGCCTACCGCACGGGTCAGACCGAGTTCGGGGCTTTGCTGACGCAGGACGACGAGCCGCCGGCGTCGCCGTGCGACCGCTGCCCGGCCCGGGCGGTCGGCGAGGCGGGCGTGCCGGCCCGGGCGGCGCGGTGATAGAGTCTGAGCGGGTCAATCGCCGCGACCGAGGTGTCGACATGAGCGAACATCAAGCCCTCCGCGACGCCCTGGTTGCCTGCGTGGGCCGGCGTTACGTACGGACCGGCGCGGGGCGGACGGCGTACTACCGCTCGGGGTTCCGCACCGGCGCAGGCGCGGCGGCGGCGGTCGTCTTCCCCGGGACGCTGGTCGAGCAGTGGCGGGTGCTGCAAGCCTGCGTCGAGCACGGCGCGGCGGTCATCCTGCAGGCGGCCAAGACCGGGCTCACCGGCGGGTCGTGCCCCAGCGGCGACGACTACGGCCGGCCCGTGGTCATCGTCAACGTCACGCGGATCAAACGCATCGTCCTGCTCGACGGCGGCACGCAGGCGATCGCCCTGCCCGGCTCGACGCTGCACGAGCTGACCGAGGCCCTCGCACCGCTGGGCCGGGTGCCGCACTCGGTGATCGGCTCGTCGTCGATCGGGGCGACAGTGATCGGCGGGATCGCGAACAACGCCGGCGGGGCGTTGTGCAAGCGGGGCTCGTCGTACACCCAACTGTCCATGTACGCCCGGGTCAACGGGGCGGGCGAGTTGGAACTGATCGACGAGCTGGGTATCGCCGGACTGGGCGACGAGCCGGAGGAGGTGCTGCGGCGTCTCGAACGCGACGACATCCGGCCCGAGCAGGTCGAGGCCCGCGACGTGCCCGCGTCGGACCGGGCCTACGCCGAGCGGGTCCGCGACCTGAGCGCTGACGTGCCCAACCGCTACAACAACGACCCCCGCCGGCTCCACGGCGTCAGCGGCAGCGCGGGCAAGGTCGCCGCCTTCGCCGTGCGGGTCGACACGTTCCCGGCCCCGAAGCGGCGGGCGGTCTTCTACCTCGGCACCAACGACCCCGCTGCTTTGATCCGCCTGCGCGAGGACGTGCTCGGCGGCTTCACGCACCTACCCGAGATGGGCGAGTACATGGACCGCACGACGTTCGAGACGGCCGAGCGCTACGGCAAGGACGTCTTCCTCACGATCAAACACCTGGGCACGAAACGCATGCCGCGGGCCTACGCGCTCAAGGCCGCGTCGGAGCACCTGCTCAACCGCGTGCCTCTGCTGCCGAAGTACCTGCCCGACCGCGTGCTGAGCCTCGTCAGCCGGCTGTTTCCGCGTCACCTGCCGCCGCGCATCCGCGACTTCGGCCGCCGCTTCGAGCACCTGCTGCTGCTGGACACCACGGACGACGCGATCGAAGAGACCCGCGCCTACCTCGCCGACCGCTGGGCGGAGCGAGACTACTTCGAGTGCGACGACCGCGAGCGGGCCGCCGGCCTGATGCACCGCTTCGCCGCCGCCGGGGCCGGGCTCCGCTACCAGACCATGCACAGCGCGACGACCGAAGAAGAACTCGCCCTCGACGTCGCCCGCCTCAGCCCCGACGACAGCTGGACCCAGCCCCCGCCACCGGAAGTCGCTAAGCACCTCGACCGCCTGCTGCGGTATGGGCACTTCTTCTGCTACGTCTTCCACGAGAACTACGTCTTCCGCAAGGGCACCGACCTGGCCCGCATGAAACGCCTGCTGCTCGACCGCCTCGACGAGACCCACGCCAAGTACCCGGCCGAGCACAGCGTCGGCCACCTGTACGAGGCCGAGGACGCGCTGCGGCGGTTCCACGAAGAACTGGACCCGACCAACACCTTCAACCCCGGCATCGGCCGGACCGACAAGTCGCCCCGCACCCCCGCCGCCGCCGAACCCCCACGGCAGCCTGCGACCGCGGGTAGCATGGACTGATGTCGAGGGGTCTGTAGCTCAATTGGATAGAGCACCGGTCTTCGGAACCGACGGTTGCAGGTTCGAGTCCTGCCAGGCCCGTTTAACGCAATCAACACGCCGCAGGGATGAGTAGAAAAAACCTCCCGAAGAGCTTGGAAACGGTTCAAATAGGGACGCCTTTTTTCCGCTCCCTGGCGGCGACTGGCTCAAGCTGATTCAGAAAGACCGCGTCTTCACGCCGCCTTGGCCCGACGGATCGGCGGCGATCAGAGACGTCGTTGACGTAGCGTGATCCACAAGCAATGACGCCGAGCAGGGCGAGGCTGCCGGGCTCGGAGATGACGACGCGCAGCTCGCTGTCGAAGTGGTCGCAGACGATGGCGTCGCTGAGCGAGTTGCCGATGACGGCGTCGTTTCGCGGAGTATGGTTCAGGCCGCCCCGGCGGTCAGAGATTGATGCCATGAGCCGCGGCGGGCGTCGGGCGGCGTCCGGTGGTTGCGCACGGAATCGCGGCGTTTTGCCACGAAAATCCACAAGAAGCACAAAAATTTCAAACCGTGTTGCCCCCGGGACCTGCGCCGTTTCATCGCGGCGGATTCCGGGGGTTTTGGCGCACAGACGTTGCGCTGCGTCCCCTAGTGTCGGCCCCCGTTTGCCGGCGGTCCCCCGGTAAAGACAAGGCCGGGCCCGCCTGCTTCGGACGGCCGGGCTGAGTGTCCGCGTGTCGGCGGCGATGCCCGGGGTACCACCTTGTCGGAAACCCCCGGGGTCCAGACACCACGGCTCGGCCGGGGGCACACGCCCGTGAGGTTGTTGCAGATCGTTTCTGAACCACCACGGAGATCGAAACGACAGCCAGTAACCCAACCACTCCGCCGCGGCGGCCGCGAAGCGTGCGGGGTGGGGGCGTGGGGTGCCCGCTCTTTGGCATGTGGGTGGTGCGTGTGAAGAAGCCCACGGATTGAATCCGTGGGCTTCCGGGGCGTTACCAGTCCTGGCCGCCGGGGTGGGGGTTTTCGAGGTTGAGTTGGTCTAGGCCGGCCTGGACGGAGGCCTCGGCGTCGGCGGTGAGGTTCCGCATCGCGGCGCGGAGCTTGGTGCCGCCCGACAGGTAGTCGCGCAGGTCGAGCGGCGGGTTGAAGCGGACCCAGGCGTGGCGGTCGGCGAACGGTCTGGGCAGCCGGCCGAGCAGGTCTTCTTCGAGCTTCTCGACGGTCTCGCCGATGCGGTCGACGGTGGGGCGGTCCCGGGCATAGCCGGTGGGGTAGCTGGCGATGCGGAAGGCGAGCATGGCCTCGTCGGCCCAGGTCGTCGCGGCGGCGTGGTCGACGCTGCGGTCCGGGTCGACGCGGACCTCGTGGATCACCCGGCGAGCGGCGCGGACGCGGTCGAGCACGGTGTCGCCGGGTTTTGGCGTCAGGTCGAGCTTGGCTTCGAGGGCTTCGACGACGTTGCGGGCGGCGTGGTCGGCGAGTGTGGGGAGGTCGGGGGCGTCCGGGATGTCTAAACCGCGCTGCTTGAGGTTGCGGTGAAGGGCGGTCTCGGCGGCGGTGTAGATCGCGTCGGCGGGGTCGGCCATGAAGTCGGCGTCGACGTCGAGCTGCCGGGCGAGCGGCGCGAAGCGCTGGGCGATGCGCATACGGGCGTTGGTGCGGTGGGTGGCCTTGATCGAGATGGGCACGGCCAGCACCCGGCCGCGGTTGTCGCCGGCGAGGAGTTCCTGCTGGGCCTTGAGGGCCAGGAAAGCCGCGCCGTCGAGGAAGGGGGTGACGCGGTCGTTGGTGAGATAGACGTTGCCCTCGGGGAAAACGGTGAGGGCGAAGTCGCCGGTGCGGAGCGTGTCGAGGGCGCGTTTCATGGGCTCGGGCCGGCTGGCGTCGCGGTCGACGGAGAAGGCGCCGAGGCGCTGCATGGCGAAGCGGTGCAGCGGGCCGGAGTTGAGGAACGGGTCGTAGGCGGCCATGACCAGGCTGCGGAGGTCGAGTTGGCCGAGGGCCTCGATGAGGATGGCGGCGTCGGCGTGGGTCGGGTGGTTGGGCAGCAGCAGCAGCCGGTCGCGGGGCTGGAGCTCGCGCATCAGCGGTTCGTGGTGGACCGGCTCGACGGAGGCGACCCGCTTGGCCTTGGGCAGGTAGCGCAGGCGGTTGTGCAGCCGCAGCAGCGGGGCCCAGAGGCGGGAGTACTTCGGGGGGAAGTAGCGGAAGGGCTGGTCGCAGAAGTCGAGCATGGCGGCGGGCGTGGACGCTGGCGGAGTCGTCGGCAGACGGTTAGATTACTCGGCTCGACGCGGCGTGGCCGCGGCCGAAGATTCGTGTGAACCCCCGCCGGCCCGACGTCGGCCGCAACCCGGAGACGCCAGCATGGCCATCGAGACGCTCTACGACAAGGACGGCAGCCTCGCCCCGCTGCAGGGCAAGACGATCGCCGTGCTGGGCTACGGCAGCCAGGGCCACGCCCACGCCCAGAACCTCCGCGACTCGGGGCTCAACGTGATCGTCGCCAACCGGGCCGAGTCCGCCAACGGCAAGCTGGCGGCGGAGCACGGCTTCGAGCCGCTGCCCGTCGCCGAGGCGGTCAAACGGGCGGACCTGGTCGCGGTGGCGCTGCCCGACGAGGTGCAGCCGGACGTGTACGAGCAGCACATCAAGCCCAACTTGGCGGCGGGCAAAACGCTGCTGTTCACGCACGGATTCAACATCCACTTCGGGACGATCACGCCGCCGGAAGAGGTCAACGTGGTGATGGTCGCCCCCAAGGGCCCGGGCCACACGGTACGGTGGGAGTACGAGCGCGGCGGCGGCGTGCCCTGCCTGATGGCGATCCACCAAGACGCCACTGGCAACGCACGGGACCAAGCGCTCGCTTACGCCATCGGCGTCGGCGGCGGCAAGGGTGGCATCCTCGTGACCAGCTTCAAGGACGAGTGCGAGACCGACCTCTTCGGTGAGCAGGTCGTGCTCTGCGGCGGGCTGTCCGAGTCGATCAAGAAGGGCTTCGAGGTACTCACCGAGGCGGGCTACCCCCCGGAGCTGGCGTACTTCGAGGTCTGCCACGAGCTAGAGCTGATCATCAACCTGATCAAGCGCGGCGGGCTGGACTACATGCGGTACTCGATCAGCAACACCGCGGAGTTCGGCGACTACTACACCGGGCCGAAGATCGTCGACGACGCGGCAAAGCATCGGATGGAAGCGGCCCTGAAGCACATCCAGGACGGCGGGTTCGCCAAGGCGTTCCGCGACGACTACGCCGACGGTTTCAAGTGGTTCAAGGCCCAGCGGGCGGAGAACGCCGGGCACCCGGTCGAGGGCGTGGGCAAAGAGCTGCGTCGGATGATGCCGTGGCTCAAGCCGGTCGAGCTCGATAGCTAAGAAGCCGTACCGAAACGGGGCGGTTTGCAGGGGGGCGCAAACCGCATGTTTTTGGTGCGGAAACAAGAGAATTTTATTTCCGTTGTTTTGTAATTAGTGCTAGATCCGGGTGGCCGAAAAGAGGAATATGGGGTGTGTGGATCGCAGACGAAGCGATCCTGCCCCGTATCTCTTTATTCGGAGCCCCCGATGACCGCGCTGCAGCCCCCGCCCGTCGAGACACCCGCTTCCGGTGACGATTCGCACGACCCGCACCGAGGGTTTATCGCCGGGGACTGGTCCGGCGCCGTGGCGGTGCGTGACTTCATCCAGCGCAATTATGAGCCATACGCCGGCGACGCCGACTTCCTGGCGGGCGCGACCCCCCGGACCGAAGCGGTCTGGGCCCGGCTCTGCGAGCTCTTCGGGGTCGAACGCGACAACGGCGTCCTCGACGTCAGCCAGGTCCCGTCGTCGATCACCGCGCACGAGCCGGGCTACATCGACAAGGACCGCGAGATCATCGTCGGCCTGCAGACCGACGCCCCGCTCAAACGCGCGATCTTCCCCAACGGCGGCTGGCGCATGGTCGTCGCCTCGCTCAAAGCCTACGGCTATGAGCCCGACCCCGCCGTCGCCGAGACGTTCACCAAGCACCGCAAGACGCACAACGACGGCGTCTTCGACGTCTACACCCCCGAGATCCGCCGGGCCCGCTCGGCCCACCTCGTCACCGGGCTGCCCGACGCCTACGGCCGCGGCCGGATCATCGGCGACTACCGCCGCGTCGCCCTCTACGGCGTCGACCGCCTGATCGCCGCCAAGCAGGCCGAGAAGGCCGGCCTCGACGACCTGCCGTCGACCGAAGACGTCCTCCGCGACCGCGAGGAGATGGCCGAGCAGATTAAAGCCCTGGGCGAGCTCAAGCAGATGGCCGCCGCCTACGGCCACGACATCTCCCGCCCCGCGGCCAACGCGACCGAGGCCGTGCAGTGGCTCTACTTCGGCTACCTCGCCGCCGTGAAGGAGCAGAACGGCGCGGCGATGAGCCTCGGCCGCACCAGCACGTTCCTCGACGTTTTTTTCCAGCGCGACCTCGCCGAGGGCACGCTGACCGAGGAGCAGGCCCAGGAGATCATCGACGACTTCGTTATCAAGCTCCGCATCGTCCGCTTCCTGCGGACCCCCGAGTACAACGACCTGTTCAGCGGCGACCCGACCTGGGTCACCGAGGCCATCGGCGGCGTCGGCACCGACGGCCGGCCGCTGGTCACCAAGACCAGCTTCCGCTTCCTCAACACGCTCTACACCCTCGGCCCGGCCCCCGAGCCGAACATGACCGTGTTCTGGCACAAGGACCTGCCCGACGGCTTCAAACGCTTCTGCGCCAAGGTCAGCATCGACACCTCCAGCGTGCAGTACGAGAACGACGCCCTGCTCCAGGCCGTCGGCGGCGACGACGCCGCGATCGCCTGCTGCGTGTCCGGCATGGAAGTCGGCAAGCAGATGCAGTTCTTCGGAGCCCGCGTCAACCTCGCCAAGTGCCTGCTCTACGCCATCAACGGCGGCCGCGACGAACTCACCGGCGACCCGGTCATGCCCGGCCTCACCCCCGTCGAGGGCGACACCCTCGACTACGACCAGGTCATGGCCCGCTACGACCAAGCCATGGACTGGCTCGCCGAGGTCTACGCCAACGCCATGAACTGCATCCACTACATGCACGACAAGTACGCCTACGAGCGCATCGAGATGGCGCTGCACGACTACCACCCGCGGCGGACGATGGCGTTCGGCATCGCCGGCCTCTCCGTCGTCGCCGACTCGCTCTCGGCGATCAAGCACGCCGGCGTCAAAACCGTCCGCGACGACACCGGCCTCGTCACCGGCTACGAGGTCCAGGGCGACTACCCCAAGTTCGGCAACAACAACGACGCGGTCGACGGCATCGCCACCTGGCTCGTCGAGACGTTCATGCAGAAGCTCCGCAAGCACCCGACCTACCGCGACGCCGAGCACACCCAGAGCGTGCTGACGATCACCAGCAACGTCGTCTACGGCCGGTCCACCGGCGCGACGCCCGACGGCCGGCAGGCCGGCGAGCCCTTCGCCCCCGGTGCCAACCCGATGCACGGCCGCGACACCGCCGGCTACGTCGCCTCGGCGATGTCCGTCGCCAAGCTGCCCTACGACCAGGCCCGCGACGGCATCAGCCTGACCCACACCGTCCTGCCCGACGCCCTGGGCGCGACCGAGGACGACCGCGTCACCAACCTCGCCGCCTGCCTCGACGGCTACTTCGGCTGCGACGGGTTCCACATGAACGTCAACGTCCTGCGCCGGGAGACCCTGCTCGACGCCGTGGAGCACCCCGAGAAGTACCCGCAGCTCACCGTCCGCGTCAGCGGCTACGCGGTGAACTTCGTCAAGCTCACCCGCGCCCAGCAGCAGGACGTGATCGACCGCACGTTCCACGCGAAGCTGTGAGCCGCGGATATGGCCGCCGGACGCAGCGTTCCGCCGAACGACCACGATTCTTCGCCGCCGCTATCGGGGGGTAGCGGCGGTTTTCTATCTCCGCCGATCCCCGAGGGCGAGCGCGTGGCCAACCACCAGCTCCGTGTCCTCGACGCCCACGGCACGCCGAGCGCCCGCTTCCGCGCCGCTTGCGAGGCCGGCGAAGCGGGCTACGTCCACAGCCACGAGAACGGTTCGGCGTTCGACGGCCCGGGGCTGCGCTACGTCTTGTGGACCACCGGCTGCCTGATGCGCTGCCCCTACTGCCACAACCCCGACACCTGGAACACGCTCAACGGTAAGGCCTCCACCGTGGACGAGGTGCTGACGGACGCCGCCCGCTTCGCCCCGTTCCTCCGCGCGGCCGGCGGCGGGTTCACGGTCAGCGGCGGCGAGCCGCTGTCCCAGGACCGCTTCGCGGTGCGGCTGCTCCGCGGCGCCCGCGGGCTGGGCCTGCACACCGCGTTGGACACCAACGGCTTCCTCGGCCGGCGGCTGAGCGACGACGAGCTCGAAGAGATCGACCTCTTTCTCCTGGACATCAAGAGTTTTCTTCCGGGGGTGCACCGGCGGGCGACGGGCGTGGAGGTCGGGCCGGTGCTGGACTTCGCCCGCCGGCTCGACGCGCAGCAACGTCCGGCGTGGGTGCGATTCGTGCTGGTGCCGGGGCTGACCGACGACGCGGAGAACGTTGCGGGGCTCGCCGAGTTTGTCGCGTCGCTGGGCAACGTCGAGCGGGTGCAGGTCTTGCCGTTCCACCAGATGGGGCGTTTCAAGTGGGAGAAGCTGGGTCTGGACTACACGCTGGACGACACGCCCGAGGCGACCGCCGAGCAGGCCGAGGCGGTGCGGGAGGTGTTCCGGGCGGCGCGGGTTCGGCACGTCGCGGCGTAACGGTGCGTAGCCCGCGAACTTGTTCGCGGTCGGGCGGACAAGCCCGCCCGCTACACGGACATCGCGTTGACGTCACCCGCCGTCTGGCGGTATTTTCCGTCCCCTGCACGGAGGTCGTCGGCCGCAACGCGGTGCCTGGAGGGACGTGCCATCGCCGGTGAGACGCCGCCGCGTGGCGGACGTGTCGCCGGGCACCTCCCACCGAAAGGCCCCCGATGACCCGCGTCCTGCTCACCACCACCAGCTACCAGGACACCCCCGGAAAACATCACGAAGTCTTAGAGGACTCGAGCTTCGAGGTCGTGCGCGCCCGCGGCCCGCTCGGCGAAGCCGCGATGCTGGAGCTGATCCAAACGCACGGCGGTTTCGACGGGCTGCTCAACGGCGACGACGAGATCACCGCCGCGGTCATCGACGCCGGGCTCGCCGCCGACACGCCGCTGCGGGTCATCGCCAAGTACGGCATCGGGCTCGACTCGATCGACGTGCCGCACGCCACCGCGAAGAAGGTCCCCGTGCTGTTCACGCCGGGCGTGAACCACACGACCGTCGCCGAGCACGCCTTCGGGCTGATGATCGGGCTGGCCAAGCACTTCAAGATGCACCTACGTGAGGTCGAGGCCGGGAACTGGACCCGCAAGACCGGCTCCGAGCTGGCCGGCAAGACGCTCGGCGTGATCGGCATGGGCCGGATCGGCAAGGAAGTGATTAAACGCGGGGCCGCCTTCGGCATGCCGGCCGTGGCGTTCGACCTGTACTGGGACGAAGACTTCGCTCAGCAGTACGAGGTGAAGCGGGCCGACTCGGCCGAGGCGGTGCTGACCGGGGCCGACTTCGTGAGCCTGCACATGAACCTGACCGACGAGAACCGCGGGTTCATCAATACCGCGTTGATCGAGCGGATGCGGGACGGGGCGGTGCTGATCAATACGGCCCGCGGCGGGCTGGTGGTCGAGGAAGACGTCGCCGCGGCGTGCGCCTCCGGCAAGCTCGGGGGGTACGGCGCGGACGTGCTGAACCACGAGCCGATGCGGACACCGCACCCGTACCAGGGCGTCGACAACGTGATGCTCACGCCGCACATCGGCAGCCGAACGCTCGAGAGCGTCGGCCGGCAGGCGATGCGGGCGACGCTGAACCTGGTGAACTACCTCGGCGGGAAAGAGGACTACATCCAGGCGAACCGGTTCGACTGATCGCCACGGCTTGTTGTCAGCCCAAACCGTCGGGGATCGACTCGAACTGGGTCAGCGACGCGAAGCTCTGGCGTTGCCGGACGACGTGGGTCTGGCCGTCGCGGAGCAGCAGCTCGGCGGCGAGGCGGCGGGAGTTGTAGTTGCTGCTCATCGCCATGCCGTAGGCCCCGGCGTCGTGCAGCACGAGGACGTCGCCGACCTCGGCCCGCGGCAGCGATCGGCTCGTGACGAAGCCGCCTTCTTCTTGCGTGAACACGTCGCAGGACTCGCAGAGCGGACCGGCGACGACGGTGTCGACCGTCTCGCGGGCCGACGCGGCGGAGCCGTCGGCGGGGTGGATCGAGATGTGGTGGTAAGCGCCGTAGAAGCTGGGCCGGACGAGGTCGTTGAACCCGGCGTCGATCAGCACGAAGTGGTTACCCCCGGAACTTTTTACGCTGCGGACGCGGGTCACGAGGCTGCCGGCCTCGGCGACGAGGTAGCGGCCCGGCTCGACCTCGAGGTGGATCGGCCGGCCGGCGAGCTCGGCGATCGTGTTGCGGGCGGCGTCCCAGACGCGGAAGTAGCGCGCGGTGTCGATGCGTTGCGGCTGGTCCTTGCGGTAGGGGATCGGCAGTCCGCCGCCGGCGGAGACGACGCCGAGGGTGTCGGCGTGCTGCGTGAACGTGCGGGCGGCGTCGATCATGGCGTCGGCGACACGGGCCAGGTGCTCGAAGTCGGCCCCGGAGCCGATGTGCATATGCAGGCCGCAGACGGTGAGCCCGTGCCGCTCGGCGGCGGCGAGGCAGTCGGGGATTTGGGTGTGCCAGATGCCGTGCTTGGAGCTGTCGCCGCCGGTGTTGACCTTCTGGGAGTGGCCGTGGCCGAAGCCGGGGTTGATGCGGAGAGTGATCGGCACGTCGATCCCGTAGCCCGCCAGCTGGTCGATCATGTCGGGGCTGCCGACGTTGACGGGCACGCCGTGCTGCCGGATCAGGTCGATCGCGTCGTCGTCGAAGAGGTCGGCGGTGTAGACCACGTCGTCGGAGCCGAGCGTGTAGCCGGCGAGGCGGGCGCGGTGGAGTTCGCCGGCGGTGACGGCGTCGACCTTGACGCCGCGGCGGCGCATCAGGGCGAGGACGGCGAGGTTGCTGTTGGCCTTCTGGGCGTAGCGGACGGTGTCGAAGTCGGCGACCTCGTCGATACGACGCTCGATGGTGGCGGCGTCGTAGACCCAGGTCGGCGAGCCGTGGGCCGCGACGACCTCGGCGGGGTCGTAGGGCAGGGCGGCGGGGTCGGTGCTGGTAGCGGAGAACATACGACTACTTTACGGTTTGGTTTGTGGGTTTCTGTGCTTGGACGGAGGGTTTTTGGGGGTCGTCACCCTCCCCCGGCCCCTCCCTGAGGGAGATTATGCGCGAGCGTCCTAACTCCTTGCGCTAGGCGCAGATCGCGTCCACACTGCGGTTGCATTTTTCCTCTTACAGGAGCCGCAGCATGGAACGCGAACTTTGGGTGGTCGTGCGTCGGATCATCGACGATGTG
>JBCCOP010000025.1:0-24217 GCA_039025315.1 Planctomycetota bacterium | reverse complement strand
GGAACTGGCAGAGCGACAGCACGCCCATGTAGCCCCAGATCAGGTCCAGGCCCACGGCGCAGATCGCGAAGCAGACGAAATAGCCGTAGCGGTTGAGCGTATCGAGGCTCATGTGGCCCGAGAGGTACAGCCCGGGGACGATGATCAGCCCGACGACCACGAGCAGGCTCCCGAGCACCGCGTCGGTCCGCCAGGTCGGCCGGCCGAGCCAGGGCATGTCGTCCTTACCGGTCGCCTGATTCGCGGCTCGGCCCTTCTCGGGGAACAAGCCCGAAGGTTTACGCTGGATGAACAACACCACCAGCAACAGCACGGCCACCTTAGCCCACGTTGCGTCGAACAGCCGGATCGGCTCCTCGATCAGCACGATCGGCTCGAAAATCTTCTGAATCGTCCCGAGCCCGAGGCCCGAGATCACCACGCCCAGCAGCTTGCCGACCCCCCCGACGACGACCACGAGGAACGAGTCGACGATGTAGCCCTGGCCCATCTGCGGCGTCGTGTTCCCGATCAGGTACACCCCGAAGCCCGCCAGCCCTGCGAGCCCGGCCCCGAAGGCGAAGCAGAACATGTCGACCAGCCGGGTGTTGACGCCAAGCGTCTGCGCCATCGCCCGGTTTTGTACCGTGGCCCGCACCATCAGCCCGATCTTCGTGAAGCGGAAGACCACCACCACCGCCGCGAGGCAGAATGCGGTGAGCCCGAGGATGAACATCCGGCTGTAGCCCAGCACGACGTCGGGGTACACCTCCCAGCCGCCCGCGGACCAGTCGGGGCGGGTCAACGGCAGGTTGTCGCCCTTCCAGCTGCGCACCGCCTGGATGAGGATGAAGCTCACGCCGATGGTCGCCAGCAGCGAGTCGAGCGGCCGCTTATAAAGGAACCGGACGATCGAGACCTCGACCAGCAGGCCCACCAGCGCCGCGACGATAAACGCTATGAAGAACGCGACGACATAAGCCCAGTTCGGGCTCAGCTGCAGCATCGGCGACACGGGGCTGGCGCTCAGGAACTCGAAGCACGCCCACGTCGCCACCGCCCCGATCATCAGCATCTCGCCGTGGGCCATGTTGATCACGCCCATCAGCCCGAACGTGATCGCCAGACCGAGCGCGACCAGCACGAGGATCGAGCCGAGCGACAGGCCGAAGAAGGCGTTCTTAACCCAGTCGGTGACCGTGATGTGCCACTCGATCTGGTCGATGGATATCCGGGCGGCGTCGGCCAGGGCGGGCGGAGCGTTCTCGTCCCGCGTGATGTCCCGCAGCACATCCCGGCCGCGGATGCTCTTGACCTCGCCCAGCCCCTCGATCGCGGCGAGGCGGGTGGCTTCGTCGGCTTCGGGGTCGACGCCGGCGGCGACGATGAGGTGCGCGCTCTCCTGCGCCATCCGACGGACGGCCTTGACCGGGTCGTTCGCGGCGAGTCGGTTGAGCAGGGGCAGCGCTTCGAGCTGACGTTTGTTGCCGACGTTGCGGGCCGACTCCTCCCGGACCTCGGGGTCGCTGACCTCGAGCCCCAGGACCGAGAGCTTGGCCTGGATCACCCGGCGGGCCCGACGGTTGCCGCGGAAGCTGCGGACTCGGGGCAGCTCTCCGTCGACCGTCAGCGTCTCCGGGTCCAGCCGCACCCGCTCCTTCGCCAGCGGGTCGAGCAGCAGCGGACCGGCGTCCGCGGCGCGGGGCGGGTCGGTCGCAAGCGGCGCGGGCTCCCAGACCAGCCGGTCGCCCACGGTCCGCAGCTCGTTCTCCATCAAGCGCTCGAACAGCCGCAGCACGCGGGCGTCGGCGAGGAGCGCGAGCCGATCGACCGTGTCGAGAGCAAGCTTGGCCTCGCCCAGATCGAGGGCGAGGGTCAGCACGGCTTCGTCGGTAAGTTCGGCCGGGCCGGCTTCTGTAGCGCCCACCGCGTCGACGGGATTGGACGTGCCGTTCGTCGGTGTTTCTTGCGCCTTTGCGGGGGCGGCGGTCCAGCAGAACACGAGCGACAGCACGGTGGCCAGCCAAGCCGGCCCGGACCGAAACCGCAGAAGGGGTTGATCGACGCGGAGGGGGCGATCCGGAGCGACGGAACGCGGGAAAGCCGGAGCGGATTTCAAGGCATGATCCGTTGACGCCGGCGGGCCGGCAGAGGTCCAAACGCGGGGAGGCAAAGCCGGCGGGCGGGATTAGCCGCACGCCAGCGGTCGGTCTTGTAGGTGCAGGTTACTCTGTCACGTCGGGGAGCACGGCGCGGCCGCCGCTCGGGGCGTCCACGTCATCTTTGGGGCCCCCCGTCGGCGCGGGGAAGTCCTTACCTTCCCACAGCAGGGCGCTGTAAGAGTCGGGCTCGACGAGGCCGTCGGATTCCCAGACGATGTCGAACTGCCCGTCCGCACGGATCTCGCCGATGTAGACCGGCTTGTAGGTGTGCTGGTTGGATTCGTGCATCTTCTTCGCGCCGCCGGGGGCGTCGAACTCCATGCCGTAGACCGCTTCGCGGACCGCGTCGACGTCGAACGTGCCGGCCTTCTCGGCGGCGGCCTTCCAGACGTAGACGCCGTAGTACGACGCTTCGATGGGGTCGCAGGTCACGCGGTCGCCCCCACCCGGCAGGTTGTTGTCGGCACAGTACTTCTGGAACGCCTCGACGAACGCCTGGTTCTCCGGCGTGTCGATCGACATAAAGTAGTTCCAGGCCGCAAGGTGGCCGACGAGCTTGGAGGTGTCCATCGCCCGCAGCTCGTCCTCGGAGACCGAGAATGCGATGATCGGGCAGTCGTCCGAGGTCAGGCCCTGGTTGGCGAACTCGGTGTAGAACGGCACGTTGGAGTCGCCGTTGATCGTCGACAGCACGACCGCGTCACCGCCGGCGGCGAGGGTCTTGATGTTGTTGACGATGGTCTGGTAGTCCGAGTGGCCGAAGGGCGTGTAGTCCTCGTAGATGTCCTCTTCCGGGATGCCGTTCTTCAGCAGGAACGCCTTGAGCACCCGGTTGGCGGTGCGGGGGAAGACATAGTCCGTGCCGAGCAGGATGAACTTGGTGGCACCGAGTTCATCGAGGGCGTACTGGGCCGCGGGCACGAGTTGCTGGTTCGGCGACGCGGCGGTGTAAAACACGTTGAGCGACTGCTCCTCGCCTTCGTATTGCACCGGGTAGAACAGCAGCGCGTTCTCCTCTTCGTAGACCGGCAGCACCGACTTACGGCTGACCGAGGTCCAACAGCCGAAGGTCACAGCCACTTCGTCTTGGGTGATCAACTGCTTAGCCTTTTCGGCAAAGAGCGGCCAGTCCGAGGCGGGGTCGACGACCACCGGCTCGATCATGAACGACTTACCCCCGACGCTAACGCCGCCGGCCGCGTTGATTTCCTCCGAAGCCATCAAAACAACATCACGCAGCGAGGTTTCGGAAATCGCCATGGTGCCCGACAGTGAGTGGAGCACTCCGATCTTCACGGTCTCTTCGGCCTGACCGCCGGGGGTGAAGACCCCGAGGCTTGCGGCTAGGCCGGCGACTGCGAGGCGTTTAGTTAACGAGGTCAGGAAGCAGCTTTTCATTATCTCTCCAAGGCTGGGTGAAACAAAACGTCGAAGCAAGAGTCCATTTGCATACCACGCCAAACCCCACACGAGCGTCTGTTGCGGTCAGTAGAGCGGCTGAGGCAGCCGACTCCTGGCGGAACAGCACCCGTGTGGGGCAGGCGACGGTAAGGCATACCGATTTAGAAGGCGAGGCTGAGACCCAGGTTGTAAACCAGGAAGGTATCTTCAGGGTTGTTGTAAACGTCCTCTTCGGTGATGAAGAGCGTGACGCCCGCGTTAAGCGCCCAAGCGCCGTAGTCCGCGGGGATCATGTCGAGCGGCATACCGAAGGCGGCCCCGACCGAAATGAACCCTAACCCATCGTCTCCGCCGGCGATAAAGTAGTCGTCGTCCAGCACCCACCCGAGGCTGACCGGAACCGACATGTCGACCGTGTACGACTCGTTGTCCACCAGACTGAAGCCGGGCTCAATACCGAAAACGATGACCGTACCTTCTTCGAGGCCGTCGCCCGAGACACGGTTGTGGATCACCACCGAGGGCGAGAGGGCGAAGTCGTCTGCGATCAGGCCGGTGTCGTCGTAACCGATGCTGATGTCAAAGATGTCTTCAGTCTGGCTACCGAAGATCCATTCCTGATAGACCAGGCCGAAACTGAATTTATCGACGCCGAAGCCGACGCCCGCGTAGATATCGACTTCTTGGAGGTCCCCGCCGATGCCCGACTCGACGTTATCGTTGACGTCGGCCCATGCCCCCAGCGTGACGCTGAGGATGTCGAAGTCGATCGAGACCTCGGCGTAAGGGTTAAACGTATCTGAACCCGAGAAGGCGTCCCCTTCGGCCCAGACGTCGAGACCGTAGGAAACAAAGTGCGAGTAGATATCTCCCCCGATGACCCCACTCACGCGAGACTCGGGGATGCCGGCCGGTTCATCTACTTCCTGGCCTTGGATAGTGGCGGACGGGATTAACCCGAATACGGCCATACCACCGGCTACTGCAAAAGACTTACGCGATCTGTAACCCATCTAAGCTCTCCTTACGCTTTCCAAAACAATTACTGCCGTGCGCCGGATCTGTTCAACGCTACAACAGCAGCAAAACCAGGACGCCGCCTTGATATTGCTTCCCCAGCAAAATCAAACGGCACAAAATTTAGATCCCCTATGCCTCCCGCACCGGGGCAAACTATGTGCCAGTGCCATCAGAATTTCCGAAAGCCGAGTTGATCGATGGCGCAGGGCAACGAATTTGATTCAGTGAATAATCTTCGTTTCACACGGTGTACAGAATTTATTAGATGATCAATTCAATCGAAATTTTTTGGGTGAACCGGGAAAACAAGACCGGAACACAACGTCGGATCGAGCTTAATTTCCGCGCACTATTCGTTTGGAGAGCATTTACCGCTGAATCTTTACGCGGTCGCTAGGGTATTCCTTAGGTCAGGCGCGCAAGGCGTCTTCGGAACCGCGTATGCGATATAAATCCTTTCAATGAGTGATCTACAATGGACGGCATGGCAGTTGGCCGATTCGGCGTTCCCCGCCGGAGGATTTGCGCACTCCGGTGGCATTGAGGCGGCGGTCCAGGCCGGGGCGATCCGTGGCGACCGAACAATGCGGGTGGCGATGAAGGCGGTGATTCATCAAATCGCCTTCGGCGTGTTGCCTGCGGTGTCCGCCGTGCGAAGCAACCCTTCCCGATTCGGCGAAGTTGAAGGCCGTCTGGACGCCGTGTTGACGAACCACGTCGCGCACCGAGCCAGCGTGACCCAGGGTCAGGCGATGCTATCTGCCGGGCCACGTATCTTCCGCGACACTTCATTGCGGGACTGGGCCGCGAAGTGTCGGGCTTCCGGCAGCCCCGGACACCTAGGGGCGGTGTTCGGATACACCGCCCGGTCGCTGGGCCTCGACAACGAATCGGCGGCCGAGCTTTTTTTGTTCATGTCGCTGCGGTCCGCACTGTCCGCCTCGGTACGGCTCGGGGTGATCGGGCCGATAGCGGCCCAGGCGTTGATGCGAGACCTCTCGCCGACCGCAAGGCAAGTAGCCGGGCAGGCGTCCGCCCTGGGATTAGATGACCTGCAGCAGACGCTGCCCCTGTTTGATGTCTTGCAATCCGGCCAAGACCGCCTGTATTCTCGGCTCTTCCAGAGTTGATCGGCCTTGCGCCGCGACGTGAAAGGGTCTTGACCATGCACATGCACGCCGACCACACCCACGAGCCGATGGACCACCCGGGCCGTTTCGAGGACCGCGGCCCGATCTCGGCCGACCGAGACCCGGCCCAGCGGGCGTTCACCGTCGGCATCGGCGGGCCCGTAGGATCAGGCAAGACGGCTCTGGTGTGGCGGCTGTGCGAAGCGCTGCGGGACCGGGTCGGCATGGCCGTGGTGACCAACGACATCTTCACCCGTGAAGACACCGAGTTTCTCGTGAGGCAGAGCGCCCTGCCGGCCGAGCGGATCCGTGCGGTCGAGACGGGGGGGTGCCCCCACGCCGCGATCCGCGAAGACGTGACGCCTAACCTCGTCGCCCTCGAGCAGCTTACCGCCGAGCACCGGCCCGAGCTGTTGCTGTGTGAGTCGGGGGGCGACAACCTCGCCGCCCACTTCAGCCGGGAGCTGGCCGATTACACGATTTACGTGATCGACGTTGCCGGCGGCGACAAGGTGCCTCGTAAGGGGGGGCCCGGGATTACCCAGTCCGATCTGCTGGTCATCAACAAGATCGACCTCGCCGAGGCTGTCGGAGCCGACCTCCAAGTGATGCGCCGCGACGCCGAGAAGATGCGTGGTCGGGGGCCGATGGTGATGGGTAGCATCAAGTATCGCAAGGGGCTGGACGAGATCGTCCAAGCCATCACGACCGCCCGGGTAGCCTTCACACGAGATGTCGCCGTGTGACCCCAGGGGCCGGGCCAGCTCGGTCGTATCTTTTGAAGTACCCGTTTAAAGCCCCGACGCAGAGATTCAGTTCGAAGTGAACTGTTGACGGGCTTTGAGCAACTTCTCCTGCGCCGGACCCTCCGCCCCGAGCGCCAACGCCTCGTCGATCAGGGCGATCGCCTCCGGCGTGCGGTTCTGGGTATGCAGAAGCTGCGCCTGAAACGCCATGAGCAGCTGCCGCTGCTCGGCGGTCACCGGTTGCTCGCGGAGCAAAGTACCCAGGACCTCGTGGGCTTGCGTGTAGCCGCCGGCGTCGATCAAGGGGTAAACCTGCTCCTGGATCGTGGTGTTGATGGCGGTTTCCGTCAGCACCGGCTCGTAAACGGCTTTCAACCCGACCGCGTTGTCCGGGTCGAGGGTGACAATCTGCGCCATGACATCCTGATAAGAATGACGGCAAGGCGGATCAATGAACTGGAGGTATTCGTGCAGGCAACGCGCCCGGGCCGTTCCGCTGAGACCTTGTGCACGGTCTCGGGCCGCAACGCTGGAGTTGTACTTCTCGTACATGGTCGCAACCAGATCACCCAGCTCGTCGGCATGGGTTTCGGCGTCGAGTTCAATCAAGCCGCACGGCCTGCCATCGACCCCGAACCACGCCAAGGCCGGGAGCCGAGTCGCGCCTACTAGGTCGGCACAACGTACAAACTCTTGGGCCACGCGAGGCCTGGCGTAGGCTTCTTTGGGATAAACCAACTGGACTCCGACGGGCTTGATCGGGAGGTTTTTGGTCGAATCGCCCACCCGGCGACCCAAATCCGCGTCGTCGTGGGCCTCCACACGCAGCAGGACCATCACCGGCGTCTGCTGGGTTCGTGCGGTCTCAAGAGCTTCTTGCACGCTGCGGTGCGCGAGCTCCTCGCCGCCCATTGCGGTCGAAACGAGTACCAGGCAGCCGAAAGCCAAGGCCAAACCGATGAACGAAAAACAAACGGGTCTCTTCATGCTCACTACTTTCTGAACGCGACTTAGTTTTAGCTTTTTAGACTTACTGTTGCACAACAGGTCTGTAAAGGGTGCCTGTCCAGAGAGCAAAACGTTGCAAGACCCGTGCCGGATTTTACGGCAGTCAGGCCGACGATATTGGCAAAGCCGCGGGGCACATCATCAGAAGCTCTCTAGTCGCAGACAGACGTTAAGAGCTAACCGTGTTGATGACGGGCAACTAGTTAGTGTCGTTCACAACACTTCGCCCCTTCTGCTTACTATCTGTACAGACAACTGGCTTTGCGGTTTATGTGCGCGCGAGTATTAGGCAACGATTAGGAAGCAGCTGCGGAGTTGAATCCAATTCGGATTCATTCTTATTTCCTTAAACTCTATTCAATTCAAGTGTTTGCCGTGTCTTGGCGGCTTGGGGTCTCGGCATCGCGTTGGTCTATGGCACACTCATTGCCAAGTCTTCCATCGGACGAGATGAGAAGATGCCGTGCTAAGGCGGTTCGGGGACGCCGAAACCAACAGCTCTTTTTGTTTTGTTACGACCTCCACCTTCTGTGTGGCTTGCGGAGCCGGAACTACGCGAGTCAAAATCAGGGTGTGATGTTTAAGGTTTCGTTTGGTTAGGAACATACCGTTTAGGTCACAGCCGGAGACCGTAGACGTTTCGACATACTCATGGACAGGCATTAAGGGTACGAACCACGCCTTGGCCATGGCTGCGCTGTTTATCGCGCGTCTCGTTGGCAATTAATGCCTTGTAGGCGTGAGTAGATAGATGCAAGCGAGATGTTGTTGCGTGTTCGCTTTGCAGCTGAAAGTGTTTTGCATTAAGCGAAGCATGAGAGCTATACGTCTGTAAATGTTCAGGCAAAGACTCGCGGATAAGTACTTCCCACTGACCATGGTCACGCTGCGAAAGTCAAAAGAAAGCATGAAAATACTGATCAACACGGTTGTCTCCGGGAAGCCGGAAAGCCAAGACGTTTTAAACAACGTCAGGTACCCCGCCATTCCTATGGTGGCAACGGTTAAACCGGGGCAGAATATCGCCACGTCTGTAGGTCGGGCTGCGGGTGTTCTTCGGGTTCGGCTCGGACAACGGCGAAACAAGCAAACGGCAAACCCAAGCCCCAGGTCTACCGGTGACCGCGGCCCTGGGTGGTCGAACACGCCTGAGGCGTAAAGCTGCACTGCACCCCTAGGCGTGACGCGCGTGTGCCATGCCGACATTTTCATTTTTCGTCAACGAAGACGAAGAGGAGTGATCGAAGATGATGAGTTTACGCGGATCAAGTCTCAAATCGTGGGGGCGGCGCCTGCGCCCCTGGTCGGCTTCCGCGGCGGTCGCCCTCGCGGGTGCCGTCGGCGCTTCGGCAGAAGAGTGGACCAACCCCGTCCTCGACCAGTATCCGACCGACAAGGTCAACACCACCGGGCTGATGGTCACCGACACGACCGTGACGGTCGGCCAGCTCCACTCGGTCACCGGCACCATGGCCATCTCCGAGACCGGTTCGGTCGAGGCCGAACGCCTCGCAATTAAGCAGATCAACGATATGGGCGGCGTGCTGGGCCGCAAGATCGAGATCATCCAGGAGGACGGTGCCAGCGACTGGCCTACGTTCGCCGAGAAAGCCCGCAAGCTCCTGGTCAGCGACAAGGTCGGCACCGTGTTCGGCTGCTGGACCTCGGCGTCGCGGAAAGCGGTGCTGCCGATTTTCGAAAAAGAGAACGGCATGCTCTACTACCCCACGTTCTACGAAGGCCTCGAGGCTTCTAAGAACGTGATCTACACCGGCCAGGAAGCGACCCAACAGATTCTCTGGGGCCTCGACTGGGCCCACGAAGAGAAGGGTGCCAAAACCTTCTTCTTGATCGGGTCGGACTACATTTGGCCGCGTACCTCCAACAAGATCGCTCGCATCCACATCGAGCGGTTCCTCAAGGGCTGCAAGGTCCTCGACGAAGAGTACTACCCACTCGGGCACACCCAGTTCGGTTCGCTCATCAACAAGATCAAGCTGCGTCGTCCCGACTGCATCTACTCGATCATCGTCGGCGGCTCGAACGTCGCTTGGTACAAGCAGCTCAACGCCGCCGGCATCACCGCCGACTCGTTGGCACGGCGTAACCAGATCCTGCTGACCATTTCGACGACCGAAGACGAGATCCTCGGCATCGGCGGCGAGAACGTTGAGGGCTTCTTCGCCTGCATGAAGTACTTCCAGAGCCTTGACAACGAGAACAACAAGGCGTTCGTCGCCGCCTTCAAGGAAATGTGGGGTGACGACTCGGTCATCGGCGACGTGACCCAAGCCGCCTACCTCGGCCCGTGGCTGTGGAAGCTGACCGTCGAGAAGGCCGGCAGCTTCGATATCGACGCGATCTCCGCCAACTCGGGCGGGATCGAGTTCCCCGAAGCGCCCGAGGGCTACGTCCGCATCCACGACACCAACAACCACCTGTGGTCCAAAGCCCGGATCGGGCGGATGCTCGCCAACGGCCAGTTCGAGGTGGTCGCCGAGTCGCCCGATCTGATCGAGCCGAACCCCTTCCCGGAGGGCTACCAGTAAACCAAGGAAATCGTCCCGGCGCGGCGGAACCTCCGCGTCGGGACGCCCAGCTCTTCCACGACCCCTCCGGCTGGGGCGTGGGAGGGCGCTTTGGGTCCGACCGGTCTGGCTCCTCGCAGGCCGCCACGACCCCGAACAAACCAGCCCACGCGGGGCCCGGCCCACACGCTGCGCCCCGCCTTCAGTAACGCACGACCCGTAACCGTAACCGGAGCACCGTATGGCAACCTTGGCCTTCCTCTCCATGTTCGAGGGCTACACCGCTGAAGACCTACGCGCGATCTTCATCATGCAGGGCTTCTCTGGCCTGAGCATGTTCTCCGTGTTCCTGCTCATGGCCCTCGGGCTTGCGATCATCTTCGGTCAGATGCGCGTCATCAACATGGCCCACGGCGAGTTCCTGACCATCGGGGCCTACACCACCGTGTTCATCTCGGACTGGGCTACCGAAAGCGCCCCGGGCTTCCTGCCCTACTACTTCCCCTTCGCGATGCTCGCCGCGTTCGGCGTCGCATTCCTGATGGGCTACCTCGTCGAGCTTGGCTTCATCCGCTTTCTTTACAAACGCCCGCTGGACACGCTCCTCGCGACCTGGGGGCTGAGCATGGTGTTGCAGCAGGCCTTCCGCCTCACGTTCGGGGCCCGCGAGGACAGCGCGGTGATGCCCGACTGGCTCATGGGTTCTTGGTCGCCGACCGACATGATCGACATCCCCATCAACGGGCTGTTCCTGCTGGGCACGTCGGTGTTCATGACCGTCTTGATCTACATCCTGATGGCTCGCTCGCGTTGGGGGCTGCGGGTGCGGGCGACCGTCCAGAACCGGGAGATGGCCGGGGCCACGGGCATAAACACCGCACGGACGGACCGGATGACGTTCGCCCTGGGCTGCGGCATCGCGGGCATCGCCGGCGCGGCGTTCACGACCATCGGGTCCGTCTCGCCCTCGGCGGGCTCGCTCTACATCGTTGACACCTTCATCGTGGTGGTCTTCGGCGGGGCCGGCAGCCTGATCGGTACCGTGCTCGCCGCCTTCTCCATCGCCCAGGCCCAGTCGATCATGGAGTTCTTCCTCGACGGCGTACTGGCCAAGGTGTTCATCCTGCTGACCATCGTGGGCATCCTGATGGTCCGACCCGAGGGCCTGATCGCCTCCAAGATCCGCCGCTGATCGCCCAGAGAGACCCGACCGAACTTAACCCCAACCGAGGCACCCGAATTGAAGTCATTCGTGTACGACAAGATGCTGGGCGGCAAATGGGGAATGATCGGCACGATCGCCCTCGCCGCATTACTGCTGATCGTGTTCCCGATCCTCTTCGACACCTTCCGACTGAACCTGGTTGGTCGGTACCTCAGCCTGGCTTTCGTCGCCATCGCGCTGGTGTTGTGCTGGGGCTACGGCGGGATCCTGAGCCTCGGCCAGGGTGTGTTCTGGGGCCTGGGAGGTTACTGCGTCGCCGCGTTCCTCAAACTCGAGGCCGCCGAGAACATCGCCAATGAAGCGGGAACGGACCAGATCCGGGCGTTGACCACGGTCGGCCTACCCGACTTCATGGACTGGAACCAGATCACCGAGCTGCCGTGGTTCTGGTACCCGTTCAAGAGCTTCCCGTTCACGCTCTTCTTGATGTTCGCCGTGCCGACGGTCCTGGCCTACATCATCGGCACCGCCATGTTCAAACGCCGGGTCGGCGGCGTCTACTTCGCCATCATCACGCAGGCGTTGTGCTGGATCATGGAGCTGCTGTTCGTCACCCGCCAGGGCTGGACCGGCGGGATCAACGGCATCACCGACCTCCGCACCCTCCTGGGCTGGGACATCCGCACGGAATCGGCCCAAACCACTATCTACTTCTTCACCGCCCTGATGATCCTGGCCTGCGTCATCCTCGGCCGACTGATCCTGAGCTCCAAGCTCGGCAAGCTGCTCGTGGCGATGCGTGACACCGAGGATCGCGTTCGCTTCTCGGGCTACGACGTGGCAAACTTCAAGACCTTCATCTTCTGCATCGCCGCGGCGATGTCCGCCCTGGGCGGCGGCCTGTTCGTCATGAACGTCGGCTTCATGTCGCCGAAGCTGGTCACCATCGAGCCGTCGATCTACATGGTGATCTTCTGCGCCGTCGGCGGGCGGATGTCGTTGCTCGGGGCGGTCTACGGCGCGCTGCTGGTGCAGTTCGGCCGGACCTATTTCTCCGAAGAGTTCCCCGAGCTGTGGCTGTTTGCCCTGGGCGGAGTGTTCATCCTGGTCACCGTGGTGTTCCCGAAAGGCCTGGCCGGCGCGGTGGACAAGCTGATCCCGGTCATCGGCCGGCTCATCACCAAGTCGCGGGGCGGCTCATCGCCCACGGCTTCGGTCGGACCGCCCGGAGCCCAAGGGGTACCTGCTTCCGGGGCGAGCGGGGGCCCGTGACCGCAATCGACCAACCGGCGCAAACCGTCGGCTGAATGGAGCCGGCAAAACAGCCGGCAAAACAGCCGGCAAACACCGCGCTAGCGTGGTCCGTTCTAAGTGGTGTATTACTTCCCCTGAAACAACACGAGAATTCACATGGTGCTACCTACCGACTTCGCGCTGGCCATCGAAGACCTGACCGTTTCTTTCGACGGCTTCAAGGCCGTCGATAGCGTCTCGCTCTACGTCGATAAGGGAGAGCTACGCGTCGTGATCGGCCCCAACGGTGCGGGCAAGACAACCCTCTTGGACCTGATCTGCGGCAAGACCCGGCCGACCAGCGGGAGCATCCAGTTCCTCAACCGTGAGTTGGTCGGCATGGCCGAGCAGAAGATTGTCCGCAACGGTGTAGGGCGTAAGTTCCAGACGCCGTCGATCTACCCCAAACTAACCATCTTCGAGAACCTTGAGGTCTCGGTCCCGAAAGGTCGGGGCGTCTGGGGATCACTGCTGTTCCGCCGGTCCGACGAGATTCGTACGCGGATCGCCGAGATTGCTGGGAACATTTATCTGGAGGATTACCTCGACACCGAGGCCGAGTTGCTTAGCCACGGCCAGAAGCAGTGGCTGGAGATCGGCATGCTCCTGATCGCCGACCCTGAGTTGATCCTGCTCGACGAGCCCGTGGCCGGCATGAGCGTGAGCGAGCGCAAAAAAACCGCCGAATTATTGCGTCGTATCGCGAAAGGGCGCTCGGTGGTGGTGATTGAACACGACATGAATTTCGTTCGTGAGATCGCGGACAAGGTGACCGTCATGCACCAGGGTAAGGTGCTCGCCGAGGGCCCGATGGAAAAGGTAGAGAGTGACGAAAAGGTCATCGAGGTCTACCTCGGCCATTGAACCCGGCGCCCGGGCCGATCGGACTCGAACGTGAACCCTAACCACAACAGGACCCCCTCATGCTGAAGGTGCAGGATTTGAATGTAGCTTACGGCTCTAGCCCGGTGATACGCGGCGTGAGCTTCGCCGCCGAGCGGTCCGAAACCATCGCCATTATGGGCCGCAACGGCATGGGTAAAACCACGCTCATGAAAAGCCTCATCGGCAGCCTCGGTAATACGGGTGGTTCCATTACCGTAGACGGCGTCGAGATCGCCCAGCAGGAGGCCTTCCGACGCGTCAAACACGGCATGGCGTACGTCCCCCAGGGCCGGCAAATCTTCTCGACCCTCACTGTCGAGGACAACATCAAGACCGGCCAGGAGACCGTCAAGAACCGGAGAAAAATTAGCGACAATATCTACGCCCTCTTCCCCGTCCTCTACGACATGCGTCGCCGCAAAGGCGGGAACCTCTCTGGCGGACAGCAGCAGCAACTCGCCATCGCCCGCGCGCTCGTCAGCGAACCCAAAGTACTACTCCTCGACGAGCCGACCGAAGGCATCCAGCCATCGATCATCAAGGACATTGCCAAGGCGCTCAACGAAATCAAGAAGATCTACGACATCACCATCGTGGTCTCGGAACAGGTTCTCAGCTTCACGCTAGAGGTCTCTGATCGAATCTTTGTGATGGAATCCGGCCGGCTGATTCACGAAGACCATCGTTCCGATGTCGATGAAGCAAAGATCTCCAAATATCTTTCGGTTTAAATATGACCCGCCGGCCGTACGTCGTAGCCGTGAAATAGGACCTTTACCACGAAATCAAGTCCGCTACGTCCACCAAGCCCTCCCGATTTTCAGGTTGTATCGCCTCTAAACGACGGCTTCTCGCTTACGGACGAGCCGTGAAGATCGGGGTGATAAGATCAAATCGGCAGAAGATTTTTCAGACCACGCCTAGAGCATCCCAAACGATTTTTAACGCTTCGGCGCACGACAGGCTATGACGTGGGCCGGACGCAGAGGTATATTTCAGAGAGTTGCGGTAACGGGTCATCGGCATCTACGACACGGAGATGGCTGCCGAGGTGGGTCTTGCTTTTCTCGAAGTGATCGATTCGGTGGCGGGTGCCGTCCAACGCGTTGGAAGCCTTGACCCACGCAGGGCCTTTGACCCCGGCCGGGACGCCGGGGTGGTCTCCGCGACACCCGTGCCCCCCGGCGACGACAAGGTCGTAAGGCCCACGCACGTCGATCCGGCGTTCGTAAAATTTTTAATGGGCGTAGAGGCTGACGACCTGTTCGGCGTCGTCGAGCAGCGGGCGGAGCTTGTGATAGTCGAGGTCTTGGGCAAGCCGGTTTTCTCGGAGCATGACGCTCGCGGCGCACGCGGCGGACTCGCCGAGGGCCATGAACACGGGCTCCATACGGATCGAGCCGTAGGCCATGTGGGTGGCGCTGACGCAGGCGCTGACGAAGAGGTTGGTGGCTTGGCCGTCGGCGGGGATCATGACGCCGAGGGGGACGGCGTAAGGGCCGGTGGCGGGGGTCTGGACGTCGCCCTCGTTCATGACCACGGGGCGGCCATCATTGGCGGTGGTGATGAAGCGGGAGCAGTTGTGGGAGTCCATCTGGTAACTGCCCATGGCGACGGGGTTGTCGGTGGTTTGGGTGCCGAGGCAGTGGTGCTCGGTGACGGTGTCCATGCCGACGAGTCGTCGGCCCTCACGGACGTATAGCTGGTGGGGCCAGTGGCCGGTGTCGGTGAACTCGTCGCGGGGCAGGCCCCACTTGCCGTAAGTGTTTCGGTAGAGCTCGGGGACGCGCGGGTGGTTGGCGAGGGTCCAGTAGAGGCCTTGTTGCCAAGTCACGTGGGCTTGGAAGATCCGTTCGCGCGTGGCGTGGTCAGCGGTGGGCCAGTGTTGGCTGGCACCGACGAGGTCGCTGGAGACCGGGCCGTGGTTGTTGGTGTCGGTCTTGCGGTGGCCGCCGGCGGTCGGGACGGGCAGGACGTCCTATTTCCAGGGGACCTCGCGGACGGCGTCGCCGGTCATGCCCTTGCGGACCGAGTCGCTCTCGCGGTGCTTGTCGGGCTGCTCGTACCAGCGGAGAGCGAGCTCGAAGTCGAGCGGGTCGTAGTGTTCGGGTCGCTGCCAGTCGAGGCGGAGCGTGGGGTCGTCGGTGAGGCAGACGCGGAAGTTGTAGGCCTGGATGCGGGTGTCGCCGAGGCCGATGCGGTGGTGGGCGTCGCCGGGCTCGATGCCGGGCAGGAGGCCGGAGCTGGGGTCGCCGGGGGTGACGAACGGGCTGATGCGGGCGGGACGGAACTGGTGTTTGTGGTGGACCTGGGTGCCGTTGAGGGTTTCGTTGAAGGCGGCGTTGGGTTCACGGCCGAGGCGGTAGGACACGCCGGCGGCGGCGAAGAGGTCGCCCTCGTAGGTGGCGTCGATGAAGGCCTTGGCTCGGACGCGGAGGCCGCCGAGCATGATGACTTCGGTGACGCGGTGGTCTTCTACGACGGCGGCGTCGAGGAACTGGCAGGCGTGGTAGTCGAGGTTGGCGTCGTGGACCCAGTCGTCGATCACGGCCTGGGCTTCGGTGGGGGTGAATCGGTAGGACTGGCCCGGTTCGCCGCGGCGGCGGGCGATCTCCGTGTAGAAGGATTTGGCCATGCCGCCGAGGGATTCGGGTTGCCCGATGTCGCTCCAGCCGAGGCCGCCGGTGGTCATGCCGCCGAGGGTGGTGCCGGGGTGGAAGAGGCAGACGGTGAGGCCGAGGCGTTGGGCCTTGAGGGCGGCGACGACGCCGCCGGCGGTGCCGCCGTAGACGCAGAGGTCGGCGCTGAGGCGTTGGTCGGTGGGGACGATCCACGCGGGGTGGAAGTAGTGCGGAGCGTGGGAGGTCATGATTGGGCGAGGGCTTGGCGATGAGCGAGGGCGTCGGAAGTCGCGCGGGTGAAAGCGTCGTTTGAGGTGGGATAAGGCGTGCCGTCTTCGTCAAGTAGTCCCTGCTTGAGCAGGCGGCGCTGGGGGTCGAAGACGCTGAGGTATTGGCAGCGGCCGTAGCCGAGGATGTAAGGCGTGGCCGCAGCGGCGCGGAGGTAGTCGGCGTTGAGCTCGGCGGCCTGATCGGCGGTGTCGCAGGCGTGCCAGAGGGTGACGGGATGAGACTCGGTCTTGAAGCTGACGTTGTGGTCGCAGATGAGCACGGGCTTTCCGGTGAGTTCGTGGAGCCGGTTGTAGTAGTCGGCGTCGAAGGCGGACTCGTGCTTACCGGGGCCGGGCATGGGGCCGACCTCGGGGCCGTCCTGGATGGAGAGGACGTCGATGTATTTGGCCGCGGCGAGGAGGACCCCGTCGTGGTGGTCATGGGACTTGTAGCGTTCACTGAAGAGGAGCCGGCCGGGGTCGTGGTGGTGGAACGCGTCGGCGGTGGTGCGGTAGAGGGTGTCGGCGATGCGGGCGAGGAAGGCCTCGTCGTCGCGGCGGACGGCGGGCCAGGTGAGCTCCTGGTAAGCGAAGTCGTGGGCGGGAAGGTCGTCGAATGAGGTGAGGTTGAGGCGGTAGGTGCGGGCGAACTCGACGGCGTCGTTGGCGTAGGTCTCGCGGAGGAAGTCGACGTAGGCGCGCTTGCCGGGGGCGTCGGGTCCGAGGCGGCGGAGGGTGGTGACCCAGTCGGTCGCGCGTTCACGTCGGGCGGTATCGAGGTTCCAGCGGGGGGTGTCGGTCCAGAAGTAGCCGATGAGGTTGGGGCGGCCTCGGTGGGCTTCGCAGGCGGCCCGGACGGCGTCGGCGATGCGCTGCTGCTCGGCGGGGTCGAACACATCGGGGTAGCCGAACGACGGCCCAGGCGCGCAGTGCATGGCGTGGTGTTGGGTGGTGTCGGCGAAATAGGGCAGGGCGGTGCGGAGCGCGTCGGGGGCGTGGTAGCCGATGGTGTTACAGCCGAGGTCGGTGAGGTGTTGCGTGACGCGGTCCCAGAGCTGCTCGGCCGGGCAGCCGAAGGCCCGGGCGACGCGTTCGGCGGCCCCCGGGTCGGTGAGCGATCCGAGATGATTGACGCCGACCGTGAAGAGGCGTTGGCCGTCGGGCGTGAGGACCCACCACCAGCCGTGGTCCCGGGTCAGGGTGAAGGCGGCGGGGCGGCCGTCGTGAGCTGCCCGGTCATCGCGGGTCGTCCTCTTCGGTGATGGGAGCTTGAATTCCGGCACGCTGGTCGGGCGGTAGGGGGGTTATGCGGGTGCCGGACTCGCGGATGCGGCCGCTGTATTCGTCGACGGTAAAAAGGACATTGGGCGGCTTTCTCCCGCGACCTTCACGCCAAGGCCCCCGCGGCGATCGCGGTGTCGGTCATCTCTGCGGCGAGGCCCGAGATGGTGAAACGCGACCAACGCGGGATCGTCGAGAGCCCACGGTCGCGCAGCGGCTCGGCCCAGCGGGCGGGGATCGCGTCCACGCCGTGCATGACGCCCCAGAGGCTGCCCGCCGTCGCCGCGTTGCAGTCGGTGTCGAAGCCGGGCATGACCGCCCGGCAGATCGTGTCGCCGTAGTCGTCGCCGCCCCAGAGCAGGGCCGCGGTCATGACCTCGGCGTTGGAGATGGTGTGACACCAGCCGTGGTGGGTCATCTCGTCCCAGCGGGTGTGGATGTCGTCGATTGTGGCGTCCCACGTTCGGCCGGTGCGGTGTCTCTCAACGATGCGTTGGACGGCTTCGCCGAGCCGGCAGTGTTCGGGGACCTGCGCGAGCCCGGCATTTATCACGTCGTACCAGTCGTCGAGGACATACGCAGCGGCGAGCATGGCGGCGACCCACATGGAGCCGTAGATACCGTTGCGGACATGGCTGACACTCGCGTCGCGGTGGGCCCACTCGGCGGCCCGCTGCGGGTTGCCGGGGTTGGCATAGCCGTAGTAGTCGGCGCGGATGTCCGCGCCGATCCATTCGCGGCAGGGGTTGCGGTAGGTGGCGCTGCGGGGCGGGAGGATACCCATCGCGAGGTTGCGGTAGGCGAGCCGCTCCGCGGTGCAGGCTGTACGCAGCGGCAGGTGCGTGACCCAGAACTCGGCGACGTCGAGTGGGGTGAAGCCGGGGCCGCACCGTTGCACGACGGCGTGGCCGATGACGGTGTAGTTGATGTCGTCGTCGATGACCGCGCCCTCGATCTCGCCGGCGTAGAACTTCAGGTCGGTGGGCTTGGGCATCTTGTCGGGCTTCGCCCCCTCGATCGCGGCGTACTGCTCGGGGTCGGGTCTTAGGAAGTAGTCGGTGATGGGCCAGCGGCCGGTGGCCTCGGCGTGGACGCGGATGCTGCGTCGGTCGTGGCCCTCGACGGGCTTGCCGAGCATGCAGCCGCAGATACGCCCGAGCAGGCCGCCGTGGAGTTGGCGGAGCAGTTCGTCGCGCTGGCCGGTGAAGGCGGGGACTTCGGAGGCGTTTACGGGTCGCAGCGACCGGATGGCGTTGAGATCGTTGGGTTCTTCGTAGGCGTAGTCGTGGCGGAGCGGGCGGGGTTGGACCGCGTCAAGCAGCGCATTCGCTTGGTCCTGCCAGGTGCCGTCACGCTGCCCGCCGCGGTGGGGGAACCATTCGTCGCTGGCGCGTGGGACCGCGAGCAGGCGGTCGAACTCGGCCTGGAGTGGCCCGAGGTCTCGGCCCTCTTCGGTGGCCTGTGCGTACTCAGTGTCCAGATCAACGCCGCCGATCCAGGTCAGCTTGCGGGACCAGGCGTCGGCGTCGGTCATCGGGGGAGCGATCGGCGTCGGCGGGGCCGGGGCAGAAGTAACGGGTCGGTTCATCGGCGTGGGGTTCCTCGGACGGGCGGCGTGATCGGGTGGAGCGGATCCCAAAAAATCAGCGCGTGTCGCTGCGGCGTCCCGGCCATCCCGCGACGATCAACAGCCCGCCGAGTCCCATGCCGACGCCCGGCTCGGGGATCAGCGTGACCAACGCGGTCCAGTCCGCGACGCTGCCGAAGCCGCTGGGCGTTGCGCCGAGCGAGGCCCAACCGCCGCCGACGAGGACGCCGGTCTGATCGTCGAACACGCCGCTGCGCGGGTTGTACCAACGCAGCAGAAACTCAAGCTCGGCGAAATCACGCAGGTCGAGCTGCGGCGCGACATTGTCCGGCCCGTCGTCGTTGCTGCCGTCGGGCAGGTAGATCGCGTAGACCTCGCCAGCCTTGGCGAAGACCTCGGCCCCGCCGTAGTCCTCGTCGGCGTAACGCACCAGGTCGTCGTCCGGCGTCATCTCCAGGAAAGGCAGGTTGTCTTCGACGAACCGCCGCGCCTGCGCGGTCTCGACGAAGACCTTCTCGAAGGGTCGGAAGTTCTCGATCGACTGGTCGGCGTTGTGGACGAACCACTCCACGCCGGCCCCGCCGGAAAAATAGATGTCCCAAGTCATGGTCTTGCGGACGGTGGTGAACCGCTCGAAGTCGGTGTCGCCCGACGGGTCGGTGTCGTCGTTCGCCCCGATCGCGATGCGGGTGATCGACTCGGGCTCGTCGATCATGACCGCGATGGGTCGGCCGGCGGCGGCGGTGGCGTCGCGGAAGTTCTCGACGGTGTCGGACCAGCCCTCTTCTTCACCGGCCCGCTGCAGGCTGGTGAGGTCGAAGTCCTCTTCGCCGATGAAGTATTGCCAGGCGGAGTTGTTGGGGTCGGTGTCGATGTTGGCCTTCTGGGCGTTGTGGACCGTCAGCGGGTGGTCGTAGGGATCGACGGCCGTGAGGTACGCGGCGAAGTCGATGACGGCCTGCGCCTCCTCGGCCTCGGTCGCGCCGAAGCCGCCGGGGCGACCGGCGAAGTCGTACTCCTCGCTCATGTTCCACTGCAACGAGTTGTGGTGCCCGAAGCGGGCAACCATCTCGCGGTAGTACAGCTTGCGTTCGACGCCGAGCGTCGCGTTGTCGAGCTCCGACTTGTTGGCCAGTTCGCGTTCGTTGAGCACGACGTGCAGGTGCAGGCCCTTTTCCTGGGCGTGGGTGAAGAACTGCTCCCACTGCGCGAGCTTGGAGTTGTCGAACCGCAGGTTGTCGTTGGCCACGCCGGTGTTGAACTCGCCGGCGAGCTGCTGAGGTGTGGAGATGTTGGCGTAGGGGTGGGTGTCTTTGGCGTCGCCGCCGATGTTGTTGACCAGGAAGTAGATCGAGTTGACACCGACGGACGAGAGGTAATTCGCCGCGCCGATGAGGTTGCGGGCGTCGCCGCCCTCGGCCGGGGTGTTGCCGTAGTCGAAGTCGGGGGTGTCCCAGCTCGGGTCGCCGGGGTCGTAGTCCTGGCCGTGGGGGTTGAAGTTGTGGAGGATCCCGAGGTTGCCCTGGAATGTTTCGTTGCCGATGCGGTTGACGCCCTTGGTCTGGGTGTTGTCGAAGCCGCGGTAGCCGAGAATGTTTTCCGGCGAGTCCATGCCGGACTTGAGCCAGTACGACCCGTCGCCGAACTGCAGGTAGTGCTCGCCGCTGTAGCGGAGCCGGCCTTTGGAGGCGAAGCCGGGGGCGCTGGGGTCGAAGGCGGCCGCGGTGAACCCGCCGCTCTGGTTGTGCTGGCCCGTCGTGATCAGGCCCGCGCCGGCGACCTCGTTGTCGAGCAGGACCGCGGCGTTGGTGCCGGTGCGGAAGTCGGTGGTGTAGGTCCAGTCGCCGGCGGTGTCGGGCGTGAAGTGGACCCGCCACAGCCCGTTGCCGTCGCCGTCGTTGCCGGCGTAATAGCCCGGGACGCTGTAGGTCTGGTTGCCCTGGGTGAACTCGACCTGTAGCCGGTAATCGAGGAACGGGTTGTTGGGCCCGGCTTTCTCGTCGAACGTGCCGGGCAGGGCGAAGGTCAGGTCGAGCGTCTGCCACTGCTGAGTCGGCCCGGTCAGGGTGCCCTGCGCGGCGGCCGGGGCCGGGGGGGCGGCACCAACCAAGGCGGCCGAGACCGCGGAGAACGTGAGAGCGGCGGGACAAGTTCGGCGAGGCTGGCGCATCGGTCACTCCAGAAACAAGAAGAAGCCGTGCCGCGGAACCCGCAGCCGCGGCCGGGTGTCAACCGTGGCCGACGCGGCCCGCGATCGCCTGCCGCGTCGCCTCCCAGGCGAGCTCGGTGACGCGCTGGGCGTCGGCGGCCGGGCAGAGGCGGTCGTCTTCCACGCCGCCGCGCAGAAACTCGACCCAGGCGGCGTACATCTCCACAAAGCCTTTTTCTCCACCGAAGGGCAGTGCCCGCGTCCCCCGCCGGTCACGCAGTTCAAACGAACGCCGAATCCGGTCGTAGCGGATCACGCCGTCGGGCCCGATCAGCTCATAGACAAACTCCTTGGGTAAGTCGCGGGCTTGATGGCCGTAGGAGAAGCTCATCTCGACCGCGGTGTGCGCCCCGCCGACGTGGTCGAGGTGCGCCCAGACGTGGTCGGGCGCTTCGTAAGCGTCGGTACGGTCGGCCCAGGCGCCGTGGCCCGTGACCCGCGTCACTTCCTGGCCCAGCCACCACCGCGCCAGGTCGATCTGGTGCGTGCCGCAGTCGACCATCGGCCCGCCTTCGCGCATCCGCCCGGCCCGGCGGTCGTGGTTTCGGAACCGCCACGGATTGTCGGCCTCCGGGTCGATGCGGGCGCCATGGCAAGCCCAGTTGTAGATCAGCCGCAGCGCCCGCGGCTCGCCGACCACGCCGCCGCGGACCAGATCGCGGATCGTCGCCGCCACCGGGCTGAACCGGTAACAGAACCCCACGTGCAACGGCACCCCGGCGGCCTCGGCGGCGGCGACCATCGCGGGGCCGTCGGCCGGGTCGCCCGCCAGCGGCTTCTCGCAGAGCACGGGCAGCCCGCGGGCCACCGCGTCGAGCACGTTCTGCCGGTGCGCCGGGGCCGGCGAGGTGACGACCACCGCGTCGAGCCCCGCGGCGTAGAACCGCTCGGGGTCTCGACGCAACACCCCCGGTGATAGGGTCAAGCCGTTGCGGCGCAGCGCCGGCGGGTCCGGGTCGGGGTCGAGCACCGCCGCGAGGTGCAGGCCCGGCGTCTCCGCGATGGCCGGCAGGTGCGACCCCGCCGCGATCGCGCCGCAGCCGATCAACCCTAACCGCAGAGCGGCGGGGTGTGTGGGGGCTCGGACCCGAGCGGTCTCGGAGAACGGGCCGGACGTTTTGGGTTCGAGCTTGGTCGGCAACGCCTGGACTCTTCTGTTTAACATCGTCCCGAAACTACGCCGTTTGCCGACACGCCCAGGTTCCGGTTTCACTCGATCCCGAACCAGAACGCCCGCACCTCGCGGGACTGCTGGTGGTCGGGTGAATTGAGCCGTTCACCGGGGATATCTTCGACGGCCAGCGCCTCGGCGTGGCCGTCGTTAAACAGCGTGTTGTTGGTTCCGTCGTGCCGCCTCGAGCCGTCGCCCAGCGGGCCAATGAAATCTCCGTTGGCGTCTTGGTTGAGGTCGAAATCCTGGTCGGTGACCGACGGGTTGCGGTTGTCGATCAGGAGCATGGTCGTGGCCGGGGCGACGATGAGGTCGGGCCGCTTGAACTTCTGGTACCAGCGGCCGAGGTTGTACGGGCTGGGGTTGATGTACAACGCCGGGCCGGTCGCCGCCGGGTTGTAATTCAGCAACGCGTTCATGCCGTAGGAGTTCTGCCAGAAGCTTTCGGAGTCTGTGCTCTTGTCGGAAGACGGGCAGATAAACACGTCGTTGTCGTTCTGCCCGGAAAGATCACCGACGTTAGTGGTCAAAGCTTTCTGGTTGGCGATGTAGTCGACCATCAGCTCGGCATGCCATCGCCGGGGTATGCCCGCCAGGGCGGGATACTCCGTCGGGAACTCGATGTGGGCCTGACCGTTGGGGATGATCGAAAACGAGTAGTGGTCGTTGAAGTCCTGGGCGTAGACGGTCTTGGCCACGCCGAGTTGGCGGAGCTGAGCCTTGCACTTCATCGAGCGGGCGGCTTCCCGGGCGTTGGTCAGGGCCGGCAGCAGCAGGCCGACAAGCAGCGCGATGATGCTGATGACCACGAGCAATTCGATCAGGGTGAAGGCCGAAAAACGGTAGCGATGAAGACGGAAGGGGCTAAATTTCATAATGAAATCCGGGTTGGAGATACGAGCTTGTGCGGGCCGAGAGGGATGTGATGGGGTGAAACGAGAAATACCTTGCCAATGATCATTCGATTGATATCATACCAATGATTCGTTTCGACGCAACGCCTTTTTTCCGATCCGACCGATTCTAATTTCCTGAGCCCCGTCATCACACGGTCCCGGCTTGGCTGGACCCTTCAAACAGTTTTCGGAGTTTTCCTTGATGCGCTTGATACCCTCGAGCCCCGCAAGTTCAACTCGACCGCCGCGTTTCTCTTTCTGGCGTGTCGTCTCTTGTTCGGTGATCCCGGCCCTGGTGTTAAGTTGGGGTGGGCTCGCCGCGGCCGAGGCCCCCGCGGGCCTGTACGACCCCGCGGCCCGGGCGGCGATGGCCGAACTCGACGGATGGATCGATGTCACCGCCGCGCCGTTCAACGCTGACCCCACCGGCCGACGCGACAGCACCGCCGCGATCGGGCGGGCGATTGCCCAGGCCCAACGCGACGTAGCCAGCGGCCGGAAACATCGCAATGCCATCCGCGCCGCCGAAGGCAAGAAAGGTGGGCCGGGCCGCAGCCGAACGCACGCCACGCTCTACTTCCCCGCCGGCACGTACCGCGTCTCCGACAGCCTGGTCCTGGCCGACTCGATCGAGGCCAGCCGCTACCTCCACGTCGTCGGGCAGGACCGCGCCCGTACCGTTATCCGCCTCGACGACCGCGCCAAGGGCTTCGGCGACCCGGAGAACCCCAAGGTCCTGGTCAACTTCCTGGACTTCTGGTGGTCCAACTCGGCGTTCTGCAACTCGATCGAGGGCCTGACGATCGACGTCGGGGCCGGCAACCCCGGCGCGGTCGCCCTGCGGTACCACAACAACAACATCGGC
>JBCCOP010000024.1:0-24403 GCA_039025315.1 Planctomycetota bacterium | reverse complement strand
GTCCTGACGGTAGCTGTTCGTCAGGACGCCCGAAGCGGAGAGGTACAGGCCGTAGTTCATCGCGGGGTTTCTCGGGTTTCGGGAAACGGCGAAAAACGCCCGGCGTCCGTGCCGGGCGGTTGGGCCTGCGGGGCCCGTCCGTGGGCCCCCACTGCGGAGTCGTCTCTCGTCCCGTCCGTGGAGAGGGGGTTCGTGTCGCCGGCGGCGGCCCGTTGGACCGCGGCGGCGAGGGTGGCGAGGCGTCGGACGCCGCGGCCGAGGTCGGCGTGGCCCTCGCCGGCGGCGGCGAGGCGGGCCAACTCGAGCCAGTTGACCTGGGTGTCGGCGTTGGTCGTTGGCGGTTCGTTGTGCGTCACGTTCAATCCGTTGTTCACGGGAAACCTGCCCCGGTGCCGCGGACACCTTCCGGGGGCGAGGGGGGACTCGGCATCAATCGCAACGGCGGTGCCGGGTGTGCCACGGGCTCGCGTCGCGGGGCGAACCGCGGTCCGCGTGGCGATTTATCCTTGTTTTTCAAGGTGATTCGCCGCCGCAAAAATATTGGGTGGGCGGGGCCGCGGGGCGGGTTTGGGGCCGTGAACGGTTTTCGCGGCGGCGCAACATCGGCCGGACGGCGCAAGTGGTGCGCAGGCCGGGGTGAACGATGTCGGGTCAAGAGGGGGTTTGCAGCAGCGGTTCGTGTTGTCGGAACAGCCGATCGAGGCGGGCGGGCAGGGGGTCGCCGCGGTCGGGGGCGTCGAGGTGCCGGGCGAGGTGGACGAGCAGGCGGATGAGGCCGTGGTAGTCGTCGATGTGGATGGATTCGGGGGCGATGCGGTGGTGGGCCTCGTCCATGTTGTGGTAGTTGGCCAGGGGCAGGCAGAGGCAGGTCGCGGTATGACCGAGGGCTTGGTAGGCGGTGGCCTCGCAGGTGCCGCCGGGCATGAGTCGTCGTTGCCAGCGGAAGGTCGGGTCGCTGGTTTGGAGGGCGGCGGCGGCGCGGGCGGCGGCGTCGGTGAGGGCGGGGTCGAAGACGCTGGTGCGGTCGCCGACGCGGACGATCGGGCCGCCGCCGAGGGGCGACTCGGCGAAGGCCTTGCTGTTTTCGAGGGCGATGAGCCGGGCGCCGGCGGGGATCAGGCCGCTGCGGCAGGCCCCCATCGCGCCGATGAAGCCGATCTCCTCGGCCCGGGTACAGAGCAGGCGGACATCCCCCCGGAAGCTCCGGGAGCGGCGAAGAACATCGAACGCGCAGAACATCGCGGCGACGGCGGCGAGGTCATCGCAGGCCGGGGCGCGGAGGCGGTTGCGGGCGATGCGAGGGGCGGGGAGGTCCCAGGTCAGGACGTCGCCCGGCTCGGCACGAACGGGTTTCGCAAACCGCACCCGGACCCGCTTGAACGGCCGATCGGGCGGCGAAGCGGGGTCGAGGTATTGGACGACGCCGCGGGGCGGGTCGATCGAGCGTTGGAGGCGGACGGCGGTGCCGACGAAGTAGTCGTCGTGGACGCCGCCGCGGAACTCGGCGGTGAGCTCCCGGCCGCTGACTTCGGTCACGACGAACGCGGGGTGGTCGAGGTGGGCGGTGAACAGGATCGGCGGGGGGGCGTTGGTTTGGCGCTGACCGCGGCGGGCGATGAGCAGGTTGCCGTAGCGGTCGGTCCGGAGGCTCACGTCACGCCGGCGTTTCGCCCAGCGGCGGACCCAGGCGACGACGCGGTCTTCCCGGCCGGCGGCGGTGGGCAGGCCGGTGAGCCGGAGGAGGGTGCGTTCGTCGGTGGCGCGGCGGCGGGGGGGCACGGCGGGCGATGGTACCCTCCCGGCGTGGGCGATCTGGACACCTCAACCCAACCCGCGGCGGAGCTGGTCGGGGTGACGGTGCGGCGGGGCGGGACGACGATCCTGGACGGGGTCGATCTCGCGCTGCCGGCGGGGCGGTGCACGGCGCTTCTCGGGGCCAACGGCTGCGGGAAGACGACGCTGAGCCGGGCGTTGCTGGGTCAGGTCGCGGTGTCGGCGGGCGAGGTGCGGGTGCTGGGCGAGACGCTGGGGCGGACCGACGTGCGTCGGCTGCGGCGTCGGGTCGGGGTGGTCGCGCCGGCGGTCGACCCGAGCGGTGAGATGCACGTTCCGGGGGCGGTGGTGGACGCCGAGCTGTCGGCGACCGAGGCGGTGTGTACGGGCTTCTTCGGGACGGTGGGGCGTTACGACCGGCCGGGCGACGGGCAGATCGAAGCGGCACGGGCCACGCTGGATCGCGTCGGCCTCGGGCACCGGCGGGACGCGGTTTTCGGGCGGCTGTCGACGGGCGAGCAGCGGCGGGCGGTGCTGGCGCGGGCGTTGGTGGCCGGGCCGGAGCTGCTGATCCTCGACGAGCCGACGGCGGGGCTGGACGTGCTGGGGCGGGAGTGCATGTTGGCGACGCTCGACGAGCTGCTGGCCGGGCCGCGGCCGCCGGCGGTGCTGCTGATCACGCACCACGTCGAGGAGCTGCCGGCGGCGACGCACCGGGTGGCGTTGATGCGGGACGGGCATCTCCACGCGGTCGGCCCGCCGGACGTCGTGATGACGCCGGAACACCTGACCGCGACGCTGGGCTGCCCGGTGTACGTGCAGCGGCGGGGGTCGCGGTACTGGCTCGAGGTGCTGCCCGAAGCGCGGCTGTCGCTGCTGGGCGGTGGTGGGGCGGGCCACGTGGAGAGGTAAAGACGCGGAACAAAAAAACGGCCCGGCGGTTGGTGGCCGCCGGGCCGATCAGTCTGATCTGATTCAATCATCCGTCGGCCGGATTACTCCGCGGCCCGCAAGGCGACGCTGTCGTCGGCCACGGCGGACTTGACGATGAAAGCCTTGAGCCCGGCCTGATCGACGGCGTGGCCAAAGAGGGTGACTTCGCTGAGGCCGGCGTAGTCGGTCAGGAAAGCCTCGGCTTCGATCTGCCGCATAACCGTTTGATCGGCATCGGCGGTCGATTCGTTTTCTTGCGCCTTTGCGGTGCCTTCGTCGGCGCCGGCCGCGACGATCATGTCGTCGTCGAAGCCGCTGCCAGGCGTGGGATAGGCGGCCGGCGATTCGCGGTCATTGCGGTACGAAGCGAGCGGCAGGTCCGAGTTGTCTTGACCGGTTGACTTCATCTTCTCGCTGTGATCGTGCAGCTCGACTTGCTGAGCGGGGAGCAGCAAGTGTGCCTGCCCGTCATTAGTGATGAGTACGTGGCCCGCCTGGCCCGCGACAACGTCCGACTTGCCGTAAAAACTAGCCGCGTCGACAATACGACCGTTGACCTGCATCATCTTGTCGGTCGAGCTTTCGGCCGTGCTGCTGCGTTTGGCTTGGTTGTTGGTATCGACCGGGTCCATCTGGCCGTAGCCTGCCCGCTCGGACGCCGGGGCGTCGAAACGCTGGGCCTTCTCTTTGCGGTTGGCTTCGGCGTTGGCCGAGCTGGTTTCGCCTTCGGCGGATTCGATCGATTCGGCGAGGCTGCCGTTCTCGATCACGTCACGCTCGCCGTAGCCGGCACGTTCGGACGAAGGCGGGGTGGCGAGTTCGGCTTGCCGCTCGGTGACGCCGGCGTCGTGGTTTTCGTCGGCGGAGGCGGCCGATAGGCCGACGATCGGGGCCGCGGTGAAGGCGGCGGCGTACAGGGCTTTGCGGTAGAGGGTGCGTTTCATGGGGAGTTTTTCCTTTCGGGTCGGTTCGAAAAATCGGGCTCGGTTCTATGACACGTGCGGAAAAACACTATGGGTACCATTACCGGATTCCTAATTCCGGATTTTGTCTTTCACTTTGATTTCAACCGTAAAAACAAGATGAATCGGCGGGTGAGGCGGGCCGGGACGGCGGCGGCGTATCATTGAAACGTGATCGAATGGTTCACCGCGTTTTGGGCGACGCTGGCGGCGATGGCGCTGTGGCTGCTGCTGGGGTTCCTGGCGGCGGGGGTGCTGTGGGTGTGGTTCCGGCCGCGGTGGATCGAGCGGCACCTCGGGCGGGGCGGGGTGCGGCCGGTGGTGAAGGCGGCGGTGTTCGGGGTGCCGTTGCCGCTGTGCTCGTGCGGGGTGATCCCGGTGGGGGCGGGGCTGTACCGGCGGGGGGCGAGCCGGGGGGCGTCGTCGTCGTTTCTGTTGTCGACGCCGCAGACGGGGGTGGACTCGATCGCGGCGACGTACGCGCTGATGGGGCCGTTGTTCGCGGTGGTCCGGCCGGTGGTGGCGTTGGTGACGGGGGTCGTGGGCGGGTGGTTGATCGACCTCGTGACGCGGCACGAGGCGCGGGACGAAATCGTGGAAGCCCCGGGGTGCGGGTCGTCGTGTTGCGTGGGTGAGCCCGAGGGGGCGGGGGGGAAGTGGTGGCGGGCGGTGCGTTACGCGGTGGTGACGCTGCCGGCGGATTTGGTGGGGTCGTTGACGCTGGGCCTGGTGGTCGCGGCGGCGTTGACGGCTTGGGTGCCGGCGGATGTCTTGAGCCCGTATCTCGGCGGGGGACTGGTGGCGATGCTGGCGGCGGTGGCGGTGGGCGCGCCGCTTTACGTTTGTGCCACGGCGTCGATCCCGGTGGGGCTGGGATTGCTGGCGGTGGGCGCGTCGCCGGGGGCGGTGCTGGCGTTCCTGATCGCGGGGCCGGCGACGAACGCGGCGACGGTCGCCGTGACGTGGCGGGTCATGGGGCGGACGACCGGGCTGATCTACCTCGGCACGGTGCTGGTCGTGGCGGTCGGGTCGGGGCTGTTGCTGGACGCGGTGTTCACGGCCGAGTCGCTGCGGCTGCCCGCGGCGGCGGCGGCCGGGCACCATCACGAAGGCCTGACGTGGTTCGGCCACGCCGCGGCGGCGGCGTTGGCGGGGGTGATGGGCTACGCGGGGTGGGTGCGGCTGCGGCGGGCCTGGCGTGAACGTTCACGCGGAAGCAGCGCTAAGCCGCGAGCGGCTTTGCCGTAGATTCCGGGGGTAGACTGCGGGGATGGACGCGAGCCCCGACGAGCTGCCGCTGACGTTCCGCGACTTCCAGCGGCACATCCACCGCAAGTACCACGCCACCGACAGCGCCCGCGGCACGGCCGGGACGTTCATGTGGCTGGTCGAAGAGGTCGGCGAGCTGGCGACGGCGTTGCACAAGGCGGCGGGCGAGGGCGGCGACACGTCGGGCGACGACGACCCGGCCGGCGAGTTCGCGGACGTGCTGGCGTGGCTGTGCACGCTGGCGAACATCAACGGCGTCGACTTGGAACAGGCGATCCGCGACAAGTACTTCCGCGACGGCGGGCCGCGGGGGACGAAGTGAGGGCGTCGCGTTACTCGGGCAGGGCCTGGCCGAGCGGGCCGAGGAGGGCGGCGGCGGGGAAGGGGGTGTGGGCTTCGAGGTGCCAGCCGGTGTCGTCGACCCAGGTGAAGGCGTGGGCGGGTTCGAGCAGGGGGCGGAGGCGGCCGAGCGGGGGGAAGGTGGTGTCGGGAGGCAGGTGCGGTTGCAAACGGCGGTGGAGGCGGGGGTAGGCGCGGCCGGCGGTGGCGGGGAGGTCGGCCCAGAACAGCGCGGTGAGGCGGCGGGTGCCGATGCGTTCGCGGAGTTCGATCAGGTCGTCGTGGAGCATGACCGAGCCGGGGCGGTCGGGGCGGTCGGCCGCGGCGGCAACGGCGGCGGGGTGGCGGGCGATGACGAGGCGGTCATCGGGGACGGCCCAGCAGGGCGCTCCGAGTGAGGCGAGGCGGGGGTCGATGGGGTTGAGCCGGGTCGTCTCGACGCCGGCGGGCGACAGGGCTTCGCGTTCGGCGGCCAGGCCATGACGTGTCGTGTCGGGAGGGGTTGATCGGGCGTTGCGTTGGGCGGCGAGGGACAGGGCGTGGAGGCCGCGGCGGACGCCGTCGGGTTGACGGAGCGGGTTGACGAGGGTGAGGCTGTCGGGGCCGGGGCCGAGGGCGTCGGGGTCGGGGTAGAGCAGCCAGGCGGGGCCGAGGCCGCGGACGAGGTCTTCCTCAAGGTTGACGCCGAGGCGGGCCGAGGCGTCGGCGAGGCCGGCCTCGAAGCGGTCGTTGACGGCGGGGCCGGCCTCCTGCGTCGCTTCGCGGACGCGGTCGATCAGGAGCGTCGGGTCGAGGGACACGGCGGCGAACCACGGCGTATCGCGGGGCGGTCGGGCAAGGTCGTCGGCGGTCAGCGCGGGGGTGTCGAGCAGCCCGAGCAGGCCACGGCGGGGCGTGGGGGCGGCGAGGTGGGCGCGGGTGCGCCAGGCCCGGCCGTCGAACCCGGCGGTGGCGACCAGCGGGCCGAGCGGGTCGGGGCTGAGCAGGGCGGACCAGGACGGCGCGTCGCCGGGGGCGGTCTCGGCGTCGGCGTCGACCCAGGCGAGCAGGCGACCCGTGTCGAGGTAGGCGATGAGCGGGCCCGTTTCGCCCAGCGGGGCGAGGGCGGCCCGGAAGGCGGGGGCGTCGGCGAGGGCGGCGGGGGGGTCGAGGGGCGGGTCGGGGTCGGGCGACAGGTCGAGGGCGACGACCGGGCCGTCGACCACGAGCCGGGGCGGTGCCGGGCCGCGGGCGGGGACGGCTTTGAGCGCGGCGATCAGGGCCTTGCGGTCGTCGGCGCTGTCGGGCCGCCAGAGCAGCACGGGTCGGAGCGCGGGCGGCGCGGCGTCGGGGTCGGCGGTGAGGTAAGCGGCGAACGCACCGCGTCGGCTCACGTCGATCAGGTCGTCGGCGTGGGGTCCGACGAGCGGCCGCAGCAGGTCGCCGAGCGGTGGGGGCAGCGTCGGGGCCGGGGGCAGTCCCGGCGGGCCGGGTGACGGTTGGGTGAACTGTTCTAGGACCTCGCGGAGGGTGGAGGCCCGGTAGTCGTCGGTCAGCGTGGCGGTGCCGGCCCAGCCGAAGTAGGCGACGGCGTCGGCGGGGACGCGGTCGGCGAGGGCCGGGGCGGCGGCGTCGGCGGCGGACGGGACGGTCAGCAAGGCGGCGAGCCCCAGGGCCGCGATCCGTCGGGGCACGATGGGCGGCACGGTGGGCATGGGATCGTCCAACACCCGCCGGGAGGGGCGGGCTTATCGGTCGTATCGGTGAACCGGCCGGGGGCTCACACAGAAAACGCGACGGCTCGACGCAGAAACCGCCGCGGCGGTCCGGGCGTGCGGGCTGCGTAAGCGGGGCAAGCCGGGCCAAGCCAGGGGGGGTCAGGCGACCCGGGCGCGGTCGCGGCCGGCGTCTTTGGCGGCGTAGAGCCGGCGGTCGGCGGCCTGGACGACCTCGGCGGGGGGGCGGGCGTCGTCGGTCGAGGCGAGCCCGACCGCCAAGCCGACGCTGACGGTCACGACGGGCCCGGCGGCGTTGGCGGGGTGGGGCAAGCCGAGCCCGCGGACGACGTCGCAGAGCCGGTCGGCGAGCGTCGCCGCCGCGTCGGCTCCGAGGTCGGGCGCCAGGACGACGAACTCCTCGCCGCCGTAGCGGGCCAGGAAGTCGCGGCGACGCACCGCCCCCCGCAGCGCCGAGGCGATGGCCTTGAGGCAGCGGTCCCCGGCCGGGTGGCCCAGCCGGTCGTTGTAGCCCTTGAAGCAGTCGACATCGATCATCATCACCGCGTAGGGCCGCGGCGGGTCGGCCTCGCCGGCGTGGGACGCCGCGTGGATGTCCGCCAACGCCGCCTCGAACGCCCCGCGGTTGAGCAGCCCGGTCAGCGGGTCGTGCCGGCCGGCGTGGGCCAGCCCTTGGCTGAACCGCATCAGCTGCGAAGACAGGTCTTCAACTTCCGCGTTACGCCGACGCAGCGCGTCGATCTCCCCACGCAGCGCCGCCAGCTCGCCCCGCAGCAGGTGGACTTCGCCGTGCAGCCGACGCCGTCGGCTGGCCCGCACGCGTCGGCTCAGCCACCACCCCCGCGCGAGAGACCAAGGCCCTCGGCCGAGCCCGCACCGACCTGTCCCACCCAGACCCCGACGTCCCATCTCGCCTCCTCGCCGCTGCAGTGTAACCATACCACGACCTTGGACATCGACCAAACCCCCAAGCCGGTTCACCCGGCCCGCCCCCGGAGCGGCCGGTGTATCCCGCGGCCCGTTACAATCCAGCCACTGTCTCACTCCGGACCGCTCGCGTCCTGCTTGTGGTCTGCTTCACCCCATTGGTCGTCGTCTTGCCGGACAAGCCTCACTCATCTCCGCCGTCGGCCGGCTCGGGCTGGCGTCCGCTCGACACCCTGTCGCCCGGCAGCTGGATCATCTTGTTCATTGCCGCGGTCTCCAGCGTGCTGGTCTTCGCCCTGCCGATCCCGCAGCGGCCGGGGCTGGAGTTCTGGACGTTCGCCCGCAACCACGTCGAGCTGTACAAGCCGCTGACGCAAGCGTGGAACGCCGAGGCGGCCGCGGCTTCCGGGGGGGAAGACTCCACGACCGAGCCGATCACGCTCTACTCGCTCGAGGGCCGGGCGCTCGAGCGGCGGACGCTCAACGGCTTCTGGTCCGGGACGCCGCTGGCGGATCTGATCGAGGTCGAGGCGAATTCTTTTTACAAGTTCGTCTCCGGGCCGATCGAAGCGGTCGGCTTCGTCGATCTGACCGACCGGCTGCGCGACGAAGGCATCCTGGAAAAGATCACACCGGCGTCGTTCTCGCCGTGGACCAGCCGCGGCCGGGTCTTCGGCATCCCGCACGACGTGCACCCGGTGCTGCTGGCCTACCGGGCGGACATCGTCGAGGACGAGCTGGGCGTCGACGTGTCGCAGATCGAGACGTGGGACGACTTCACCCGGCTGCTGGGCGGCGCGGTCCGAGACCTCGACGGCGACGGCCGGGCCGACCGCTACCTGCTCAACTACTGGTACAGCGACAGCGAGGCGACGGAGATGCTGCTGCTGCAGGCCGGCGGCGGCACGTTCGACGCCGACGACAACCTCATCGTCGATTCCGAGGCCAACGCCCGGGTGCTGAGCACCGCGGTCGAGTGGTGCGTCGGCCCGGGCCGGATCGCCGTCGACGCCCGCGAGTTCGACGCCGGGGGCAACCAGCTCAAGCTCGACGGCCGGGTCGTCGCCGCGATGATGCCCGACTGGCTCGCCGGCGTGTGGAAGCAAGACCTGTCGCAGCTCGGCGGCAAGATCAAGCTCATGCCCCTGCCCGCGTGGGAGCCCGGCGGCCGGCGGACCACCGTCCGGGGCGGCACGATGCTCGGCATCCCGCGGGCCACGCAAGACGCCGGCCAGTTCGAAGACGCCTGGGGCTTCGCCAAGCACCTCTACCTCTCCCGCGACGTCGCCGAGCAGCTCTTCGAGGTCAGCAACATCATCTCGCCCGTCACCGACTTCTGGGACGAGCCGTTCTACCACCGCCCCGACCCGTACTTCTCCGGCCAGCCCAGCGGCTCGCTGTTTATCGAGGCGGCCCCGCACGTCCCGCTGCGGCCGAGCCACCCGTTCCGCGTCATCGCCCGCACCGAGATCGACCGCGCCGCCGACCGGCTCCGCGCGTACGCCGACCGCCGCGGGGTCTACGACCGCGCGTCGCTGCTGCCCGAAGCCCGCCGGCTCCTCGGCCTCGCCGCGGAGCGCGTTGAGCAGCAGATAGCCCGCAACGCCTTCCTCGACTTCGACCCCCCGGAAGGGGCCGCGTCGCCGTGAGCGCCGTCACTCCGCCCACCCCCGCCGCCCCGACGCCACCGCCGCTGGCCGAGCGCCACGCCGCGCCCGCCGCCAAGCCGCCCCGCCGCCGGCGACGCGTCCCGCTCGCGCCCTACCTCTTCATCGCCCCGTTCCTCGCCGCCTTCGCCCTGTTCACCATCGTCCCGCTGCTCCAGTCCGTCGGGCTGGTCTTCCTGCAGACCAACGGCCTGAGCGCCCGCATCTTCGTCGGCCTCGACAACTTCAAGTGGCTCTTCACCCAGGACCCCGACTTCTACCGCAGCCTGCTCAACATCGTCCTCTTCACCGCCGGCTCGATGTTCATCCAGCTGCCCGCCTCCCTCGGGCTCGCCCTGCTGCTCAACCGCCCCGACATCCGCGCCCGCGGCTTCTGGCGGCTGATCTTCTTCGCCCCCGTCCTCGTCGGGCTCGTCTTCGTCGCGATCATCTTCGGCCTGCTGTTCGCGCCCAACAACGGGCTGATCAACCTCGCGCTCTATCAGACCACGCTCATGTTCGACCGCGTCGTGCCGTTCTACCCCGACGCCTGGGTGTTCGACATCGAGTTCCGCTGGACCGCCGAGTTCGCCATGCCCGCGATGATCATCGCGTCGTTCTGGATGTACGTGGGCTTCAACATGATCTACTTCCTCGCGGCGCTGCAGAACGTGAGCAAGGACCTGGTCGAGGCCGCCCAGGTCGACGGGGCCGGGCCGTGGTCGCGGTTCGTGCACGTGACGATCCCGGCGATCCGGCCGATCGCGACGTTCGTCGTCCTGCTCTCGCTGATCGGCAGCGTGCAGCTTTTTGAGCTGCCGTACCTGCTCATCGGGCCCGACGGCGGACCCGGCCAGCGCGGGCTCACCCCCGTCATGCACCTGTTCGCCAAGGGCTTCGACGCCGGCGACCTCGGCTACGCCAGCACCATCGGCTGGGTCATCGCCGTCGTGCTCTTCGTCTTCGCCCTGATCCAGAACAAGCTCTCCGACCCCGGCACCGACTAAACGCCATCCGCATGCGACCCCGCTGGACCACCCCGATCTTCGTCTACGGCCCGCTGACGGTCTTCGCGCTGGTCACGCTTGTGCCCTTCGCCTACCTGATCTTCTCGTCGTTCAAGAACAACGAAACCTTCTTCACCGGCCCGTTCTGGCCCGTCGCCGACGGCGGGCCGTGGTGGAACATCGACTGGGCCGGCTTCACGCTCAGTAACTTCGCCCGGCTGTGGACCGACGCCCGCATCGGCGAGTCGTCGTTCCTGCGGGCCGTGCTCAACAGCTTCTTCTTCGCGTCGGTGATGAGCGTGCTGGCCACGCTGGGCGCGGCGATGGGCGGCTACGCGCTGGCGAAGTTCCGCTTCCCGGGCCGGGTCTTCCTGGAGGCCGTCGTCCTGGGGGCGATCGTGATCCCGGGGGCGCTGCTGATCGCGCCCGGCTACGTGCTGCTGCACCAGCTCGGGCTGCTGGACACCTACGCCGGGCTGATCCTGCCGGGCGTCGCCCCGGCGTTCGGGGTGTACCTGTTCCGCGCGGCGTTCCTGTCGTCGATGCCCACCGAGCTGATGGAGGCCGGCCGGATCGACGGCTGCTCCGAGGCCCGCATCTTCTTCCAGCTCGGGTTGCCCGTCGTCAAGCCGATGGTCGGCGCGTTCATTCTGATCACCTACCTCGGCACGTGGACCAACTTCATCGGCCCGCAGATCATCATCCAGACCCCGGAGAAGTACCCGCTTGCCGTCGCGGTCGCCCAGCTCCGCGGGCCGTTCAGCATCGAGTACGGCATGATCATGGCCGGCACGCTCGTCGCGGTGGCCCCGGTACTCGGGCTGTTCCTGCTGCTGCAGAAAGACTTCATCGCCGGCCTCACCAGCGGTGCCGTGAAGGGGTGACTCCGGGAACCCCGCTCTTTGGCGATGGTGGTGTCAGACATAAAGCCCGGGGGCGGCCGCCCCCGGGCTTTGGATGAACCAAAGAACGCTCCCCCGAACAGGCCCACAGGGATTTGAACCCCGACTAACTGGACCAGAACCAGTCGTGCTACCGTTACACCATGGGCCTTCGGTGCGGGATTTTCCGACGCGTCGGATGCTAAGCCGACCACAGATCATCGTCAATCGTCGGCCGCGGCCTTGATCGCGGCGATCGCGGCGGCGCGGTCGGCGGCGTGGAAGACGGCCGAGCCGGCGACGACGGTGTCGATCCCCGCGGCGAGCACCGCGGCGGCGTTGTCCGGGCCGACGCCGCCGTCGATCTCCAGCCGCGTGGTCGCCACCGCCTCGGCGGACTTGCCCGACTCGGTGTACTCGTCGGCGTTCGCCGCGGCGGCCCGCTTGATCCGGCCCGCCAGCTTGCGGACCTTGCCGAGCACCTCGGGGATGAACGACTGGCCGCCGAAGCCGGGGTGGACCGACATCGCCAGCACGAGGTCGACCTCGTCGAGCAGGTGCTCGACCGACGCCGCGGTGGTGGGGGGGTTGAAGCAGACCCCGGCCGTGCAGCCGGCCGACTTGATCTGCCGGATCAGGTCGTACTCGTGGTGGGTCTTGCGGCCCGCGGTCGCCTCGATGTGGAAGGTGACGTGGTCGGCCCCCGCCTCGGCGAACGGATCGACGAAGTGCTCGGGGCTGGTCACCATCAGGTGGACGTCGAAGAACACGTCGGGGAAGCGCCGCCGCAGCGACTTCATCACGGGCGGCCCCATCGAGAGGTTCGGCACGAAGTGGCCGTCCATGACGTCGACGTGGATGCCGTCGGCCCCGCGGTCCAGGACGTCGGCGACGTCGTCGCCGAGCCGGGCGAAGTCGGCGGCGAGGATCGAGGGCAGCACCAGCGGGCGGTCGGGCTTCTGCGCGAGGTCGGGCTTGGGCATGCGGCGCATGGTAACGCCGCGTGGAGGTGATCCGTGGTTCGCGGGCCACGCCGCTTAAGCGGCGTGGCCTCGGTTTAAAACGACAGGTCGAGCCCGATACGGAAGAACGCGGCGTCGTCGACGTCCCGGACGTCGTCGTCGTCGCGGGTGTCGAAGCCGCGGGTGAACTCCTGGCCGAAGGCCCAGCCGCCGGCGAAGGTCCAGGTCCAGCCGTCGGCCGGCGCGTAGCGGGCGCCGAGCTCGAGGCGGTCCTGGCGGAAGAACAGCCGGCGGTTCTCGTTGTCGCCGTCGAGGTGGTAGCCGCGTTGGCTCGAGGAGTAGCGGCCGAAGGCGGTCCAGCGGTCGTCGATCGCGTAATCGATCTGGGCCTCGCCGCCGAGCGGGATGAAGTAGGTGATGTCGATCTTCCAGCGGTCGTCGGGGGTGTAGACGAGGTTGCTGAACGGCAGGCCGACGGAGTAGCGCAGCGACGGCGACTCGACGACGGTGTACTGGAAGCCGGGCAGGACCCAGTCGGGCAGGAAGGCCCGGCTGCCGTCGTAGTCCAGCAGCAGGGTGAGGAAGCGTCGCTCGTCGAGGCGGCGGGTCGCGTAGACGCTGGCGAGGCCGAACCAGGCGTCCTCGTCGGTAAACGGGGTGTCGCCGGCGAAGCCGCCGCCGGCGGAGAAGCCCACGTCCCAGCCGTCAACGACTTCGCCCAGACCCATGCCGGCGGCGACGGCCGTGCTGACCAGCCGCTCGGGCAGGGCGGGGTCGTCGGTGCGCAAGTCGAGCTGGTCGTAGAGCCAGCCGAAGCTCACGGCCCGGGGGTCGTCGGTGTCGAGGCGGAAGCGGCCGAAGCTCACCGCGCGGCTGAGGTCCAGGTCCTGGCCGGCGTTGTCGGTCTCGGTGCTCTGACCGAGGAAGAAGTTGGTGGCCCCCACCGCGCGGCCGGGCTGCCAGGGCACGACGACCAGGGCGCTGCCGACCTGCGCCGCGGCGGGCCCGGCGGGCAGCAGCAGCGACAAGGCGAGGGCGGCGGTCCACCCGGAGGCGATCCATCCCGGGGCGGTCCGTGCGGGGCGGTGGTGATTCATCCCTTCACGATACGGCAAGGGCCGCGTTTCGGATGCACGGTTCGGCAGGGTGGTGGTGGTTTTGTCTTGCGGCCCCGGCCGGCGGGGTTATCGTGGCCGTCGACGGAACGTCTGATGAGAACCACGAAAGGGGCAGCGATGCGGCGGAGAACGTTCGGACGGTCGACGGGGTGGGTTGCGGTGTTGGGTGTGTCGGCGGTGGTGGGGGGCTGCGGCGAGTCGGACACGCCGGCGGCGGCGGGCGACGCGCTCGGGGCGCGGGTGGCCGAGCGGGTGGCGGCGATGGTCGAGGCCGGCGCGAGCGAGCAGGAGATCGAGCGGGTGGTGTCCGAGATGCTCGCCGGGGCGGAGGTCGAGGTCGGTTCCGGGGGTGAAACCGCGGCCCCGCCTGCGGCGGTTTCCGCGTCGCCTGTGCCGCCGCCCAGCGAACCCGCCGAGGTCGCGGAAGCGGTCCGGGCCGACAGCTGGTCTGAAACCCCGATCGTTGAGCGGGCAGCGCCGCCCGAAGCCCCCGCCGCGTCGGCCCCCGCGGCCAACGCCCCGGCCGAGGCGCCGCGGCCCCGAGCCGCGGCGGTCGACCCCGACGCGCCGTTTCCCACCTTCGACCGCGACCCCCAACCCGTCCCGGCCGAGCGCCAACCCGCCCCCGCCGCGTCGTCCGCCGACACCCCGACGGTCTTCAAGAAGCACACGGTGACGGACCCGGGCATGCATAATCAGCCCGCCTTCACGATGCTCGTACCCGAGGACTGGGCCATCGAGGGCGGGATGATCCGGCCCGGGAACCAGTACTTCGCCAACACCGTCTTCATGAACCTCGAGCTCGCGGCCCCCGACGGCCGGGCCGTCCAGTTCCTGCCCACCATGTCCTTCGAGTTCTCCAACCGGCAGCCGGCCCAGAACTTCTCGCCCACCCGCAGCGGCAACTTCTACTACCCGCTGCCCGAGTCGCCCGGCAAGTGGCTCATGGAAGTGGCCCAAGCCCAGCCCGACCCCGACGTGACCAACCTCCGGCTCGTCTCCGAAGAGCCCGAGCCCACGATGACCCAGCAGCTCCAGCAGCAGTCCGCGACGATGTACCAGATCGCGCAGCAGCAGAACCAGACGGGCGCGCAGCTCGGCATGCAGACCGCCTTCGACACCCAGGCGACCGTGGTCAAGCTCCGCTACACCGAGAAGGGCGTCGAGCTCGAGGAACAGGTGCTCGTCGCCTGGCAGTACTACATCCGGTTCGTCAACGGGCAGCTCGAGGGCGGGAACTGGGCCATCACGACGATGATCAGCCTGCGCGGCCCGGTCGGCAGCGATTACCTGACCGACCCCGAGATGATGACCGTGTTCCGGACGCTGCGCCCCGACCCGAAGTGGCAGGCCGAGATGAACCGCCACTACGCGGAGATGGCCCGCATCCAGCGCCGCGGCCAGGAGCAGCGGCAGCGCGACTGGCAGAGGCACAACGCCAAGATGCAGCAGATCCGCCAGGAGACCAACGACATCATCGCCACCGGGCACGCCAACCGCGAGGCCATCCGCGATGCCGGCCACCAACGCCAGGTCGATGCCGTCCGCGAGGTCACCCCCTTCGACGTCGGCGACGGCACGCAGGTCGAGATCCCCAACCACTACGAGAACGTCTACACCGACGGGGCCGGCCGGTTCGTGCTGACCAACGACCTGAATTACAACCCCAACCGCGACCTCAACCTCTCGGGCAGCTGGGACCCGATCCAGCCGGCGCGCTGACCCCCGGAAGTAACGGGTGGCGGGCGGACTTGTCCGCCCGGCCTCACTCGCCGCCGACGACCCCGAGCTTGAAGTCCAGGAACAGCGTGTCGATCCGCCCGGCGGCGGCGATGCCCAGGCCGCCGGAGCCCGCGCCCGGGCCGTCGATCGTGCCGACGGTGACGCCGTTGACGTCCACGCGGGCCGTGCCGCCCTTCTCGACGAGGCGGAAGGTGATCGGCGCCGGGCCGGCCGGCGCCCCGTCGCCGGCGTCGTTCCGCTCGATCATCGCGCCGAAGACCCGGCTGAGCCCGCCCTCCGGGGGGCGGTGGAACACGGTGACCTGCCCGCCGGCGTCGACGGTGACCAGGTGGTACTGCTTGGGTTGTTCGGTGAAGCCGTAGAGCAGCCCGGCCATCCCGTCGCCCTGCAGCACGACGGTGGTGACCTCGAGGGTGCGTTTGCCGTCGTCGGCCGGGGGCGGCTGGAGGTAGAAGTAGGTGATTGCGCCCTCGTCGTCGGGGTTGATCAGGCGGTAGCCGTTGCCGTCGGTCTGGCCGATCCACGGCCCGTCGGGGTCGTCGCCGTAGAGCAGGAACTCGGCCAGCGGCCCGAGGGACTTGGCTTGCTGCGGGGCGTCTTGCGCCGGGGCGGGGGCGAACCAGCACGCGGCCAGGCAGAAGGCGGCGAGGGGTTTCCATAGGCCGAGGCTTCGTTCCGGGCGTCGATTCGTCATGGCGTGTCTCCCGTGTGTGTCCCTGTCGCGGCCGTGATCTTTTACTTGTCGTCCAGCAGCTCGACGCTGGCGAAGGTCTTGCCCTCGAGCATCTCCAACGACGCGCCGCCGCCGGTGCTCACGTGGCTGACCCGGTCGGCGAAGCCGAGTTGCTCGATCGCCGCGGCCGAGTCGCCCCCGCCGATGATACTCGTCCCTCCCCCGGAAGCGACCTCGGCGATCGCCTCGGCGACGGCCTTGGTCCCGGCGTCGAACGGCGGCATCTCGAAGACGCCCATCGGCCCGTTCCACACCACCGTCGCCGCGTCCCGCACGATCCCGGCGTAGAGCGCGGCCGTCTCGGGCCCGATGTCCAGGCCTTCGTACCTGTCCGGGACCTCGCCCGACTTCACCACCATCTTCGCGCAGTCGGCCGAGAAGCCGTCGCCGGCGTGCGTGTCGACGGGCAGCACCAACTTGTCCCCACCCTTCTCGACCAAAGACTTCGCCAGGTCCGCCTTGTCCGGCTCGACCAGCGACCCGCCCACCTTCCCGCCCTCGGCCAGGCTGAACGTGTACGCCATCGCCCCGCCGATCAGCACCTTGTCGCAGATGCCCAGCAGGTTGTCGATCACGTTGATCTTGTCGCTGACCTTCGCCCCGCCGAGGATCGCCACGAACGGCCGCTTGGGGTCCGCCAGCGTGTCGGCCAGGTACTTGATTTCTTTCTCGACGAGGAAGCCCACCACCGCGGGCTTGCCGTCGTCTTTCATCTTCCGGGGCACGGCGTACATCGACGCCTGCGTGCGGTGGCAGGTGCCGAACGCGTTGTTGCAGTAGACGTCGCCGAAGGACGCCAGGCTCGCGTTGTAGTCGGCGTCGTCGCCCTTCTTCTCGCCGGCGTTGAAGCGGACGTTCTCGAGGCAGAGGACCTGGCCCGCGCCCAGCGCGCCGGCTTTGGCCGTGGCGTCCGGTCCGGCCGTGTCGGCGGCGAACAACACCGGCTGACCGATCAGCTCGCCGAGCTTGTCGGCCGCGGGCTTGAGGCTGTAGTCGGGGTCGGGCGACCCGCTCGGTCGGCCGAGGTGCGACATCACGATCACCGACCCGCCGGCGTCGAGCACGTGTTGGATCGTCGGCAGCGCCATCCGCACCCGCCGGTCGTCGGTGACGTTTTTGTCGTCGTCCAGCGGCACGTTGAAATCGCAGCGCATCAGCACCTTCTTGCCGGCGAGGTCGAGGTCGGCGACGGTCTGCTTGGGCATGGCGGGGGCTCCGTTGAAAAAGTTTCAGGGGGTCGGGCGGCGCGTCGATCCGCCGCGGGCGCGTGTTGTAGGGCAAACCGCCGGCCCCGGCCAATCGCGGCGGCCCCGCCGGCCGCGGCTAAGCTTCGCGGCATGACCGAGCAGACCGCCGCCGCCGACTGGCCCGCCCTGTACGACCGCCTCAACGCGGTGACGATGGTCTACGGCCCGCCGCGGCCCGACGGGTCGGTCGTCGAGGTCGCCGAGTCGTTCGGCGAGCCGAGCTTCGGCGGGGGGTACGAGGCCGAGTACGCCGCGATCCGCCAACGCGTCGGCGTGATGCACCTGCCGCAGCGCGGCGTGCTGCGGCTGACCGGGGCGGATGTGAAGGACTACCTCCACCGGCTCTGCACCCAGGAGATCAACGGGCTCACCGGCGGACAAACCGTCCGGGCGTTTCAGCTCGACGAGAAGGGCCGGATCGCCGCCGATCTGATCGTGCATCACGGCGACGAAGACACCTGGCTCGAGGGCGACGTGTTCGACCTGCCGTGGGTCGCCGAGCTGATCGAGAAGCGGCTGTTCACCGAGGACGTGACGCTCGAAGACCTCACCGACCGCAAACAGGTGCTGTGGCTTCTGGGGCCGGCGGCGGTGCGTTTGCTGGGCGAGACGGCGGGCGAGGCGCAGGCGGAGCGGGCCGCGGCGGTCGGGTCGCTGGCCGGCACGCATCATGTACTGGACCTGCCGCTTAACGGCGGGCGATCGGCCCACGTCACGGCCTACCGCCAGGACCTCGGCGACATGCTGGGCGTGCGGCTGGTCGTGCCGAGCGGCGACGCGATCGAGGTCTACGGCGCGTTGCTGACGCGGTCGGGCTACGAGGTCGGCGGCGACGAGGCGGCGGACGCCGAATACGCCGCGCGGCGGCGGGCGTCGATGCGGGGCCGGCCGGTGGGCTGGTCGGCGTTTAACACCGTGCGGGTCGAAGAGGGTGTGCCGTGGTACCACGTCGACTTCGGCCGCGACTCGCTGCCGGCCGAGGTGCCGGGGCCGCACGGGTACGAGTCGGCGGTGAGCTTCACCAAGGGCTGCTACCTCGGCCAGGAGGTCGTGGCGCGGATGAAGTCGCTGGGCCACCCGAAGAAGCTGCTGGTCGGGCTGCGGCTGGAGGATGAGCACGGCGGAGGCTTGCCGGTGGCGGGGTCGCACGTTGTCGAGCCGGGCGACCCGGCGAAGGTGATCGGGGGGGTGACGAGCTCGACGGCCGCGCCGCTGCGGGGTCAGGCGGCGATCGCGTTCGCGGTGGTGCGGTGGGGCCAGCACCGGCCGGGCACGGGTGTCGCGGTGTTGGTGGAGGGTCGGCCGGTCGCGGCGGAGGTCACGCGGCTCGACGAACTGCTCGCCGGGGCCGGCTGACCCCCGGAACCCCCCGGAACGGTCAAGCCGGCTCGGGGATCGACGCGAGCAGGGCCTTGACCACCACGCCGGGGTCGTCGGCCGCACAGACGCACGAGCTGACCGCCACACCGCGGGCTCCGGCCGCGACGAGTTGGCCAACGTTCTCGGGGGTCACGCCGCCGATCGCCAGGTGGGGCACCTCTTTCAGCATCGGGTCGGCCGCGACCGCTTCGACGTAGCCCGGCCCGGCGAGGTCGGGCTTGTGCTTCGTGGTCGTCGGGAACATCGGGCCCAGCCCGACGTAGTCCGCGCCGCCCTGCACGGCCGCCCGCGCCTCGGCGAGATTGGCGGTGCTCACGCCAACCAGCAGCCGGGTCCCCACCAGCCGGCGGACCGCTTCCGGGGGCAGGTCGGTCTGGCCGACGTGGACGCCGTCGGCGCCGGCGAGCAGCGCGAGGTCGGGCCGGTCGTTGACGACGCAGGGGGCCCCGGCGTCGCGGCACCGCTGCGCGACGTACATCGCGCGATCCACCCATTCGCCGTCATCCAGCGTTTTTTCGCGCAGCTGCACACAGTCGGCCCCCGCGCCCAGCGCGGCGTCGAGCACGTCTCGCCAAGGCCAACGGCACAGCGACTCGGTCAGCAGCACGCACAGCCGCCACGGCCGCGCGGCCCCCGTGCCCAGCGTGAGGTTCAGCCGGCGTTCCAATTCGTAGCCGCGGTAGCGCAGCCGCTCGACGTCGCGGGCCACGGCCGGGCCGGCGGCGAGTTCGCCCAGGGTCTTGGCGTACTCCTCGATCGACCGCAGGGCCTCGCCGAGCCGTTTGCCGGCGGCGCGGGCGACGCCGGCCGCGCCGCGGCGGGTCGCCTCGGCGGGGGTCGAGATCGCGGTGCCGACATCGCCCGGCGTGTCACGGTGCGCTTCCAGGCCGGCGACGGAACGCAGCGCGGCGGCCAGGTCGTGACGCAGCGTCTTGATCGCTCTGGCCAACTCGGCGTCGTCGCGGAGGAACCGCGCCGCGTCTTCCATGACCCGCAGTGCTTCGCGGGCGCGGTTGGCGTTCGCGTCGATCAGGCGGAGGACGGACGACAACGGCTTACGCCCCCTCCGCCGCGGCGTCGCCGGTCGTAGTGGCAACTTCCGGGGGGTGCTTCCGGATCAGCGCGACGTTGCGGGCGTAGATGAACCAGCCCGTGGACTGGCCCAGCACGCCGACGATGTCCTTGCGCCAGACGAAGTAGACCAGCAGCATGGTCGCGCCGGCGAGGCTGAGGTACCAGAACAGCGGCGGGACGACGGAGCGTTTTTCTTTCTCGCTGGCGAGCCACTGCAGCAGCATCCGGCCGGTGAAGAGCACCTGCCCGCCGAGGCCTAGGGCGACCCAGAGCACGCCGACCCACGACGTGATGTTGAAGAGGGTGAAGAGCGGGCCGCCGGCGTCGCGGACGGCCTGGCGCTGCGCGATGAGGTCGAGGTACTGGTCGGCGGTGAGGGGGTGACCGTTGTGGGTGACGGTCCAGGCGTCGGCGTCGGCGTCGCGGGTGAGTTCGAGGTCGCCGATGCGGTCGTCGAGGTTCATCGCGTCGGCGTCGCCGGGTTGTGGGCCGGGTGTTTTCGGGGCGGCGGCCGCGGTGAGGACGACCAGCAGCAGGCCGGCGGCGGTGAGGCCGATCGCGGGGCGGCGGCGTGTCATGCCGAGGCCGGGGCGGGGTTGGCGTCGGCCCGCCGGGCGGCGCGGATCATGGCGCGGACGGCGAAGCAGTCGCGCAGCCCGGGCAGGCCGCGCTTGAGCAGGCCCGTGCCGTACTTGGTCTTGCCCTCGCGGCGGGGCCGGTGGTTGACGGGCACCTCGACGATCCGGCCGCCGAAGCCCGCGACGCAGGCGGGCACGAAGCGGTGCATGCCCGGGCGGTGCAGCGGCAGCCGACGGGCGAACTCGGCCCGCATCACGCGGGTGGCGCAGCCGGTGTCGCGCACCGTGTCGCCGACGATCGCCCGCCGCGCCAGCCGGCCGACGAGCGACGCGACGCGGCGCAGCGCGTGGTCGCGGCGGTTGGCCGAGCGGTCGCCCTGGACCAGGTCGACGTTCTTTTCGTGCAGCAGGTCGAGCATCGCCGGCAGGTCGGCCGGGTCGTTCTGCAGGTCGGCGTCGAGGGTGGCGATCAGCGGGGCCGCGGCCGCGGCGATGCCGTCGTGCAGCGACGCGGACTGGCCCCGTGGCGTGTCGTGGCGGATCACTTTGAGGTGTCCGTGTTGCCGCGACAGCTCGTTGAGTTGTTGTGGGGTCGCGTCGGTCGAACCGTCGTCGACGACGACGACCTGGACCCGCCGGCCGGTGCCGGTGAAGGCGGCCGTGATCTCCGCGACCAGCGGCCCGACGTTGCCCGCTTCGTTGAGCGCCGGGGCGACGACGGCGAGGTCGTAGGCGCTGGAGTTGTCACCGTGCTCGGGCATGGTCGGGATTGTACGGGCCGGGCCGCGCGACGAACCGGCGGGCACCGGCTAACGTGGTAGACCCGTGACCGACTGCCCCGCCACCCGGATGCGTTACCGCCGCTGGACGATCGCCGGCCTGTTGCTGGCGGCGGTGTGGGCGGGCGTGGCGGGGGTGACGGCGTGGGCCCGGTCCGCCGCGCCCACGCCGGCCGACGCCGTCGCCGCGGCCGCGGCGGTGCGCGGGGCCGACGACGCGGACCGGCCGCGGCAGGTCGAGGCGTTGACACGTGCGGTGCGTCGGCTGACGCTGAGCCAGCGCGGCGAGCCCGCGGTGGCCGAGGCGCTGCGGGGGGCGCTGGGGTCGATGAGCGCCCAGCAGCGGCTCGCGTTCCTCGACGCGACGCTGCCGATGGGCCTGGACGAGATGGCCGCGGCCTATCTGAACCTGGACGACGCGGGGCGGGCGCGGCTGTCGCACTGGGTCTACCAGGAGCTGACCGACCGGGGCTGGCGGCCCGAAAGCCTGAGCCTGCGGGCGTTCCGCCGGCTGTTCGAAGGCTACGCCGAGGCGTTCGCCCGCGGCGACGACACCGCGGCGCAGCTCGAGGCGCTGCCGGCGATGGCGCGGGTGCTGCACGTGATGCGGGACCTGGACCCGGGCGACGCCGCGAAGTGGTGGGCCGGGGAAGGCGATGATTGAGGTCCGCGGCGTGAGCAAGGCGTTCCGCGGCCGGCCGGCGGTCGAGGGCCTGTCGCTGTCGGTCGAAGCGGGCGAGGTCTACGGCTTGCTGGGTCACAACGGCGCGGGCAAGAGCACGACGCTGGGCGTGTTGCTGGGGCAGGTCTACCCCGACCGCGGGTCCGCGGCGATCGCCGGGCACGACGTGCTGCGGAAGCGGGGCCGGGCGTTGGCGGGCGTGGGGGCGATCTTCGAGTCGCCGTGCTTTTATGACTACCTCAGCGGCCGGCGGAACCTGCGGGCGTTCGGCCACGGCGGGGGCCCGCTGCCGGCCGGGCGGATCGACGCGGTGGCCGAGGAGGTCGGCCTGGCCGGGCGGATCGACGACCCGGTGGCGGCGTACTCCCACGGCATGCGGCAACGCCTCGCGTTGGGCCAGGCGCTGCTGCACGAGCCCGACACGCTGATCCTGGACGAGCCGACCGACGGGCTGGACCCGCACGGCATCGCCGAGCTGCGCGAGACGCTCGCCCGGCTCAACCGCGAGCGGGGGATGACGATCCTGTTCAGTTCGCACCTGCTCGACGAGGTCGAGAAGCTGTGCGACCGCGTGGCGGTGCTGCACCGGGGTAAGAAGGTGTTCGAGGGCCGATGGGACGCCGCGGCGGGCCCGCGGTGGGTCGAGCTGGGCGTCGATCGGTGGGACGACGCGGTCGCGTGGTTGCGCGAGAAAAACTGGGCCGCCGAAGCGGCGACGGGGCGGGTCGCTTTGGCCGACGACGCCGAGCCGGCGGTCGTCAACGCCGGGCTGGTCGCGGCGGGTTTTGCGGTCGAGCGGTTCGCGCCGGTCCGGCCGACACTCGAAGATTTTTACCTACGCACCGTGGGCGGTTCTGATTCCGGGGAGGAAGCGTGAAGCTGCTCGCGCTGCAGTTCAACGACGAGCTGGTCAAGCTCTTCGCCCGCCGGCGGACGTACATCGGCTTCGGCGCGTTCGTCGCGCTGCAGGCGATGATTCTCGTGCTGCTGCAGCACCCGAAGGCGAAAGACGCCGTCGGCGAGGTGCTCGCGGTCAACGGGCTGGCCTTCGACGACCACTACATGGGGCTGACGCTGGGCATCGTCGTGATCGCGTTCTCGTTCACGTTCCTCGGCGGGCTATACGTCGCGCTGATTAGCGGCGACATCGTCGCCAAGGAGGTCGAGGACGGCACGATGCGGATGGCGTTGTCGCGGCCGATCGGCCGGGCCCGCCTGCTGCTGGTCAAGTACGCCGCCTGTGTGCTGTACACGTTCACGCTGGTCGCGTTCCTCGGGGTCACGGCGTTGCTGTGCGCGAGCCTGTACCGCGGCGGGCTAGGCCGGCTGTTCATCTTCTTTCCCGACGAAGACCTCTTCGCGTTCTACGGCACGGGCGAAGGTCTCTGGCGGTACGCCCGGAGCGTGGCGTGCCTGGCCTACGCCACGGTGCTGATCGCGTCGCTGGGTTTCATGTTCTCGTGCTTCCGGGTCAAGCCGGCGGCGGCGACGATCCTGACGCTGTCGGTGTTCTTCGTGGACGTGGTGCTGATGAACCTGCCGTACTTCGCGGCGCTGCGGCCGTGGTTCATGAGCTACCACGTCGGGTTCTGGGTGCGGACGTACCACGACGTGCCGCCCTGGCCGGGCATTGCGCAGAGCGTGGCGCTGATCCTCGGGCTCTCGGCGACGTTCGTGACGGTGGGGGTGACGCACTTCGCGGGGCGGGACCTGAAAGCGTGAGCCGTGCGAGTGACCGCTCAACGCGATGACCCTTGGCGGTCACGCCGCCCCGCGGTAGGGTGAGGGCAGGAGAGCCGGTTTCGCCCATGGCCCCAGCCGACGACCCCGAAGCGCAGCCCGTTTGCCCGCCCACGCCGTTCGGGGCGACGCTCGAGCCCGTGCTGCGGGCGCACTGCGGCGGCCGGCTGTCGCCGGTCAACTGGTTCCGCACCGCGTGGCAGCGCGGCGGGGCGCTGACCGGCTACGCCACTTTCGCCGACGACGCCGGCGAGCCGCACGAGGTCGTGGTCAAGCTGCCCGTGCCGCCGCGCGAGCGGCGCTGGCTGGTTCGGCTGCAGTCCGACGCGGAAGCCGACCGCGTCGTGCCGCGGCTGTTCGCGGAGGGCGAGTCGCTCGGGGCGTACGACTTCGCGTGGGTCGTGATGCAGCGGCTGCCGCACGGCCCGCTGGGCGAAGCCTGGGCCGGGCGCGAGTTCGACCTGATCGTGGCCGCAGCGGGGCGGTTCTATCGACAGGCCGCCGAAGTGCCGCTGGACCCGGGCGCCGGGCCGCGGCAGCGCGACTGGGAGGGCATCCTCGACCGGGGACGCAAGCACGTGCAGAACCGCGGCGTGAACGACCCGCAGCGGTGGAAGGCCGCGCTCAAACGCGCCCACAAGAAACTCGGCGCCTGGACCGACCGCTGGCTCAACCGCCCGGCCGAGGACTGGTGCCACGGCGACCTGCACCTGGGCAACGCGATGTCACGCTGGCCCGCCGACCACGAGCCCCCCGAGGGCGCGGCCGGCGTCTTGATCGACCTGGCCGAGGTCCGCGTCGGGCACTGGGTCGAGGACGCGGTCTACCTCGAGCACCTGTTCTGGTCGCGGCCCCACCGCCTCGCGGGCCGCAAGCTCGTCTCGATGATCGCCCGCCAGCGCAAGGCCCACGGCC